>DAIDKZ010000113.1 GCA_027449745.1 Acetobacteraceae bacterium | reverse complement strand
TCATCACCGGCGGGGAAGACGGACGGATGCGATGAGCGAGAGCAGCGGCACCGCCTACACGACCCTGGCGATCGACCCCGATCCGGGGTTCACCCTCTCGCTCGAAGGGCTCGAAGGAACCGAGGAGCTGGGCCGGCCGTTCCTCTATGTCATCACCGCGTCGAGCGACAAGGCGAAGGGCGACCTGACGTCGATGCTCGGCAGTTCGGTGACGGTGGCGATCACCCTGCCCGGGCAGCAGAAGCGCTACATCAACGGCATCATCGCGCGCATCGTGCATGCTGGGCTGAGCGGCGCGGCCTATCGCTACCGCATCGAATTGCGGCCGCAGATCTGGCTGCTGTCGCGGGCGCAGGACTGCAAGATCTATCAGAACCAGGCTCCGTGGGACATCATCAACGCCGTTCTGTCGGCGGCCGGGATCAGCGTCACCGACAAACGCCAGGACAGTTCGGGCAGCACGTCGCTGGAATATTGCGTCCAGTATTGCGAGACGTCGCTGGACTTCGTCACCCGCCTGATGGAGCGGTACGGGCTGTATTTCTATTTCGATCATGCCGACGGGCAGCACACGCTGGTCATGGCGGACGATCCGAACTCGCATACCGCGCTCTCCACGCCCATTCCGTTCAAGCTGGAGCGTACCGAGCAGCGCGCGGTGGAGGACCATGTCTGGGACTGGTCGGCGGAGATGCAGCTCCAGCCCGGCGCGGTGGCGCTGACCGACTATAATTTCACCACCCCGAGCAGCGATCTCAGTGCGCGCTCCACCAAACCCGGCGGGCATCCGCACGATTCGCTCGAGGTCTTCGCCTATCCGGGTCCGCACGATACCGCCGCCAACGGCACCACCCTGGCTGACATCCGCATGCAGGACCTCAGCGCGCGGCGACAGGTGTTCGGCGGTATCACCAACGCGCGCGGCATGCTCACGGGCGGCAAGTTCACGCTTAAGGATTTCGTCGACACGGCGATGAACCAGGAATATCTGGTCATCGAATCCCGCATCACGCTGAGCATGGCGGAGGCGCGGTCCGACAGTCGCGGCGAACTGATCGACACCTATCGCAACAGCTTCCGCGCCATTCCCGGCGCCACCCAGTATCGTCTCGACCGGCGCACGCCATGGCCGGTGATCCGCGGCCCCCAGACCGCCAAGGTCACGGGCGCGTCCGGTGACGAGATCACCACCGATCAGTATGGGCGCATCCAGGTCAAGTTCTACTGGGATCGCAGTCCCGCGGAGGACGATACCAGCTCCTGTTGGATCCGCGTCGCGCAGCCCTGGGCGGGCACGAGTTTCGGCGGTGTGTTCCTCCCGCGCGTCGGCCAGGAGGTTGTCGTCGAGCATCTCGAAGGCGATCCGGATCGCCCAATCATCACCGGCTCGGTTTACAACGCCTCCGTCACCGTGCCCTATGCATTGCCCGACAACAAGACACGCAGCACCATCAAGACCAATTCGAGCACGGGCGGCGGCGGGTTCAACGAATTTCGGTTCGAGGACAAAAAGGGTTCCGAGGAGGTCTTTTTCCAGGCCCAGAAGGACTACAACAAGGTCGTCCTCAACAACGAGACGGTCAAGATCACCCAGGACACCACGACGACCGTGGACAAGGGCAACCGCTCGATCACGGTTTCCCAAGGGAACAACTCGGTCACCGTCTCGCAGGGCAACAATTCGATGACGGTGTCGCAGGGCAATGACAGCCTGACGGTCTCTCAGGGCAATCACTCGATCACCGTCTCCGCCGGTTCGTCGAGCATCAATGCCGGCCAGTCGATCACCTTGCAGGTCGGCAGCAACAGCATCACGATCGATAGCTCCGGCGTCACCATCAGCGCCGCCACCGTCTCGGTGACCGCGAACGGGACGATGTCGCTCACCGCCAGCGGCAACATGACGATCCAGGGCGCGCAGGTCGCGATCAACTGAGGAGGCAAGCCGGGGATGGGCGTCGATGCCTTCGCCGAATTGCTGGAGCGGCCGCGCGCAGCGGTGCCGGAGGCGGCGCTGGCGGCCCTCGTGGCGCAGGCGCGCATCTGGCCGCATCTCGTCGGGCCCGACCCGCGGCGGACCATCGAGGCGCTGCGGGCCGAAATCGACCTCCGGCTCGCCGAGCAGGTGAACGCCGTTCTTCACCATGGCGAGTTCCAGCAGCTCGAAGCGAGCTGGCGCGGCCTCGCCTTTCTCCTGCGCGCCGCCGACGGCGACCCGACGGTCAAGGTCCGCGTGCTCGACATCTCCAAGCGCGAACTGGCCCGCACGCTGCGCAAGTTCCGCGGCACCGCGTGGGACCAGAGCCCGATCTTCAAGCGTCTCTACGAGGAAGAATACGGCCAGTTCGGCGGCGAGCCGTTCGGCGTGCTGGTCGGCGACTACGCTTTCGACCATCGCCCGGAGGATGTCGCGCTGCTCGCCGACATGGCGCAGATCGCCGCCGCCTGCCACGCGCCCTTCATCGCCGCCGCCGCGGCCTCGCTGATGCAGATGGACAGCTGGGCCGAACTCGCCAATCCGCGCGACCTGACACGGATTTTCCAGACCCCGGAATATGCCGCCTGGCGGGCGCTGCGTGCGGCGGAGGATACGCGCTATGTCGGCCTCGTCATGCCGCGCTTCCTCGCCCGCCTGCCCTACGGCCCCCGCACGGATCCGGTGGATGATTTCGCCTTCGAGGAGGCGGTGGAAGGCGCCGATGCCGGCGCCTATCTCTGGGCCAACGCGGCCTTTGCATTCGCCGCCAACATCGCCCGCGCCTTCGCGCTCTACGGCTGGTGCACGCGCATCCGGGGGGTGGACAGTGGCGGCATCGTGGAGGACCTACCGGCGCTGCGCTTCCCCACGGCCGATGGCGCGGTGGACACGAAAAGCGTGACCGAGATCGCGCTCAGCGAGCGGCGCGAAGCGGAACTTGCGCAGAGCGGCCTGATCCCGCTGTTGTATCGCAAGAACACCGATGTCGCCGCCTTCATCAGTGCGCAGTCGCTGCAGGCGCCGCGCGCCTACGACGATCCCGCGGCAACGGCGAATGCGGTGCTCGCCGCGCGTCTGCCTTACCTGTTCGCCTGCTGCCGGTTCGCGCATTATCTGAAATGCATGGTGCGCGATAAGGTCGGCAGCACCATAACGCGCGCCGCGCTGCAGGTCTGGCTCGAGGAATGGCTGCTCGGCTATGTCGACGGTTCACCCAGCACCTCCTCGGAGGCCTGGAAGGCGACGCATCCGCTCGAAGATGCGAGCGTGGTGCTGGAGGAGCGCGACGGGTTGCCGGGCCAGTACGAGGCGCGGTTCTTTCTCCGTCCGCACTATCAGCTCGAAGGCCTGACCGTGATGCTGCGGCTGCTGTCGCGCGTCCCGGCCCCCTGAACAGACCGAAGCCCGTGAACCAGCCGAACCTGGCACGGAAGCGCGCAAGGAGGCTCCATGGCGAACACCAGCAGCGACCCGGCCACCACCGACCTGTTGATGAAGTTCGTGCTCGGCAATGATGCGGTGGCGGCCGAGTGCCAGCTGTCGATCGATGCGCGCGACACGCTGATGCAGGATTTTCAGGCTGGCAAATTCTTTGAGCTCGAGGATTTCGAGCTCGGCCTGTCGGTGCGCGAGGAGGACAAGGGCAAGGGTCCGTTCAGCCAGCCGGCGGCCGGCGGCACGCCAGCACCGTTGGTCAAGGGCGCATTCGCCGGATTCTGGAAGTTCAGCGAAGACAACTTCAAGGAGATTTACCCCGTCGAGTTCGACACCTTCAGCTTCACCCGGCTGGTCGATCGCGCCTCGCCGATCTTTCTTGAATGCTGCTGCAACTCCAAGAGCTTCGCGTCGGCGACGTTGATCAAGCGCCGATCCGCTGGAGCGCTCGGCGCACGCGCCTTCCTGCGCATGGATTTCACCGACGTGCTGATCACCGGCGTCGCCTGGGGCGATGGCGCGCTCGCCAAAGAGAAGACGAGCTTCATCTGCCGTGGCGCCAAGGTTGTCTACAAGCGCCAGAAGCCGGATGGGACCTTCGCGCCCTCCGCCACCGCGGAGTGGAGCGAGCCGCGCGATGGCTGAGGTTGTGAGAGCGGGAAGGGCCCAGGAACCCGGCGCCGCGCCGGACCGCGAGAGGAGGCCGAGATGGCCGAGGACAACACCGATCTGCTGATGATGTTCAAGCTCAAGGGCCGCGCCATCGAGGCCGAGTGCCAGACGACCATCGACGCCGCCGACCTGCGCGAGAACAAGCTGCTCGAAGGGTTCGAGGTCGGCCGATTTTTCGAGGTCACCGGCTTCAGCTTCAAGATCGGCATCGCCGACGATGCGCCGGAGATGACCGAGCAGACGGGAACCGGCGGCACGAGCGGCAAGAAGAAGGAGCCGAAGGAGCGAAATGCCGGGTTCGCGCGCTTCCGCTCGGCCGATCCGCGTGCGTTGCGGGCCGGCGGGCTCGGCTACCCGGTCGATGTCAAGCCGATCACCTTCAAGCGCAGCATGGACCAGACCTCGCTGGTGCTGTTCCGCAATTGCTGCGATCGGGTGCGCTTCGACTCCGCCACCCTGGTCAAGCGCCGCCCCAGCGGTTCGCGCTACACCGGCGAAGTCTATCTGCGCCTCGATTTCACCGACGTGCTCATCGTCGGGCTGGACTGGGAGGAAGCGCACGCGATGGAGGAGAGCTGCAGCTTCGTCTATCGCAAGGTGGAGTTCCGCTACCGGCCGCAGCGCCCGGACGGCTCGCTCGGCGCGCCGGTTCCGGGCAGCTGGTCGGGGTCGAACTGAGGCGCCTGCGCTAGAGCACGGTCCGACCTGATGGAATCATCTGGTCGGACGGTCGTGCTCTAGAAACCTATGACTCTAGAGCAACTTATCTCCGATCGGCCCGAGCCGGAACGGCTCGGTCAGATCGGAGGTTGCTCTAAGCCGGCACGCCAGCGATGCCGAAGCTCTGGATGCCGAGGCTCTGGGCAAGCTGGGCCGCCAGTCCGGTTGCCGGCAGGCCGGTGGTCAGCACCGGGAGGGACGTGAGCGGCGGCACCTGCCAGGCGAGCGCGCCGGCCGCTGCCGGATCGACCGCCAGCGCCGCCTGCACCACCGCTGGCGGCGCCAAGGTTGTCGGGCAATAGGGCAGGGCAGGCAGCGCCGCCGCCAGCGCCCCAGGGGCCTGCGGATCGACGCCCATGGCCGAGCCCAGACCCTGCATCGTCGTGCCGAGCTTGGCCGCGACTAGCGCCTGCGTCGCCGGGAGCCCGATCGCCAGCGGATCCACCCCGAGGCTCGATTGCAGCTGCGACGTCGCCTGCAGCCCGGAGCTGACATTCGACATCAGGGCGAGACTGTCCGGCGGCACCGGCGGCACGTCCACTCCGCGCAGCGCGCGCAGCGCGTTGGCGAGGGGTGGGGTGAAATTGTCGGCGAGGTTGAGGCCGAGCTGGTTGGCGCTGGCGATCAGCGGCGCCATCGCCAGCACCGAGCGCAGCAGGGGGAACCAGCTCGCCATCGGTACCCCCGCCGGCGCGTTCATCGTCTGCGCCAGCGCCGGCGAGGGGGTGAGAACGCCGCTGGACAGCGCCTGCTGAGTCTGGTCGACGGCGTTGTTCAACGCCCCGAGTTGGACCCAGCCGGATGGGTCGAAGCCGGGCGGGGCGATGGAGGTGAGCTGAGTGTTCATGGATGCCACAGCCGGCGCCAGCGCCCCGGCCTGGGCGGGATCCAGAAGGTCGATGCCGAACTGCGACAGCGCCTGTGCCCGCAGCTGGGCCAGCGCGCCGACGGTCGCCATGGCGTTGGCGTCGAGCGGCAGGCTGGGCGGCGTCGCAGCAAGCCAGGCCGGGTCGGGCTGCCAGGGGGCCGCGGGCAGGCCGCGCGCGCCGAGCCAGCCGGCGAGCGAAAGCGCCGTGGCTGCGCCGGCGGGAGGGGTCGTTGCAGCCGCGCCGGTATTCAGCGCCGGCAGCACGGCGGCCAGCGGGCCGAGAGCCGCGTCGCTGAAGCCACTCATGCGCTATTCCCCCGCGCCCGGACATTCCGGCCCCTGCCACTATGGCGTCCCCGGCGCCGGCCGCTCAAGCCCCGATCGAACGCACGCGCGGTTGAGTGGCGCGCGAGTCTGGCCCACCATGGGGTGCCGGACGGGAGCCGGCTGAGGAGGGTGCGGCGTGCGACAGATCCATCTCGATCCGCTGGGAGGGATCGCCGGTGACATGTTCGTCGCCGCCTTGCTCGATGCGTTCCCCGGCTTCGAGGCCGCCACCATCGCCGCCGCGCGCGCCCTGACCCCGCTCGTCTGCCGGACCCTCCGGCACCAGGAAGGGCACCACCAGGAAGGGTTGGGCGGACTGCGCTTCGAGGTCGAGGCGCCGGCTCCGCCCGCGCACACGTCCTGGTGCGAGATCCGCGCCCGCATCGCCACGTCGTCCCTGCCTGAGCCGGTGCAGGCCCACGCCATCGGCATCTTCGCCCTGCTCGCCGCCGCGGAGGGCAAGGTCCACGGTGTCGAGCCGGAGGCGGTGACGTTCCACGAGATCGGCGCCGCCGATTCCATCGCCGACATCCTCGCCGCCGCCTGGCTGATCGAGGCAATCGGCCCGGCGCGCTGGAGCGTGGCGCCGCTGCCGCTCGGCGCCGGCCAGATCACCACCGCGCATGGCCGGATGCCGGCGCCGGCGCCGGCGACGGTTCTGCTGCTCGAAGGGTTCGCTCTGATCGACGACGGCATCGGCGGCGAGCGGGTGACGCCGACCGGCGCGGCGATCCTGCGCTACCTCGCCGCCACCCCGCCCGCGCCGGGGCCGGCGCGCCGGCTCGCGGCGAGCGGCACCGGCTTCGGCACGCGGCGGCTGCCGGGGCTGGCCAACTGCCTGCGCGTGCTGGTGTTCGAGGATGCGCCGGCGGCCGACGGGGAGCGGTGGCTCGGCGTCATCAGCTTCGAGGTGGACGACCAATCGCCGGAGGATCTCGCCGTCGGGCTGGAGCGGCTCCGCGCCCTGCCCGGCGTGCTCGATGCGCTGCAGATGCCGGCCTGCGGCAAGAAGGGCCGGCTGCTCACCCATATCCAGCTTCTGGTTCAGCCCGATGCCATGGCCGCGGCGGCAGACGCCGCGTTCCGCGAGACGACGACGATCGGGCTGCGAACCCAGTTGGTCCGCGCCCTCGCGCTGCCGCGCGAGGCCGTGCACGCCGAGGTCGAGGGGCGCAGTCTGCGGGTGAAGCGGGTGCAGCGGCCCGGCGGGGCGACGGCCAAGGCCGAGATCGACGACGTCGCCGCCGTCGCCGGCCAGGCGGAGCGGGCGCGTCTGCGCCAGGCCGCGGCGGAGCGGGCCGGGGCCGCGATGGCGGAGGCGCCGGATGGACGCGATGATGGCGGCTGAACCGGCGCCGGCGGCGCAGGCGCGGCTGGAGGCGGTGCTGGAGGGCTGCGCGCCGCTGGCCGTCGCCGTCAGCGGCGGGGTCGACAGCCTGACCCTCGCCTGGGTCGCGCACCGCCGGCTCGGCGCGCGGGCGGCGATGTTCCATGCCGTCTC
>DAIDKZ010000112.1 GCA_027449745.1 Acetobacteraceae bacterium | reverse complement strand
CGCCGCCGGGCCCCATCGGCACCGGCGCGCGGTCGCGGCGCGTGGGCGGGCGCAGGGTGGCGGCGGCGGCAGGCGGCGGCTCCAGGCCGAGATCCAGCGCCTCCAGGCGGCGGATCTCGTCGCGCAGGCGCGCCGCCTCCTCGAACTCCAGGTCGGCGGCGGCGGCGCGCATGCGCTTCTCCAGCTCCGCCACCGCGGCGCGGAGGTCCTTGCCGACGAACTCGCTCACCGCCGGCTTCCGACCGCCGGAGGGCAGCGGCGCGACGGTGACGTAGTCCTGCTCGAACACGCTCTCCAGCACCTTGCCGATCTCGCGGCGCACCGATTGCGGCGTGATGCCGTGCGCCTCGTTCCACGCCTGCTGCTTGGCGCGGCGCCGGTCCGTCTCCTCGATCGCCGCGCGCAGGCTGCGCGTCATCACGTCGGCATAGAGGATCACCCGCCCGTCGACATTGCGCGCGGCGCGGCCGATGGTCTGGATCAGCGAGGTCTGCGAGCGCAGGAATCCCTCCTTGTCGGCATCGAGAATGGCGACGAGCGCGCATTCGGGGATATCCAGCCCTTCGCGCAGCAGATTGATGCCGATCAGGACATCGAACACGCCGACGCGCAGGTCGCGGATGATCTCGATGCGCTCCAGCGTGTCGATGTCCGAGTGCAGATAGCGCACCTTCACGCCCTGCTCGCCGAGATACTCGGTGAGGTCCTCGGCCATGCGCTTGGTCAGCGTCGTCACCAGAACGCGCCCGCCGCCGGCGGCGGCGGCGCGGCATTCGGCGAGCAGGTCATCGACCTGGTGCTCCACCGGGCGCACCTCCACCCCGGGGTCGATCAGGCCCGTCGGGCGGATCACCTGCTCGGCGAAGGTTCCGCCGGTGCGCTCCATCTCCCACGGGCCGGGTGTGGCGGAGACGAAGATCGTTTCCGGGCGGAAGCGCTCCCATTCCTCGAACTTGAGCGGCCGGTTGTCGACGCAGGAGGGCAGGCGGAAGCCGAATTCGGCGAGCACCGATTTGCGGTTGAAGTCGCCGCGGTACATGCCGCCGATCTGCGGTACGGTGACATGGCTCTCATCGACGACGAGCAGCGCGTTCTCCGGCAGGTACTCGAACAGGGTCGGCGGCGGATCCCCCGGCGCGCGGCCGGTGAGGTAGCGCGAGTAGTTCTCGATTCCCTTGCACGAGCCGGTGGTTTCCATCATCTCGATGTCGAACATGGTGCGCTGTTCGAGCCGCTGCGCCTCCAGCAGCTTGCCCTCTTCATTGAACTGCGCCAGCCGCTCCTTGAGCTCGCGCTTGATCTCGCCCACCGCCTGCGCCAGCGTCGGGCGCGGCGTGACATAGTGGCTGTTGGCGTAGACGGTGATGGATTCGAGCGAGGCGGTGCGCTCGCCGGTGAGCGGATCGAACTCGTCGATGGATTCGATCTCCTCGCCGAACAGGCTGACGCGCCAGGCGCGGTCCTCGTAGTGGCTGGGGTGGATGTCCACCGTTTCGCCGCGCATGCGGAACGTGCCGCGCTGGAAGCCGGCATCGTTGCGGCGGTATTGCAGTTCGACCAGGGCGCGCGCCAGCCGGTCGCGATCGATGGTGCCGCCGCGTTCGAGTTTCACCACCATTTTCGCGTAGGTCTCGACCGAGCCGATGCCGTAGATGCACGAGACGGAGGCGACGATGACGGTGTCGTTGCGCTCCAGCAGCGCCTGCGTCGCGGCGTGGCGCATGCGGTCGATGGCCTCGTTGATCTGCGCGTCCTTCTCGATATAGGTGTCGGTGCGCGGCACGTAGGCTTCCGGTTGGTAGTAGTCGTAGTAGGAAACGAAATACTCGACCGCGTTCTCCGGGAAGAACGCCTTCATCTCGCCGTAGAGCTGCGCCGCCAGGGTCTTGTTCGGCGCCAGGATCAGCGTCGGCCGCTGCACCGCCTCGATCACCTTGGCCATGGTGAAGGTCTTGCCGGACCCGGTGACGCCGAGCAGCACCTGGTCACGCTCGTTGCGGGCGAGCCCGGCGAGCAGATCGGCGATCGCGCCCGGCTGGTCCCCGCTCGGCGCGTAGGGCGAGACCACCTTGAGCGGGCGCAGCGTCGGGCGGACCGGCTGGCGCACCGGGGTGAACAGCGCCGGGTGCGGGCGGAGCTCGGCCGCAGGTGCGACGGCGTGTGACATGGGGACCTCCTTGCGGGCGACCTCCTTGCGGGCGGCCTCAGCCCCCGAAGCGCCGGATCGCCTCGGGATCGAACGAGAACCCCCAGCCCGGGCGGTCCGGCACGATGGCGTTGCCGTTGCCGTCGAGCTCGATGCGCTCGCGATAGATCGGCTCGAACCAGGGCATGTGTTCGAGGAACATCGCGTTCGGCAGCGCGGCGAGCAGGGAGAGACTCATTTCGCTGAAAAGGTGCGAGGAGAGCGGGATGTCGAACGCCTCGGCGAGGTGGCCGGCCTTGATGAAGTCCCCCGGCCCGCCCATGCGCTGCAGATCGGGCATCAGGATGTCCGCCGAGCGCCGGCGCAGCATGTCCAGGATGCCTTGATGCGTGTGTTCGGTCTCGCCCGAGGCGATCGGCGTATCCAACGCGGCGGCGATGGCGGCCTCGCCGTCATGGTCCCAATACGGCACCGGCTCCTCGAACCAGGCAAGGCCGAATTCCTCCAGCCGGCGGCCGAGGCGGATCGCCTGCGGCACCGTCATCTGCTGGTTGGCGTCGGCCATCAGCTTGATGTCCGGGCCGATCGCCGCGCGCACGGCGCGGACGCGGGCGATGTCCTCGTCCGCGTCCGGCTTGCCGAGGCGCATTTTCATCGCCCGGAACCCCTGGGCGAGAAACGCCGCGGCCTCCTGCTGCAGTTCGTCGATGCTGGAGGAGAGCCACATGCCGCCCGAAGCGTAGGTCGGCACCGCGTCGTGGCAGGCGCCGAGCAGGCGGGCGACATTCAGCCCGGCCTGCTTGCCGCGCAGGTCCCACAGCGCCGTCTCGATCGCGGCCAGGCCGAGGATGGAGACGCCCTTGTGGCCGAGGAAATTGATCTCCTTCCACACGCGCGCGCGGAAGGCGCCGGAGCGGGTCGGGTCGAGCCCCACCACCAGCGGCTCCAGGCTGCGGACCATGGCGTGGATCACGTCCAGCCTTCGGTCATTGATGGAAAAAACCAGGCCCTCGCCGATCAGGCCGGCGTCGGTCTCGAGGAAGACCAGCACGCAGTCGGCCGAGCGGATCTCGAAGATCGCGCTCAGAATCGGCCGGGGCAGGGGCAGGTGGACGACGGTGGTGCGAAGGCGCGTGATCCGCATCGGGCGTTCTCCGGTGGCACGGCCGCCAGGAGTAGTCCAATTCGGCGCCGGCGTCAGCGGGCCCAGTGGCCGCCGTAGTCGCCGCCGACGCCGTGGGCATAGGCGCTGCCGGCGATCTCCGGCGGTGGCGGGTAGCGGCGATAGGTGCGCACCCAGTCGCCGGCGATGGCGTGCTGCGCTTCGGCCAGGCCCATGCGGCCCTGGCAGACCAGATCGTGCAGCCAGAGTTCCAGATCATCCTTCCGCGCCGCGTCCCAGCCGCCCGCCACGTGCCGCGGCTGTGGCCAGAGATTGCGCGGGTCCGTGGGCGAGCCGCCGAGGGAGAGCGGGATCAGATGATCCTCCTCGTAGGCGCGGAGGCGCCGGTCGGGGTAGCCGTATTCGTCGACCTGACGGCGCTTCAGCGCCTCCGTATAGGGCTGAGGCGGGCGGATGGCGCGCGTCCAGCCGGTGCGGCAGATGGTGGCGTGGATGTTCGCCTGGGTGACGGTGGGGTCGATCGCGCCGGGCGTGAGCGTCGGGTCCGGCCGCACCCGCTCCGCCGAGTCTCCGCGGGTCAGCATCTCCTGCGCGAGCGCCTTGGGGGCGAGCGCCTTGGAGGCGAGCGCCGCGCCGCCGAGCGTCAGGCCTGCCGCCATCATCGAGACCGCCGCGCGCCAGCGGACGCCGCACCGCATGCCGTCCTCTCCCACCTCCGGGCTGTGCGAATCTCGGCCCGCCGGGTTAAAGGGGGCTGAATCCCCCTCAGGGATGGTTCCAGACGACGTGGCCATGGAACTGGGTCTCGCAGTCCGGCGTGCGCACGGTGAAGACGAGCCGCCCGCTCGCCACCTTGCCGTCGAGCACTGCCTTGCCGTCGGCGGCGTGCAGGCTGCCGTCCGGCTGCAGCGAAGCGGCCAGCACCAAGCCCGGCTGGTAGGGAAAGACCAGCGCCGCATCGCCGATATCGACCACGCCGTAGCGCGAGGCCGGGCAGGCGGCGTCGGTGCCGTGCACCAGCCGCGCCCGGCCCTGGTAGCTGCCGTCGTAGATGCGCGGCGAGACCGGCTTCGCTTCCGCCGCCGCCGGCTTGGCCGGCGCATCGGCCGCCGCGGCCCGGGTCGCCGCCATCCCGGCCACCGCGACCACGCCTGGCGCCGCCAGCGCCGCCAGCAGCACCCATCCATGCCTGCCCATTGTCATGCCCTCCGGCTTGCGGACCATGCCCGTTCCCCCGCCTGCAGCCATTGGACCTACTGCCAATGGCCCGGCAGCCAGGACCAGGTATCGCCCTTCTTCTCCCAGTACCCGTCCTGCCACATCGTCCCATGGCCGGCACGCGGCACCCAGGCGCCCGCCTGCCAGTTGTAGGTGGTGCCGGACCAGTCCCAATGCCCCGGCTCCCAGATCAGCGGTGCCTCGGAGACCGGCGGCTTCGGCAGCGTCTCCGGCCGCACCGGCGGCACCGGCGGATAGGGCGGGGCGGCCGGCGGCGCGGTGACGCAGCCGGCCAGCATCCATGCCGCCGCCAGGGCGGCCGCCGCACGCCGCACGCTCCGCCCGTTGGCTGATCCGATTGTCATCCCCACCTGCGCTCCTGGCGTTCCGCCGCAATCGCTCCATAGTCTGTCGGCAGACTAGGCATGTTCGGGGGGACTGGCGAGGGGGGCTATGACGGTCCGCGACCATCGGCCGGAGCGACGTTGGGCGTATGGGGCCCGGTACGGGGCCCGGTACGGGGCCCGATATGGCGCGCTGTATGGCGCGCTGCTCGTGGCGCTGGCGGGCGGCTGCGCGACGCTGCCGCACGTCGATACCAGCGGGCTCGCCGCCGCCGACCCGGCCGGCGAGGCGCAGGCGCTGCGCCGCGAGGGCGAGCGCGTCGCCGGCGAGCATTTCTACGCCGGCAACTCGGTGCGGCTGCTGGCCAATGGCGAGCCGACCTACGCCGCGATGACCGAGGCCATCCTGTCCGCCCACCACCGCATCGACATCGAGAGCTACGAGTTCGACCCGGATCCGAAATGGCGTCTGATCGATCTGCTGGTGCGCAAACGCCGCGAGGGCGTGGTGGTCAACGTCGTCTACGATGCCTGGGGCTCGCAGGACGCGCCCTCGGCGCTGTTCGAGCGGCTGCGCGCCGCTGGGGCCAACGTGCTCGAATACAATCCGCTGCGGCCGAGCGCGCGGGTGGCGCTCGATCTCAACCGCCGCGACCACCGCAAGCTGCTCGTCGTCGATGGGCGGGTGGTGATCACCGGCGGGGTGAACATCTCGCCGGTCTATTTCAACCGCCCCAATCCAGCGCAGACCGATCCGGACCGCATGGCCTGGCGCGATACCGACGTGCGCATCGAGGGCCCGGTGGCGGCGCGCTTCGAGGAGTTGTTCATGCAGGAGTGGCAGGGGCAGAACGGCCCGCCGATCCCGCCGCCACCGCCGACCCCCGGCGCACTCTATGGCAACGCCATGGTCGCGGCGGTGGACGGGGCGCCGGTGCGCGACCATCCGCAGATCTACGAGGCGCTGCTCGTCGCCATCGCCATGGCGCGGCACAGCGTTCACCTGACCACCGGCTTCTTCGTGCCGACGCCGCAGCTCGTGCACGCGCTCGAACGCGCCGCCCGGCGCGGCGTCGACGTCGCGGTGGTGGTGCCGGCGCACAGCACCAGCTCCTTCGCCATCGAGGCCGGGCGGGCCTACTACGAGGATCTCATGGATGCCGGGGTGCGCATCTACGAGCGCCAGGGCGCCGTGCTGCACGCCAAGACGGCGGTGATCGACGGTCTCTGGTCCACCGTCGGCTCCTCAAACCTGGATTGGCGCAGCGTCGTTTTCAACAACGAACTCAGCGCGATCATCCTCGATCCGGGCTTCGCGCAGCGGCTGGAGGCGATGTTCGTATACGACGTCGCCCATTCGGCGCGCGTCGACCCGGCCGCCTGGGCGCGTCGGCCGCTCTACGAGAAGCTGCAGGAATGGCAGGCGCGCGCGGTGGAAGTGCTGCTCTGAGCGGCCCCGGCTTGGCGCGACGATGGGTCGCGGGTCAGGCGGCCAGCGCGGCGGCGGCGCGCAGCCCGTGCCAGAGGCGGACCTCCAGCGGCCCGGCGACGATGACGGGCGGGAACGCGGCGAGACCGGAGGCGGCGAACAGGCGGCGCAGCGCCTCATCCTCGAACCCAGGCCAGCGATGGGCGAGGCGGTCGACGATGTCGGCGCGCTGGTGGCGGGCGAGGTCGACGACGACGAGTTCCCCGCCCGGGCGCAGCACCCGCGCCGCCTCGGCGATGGCGCCGGCCGGGTCCTCGGCGTAGTGCAGCACCATCTGCAGTACGGCGAAGTCGAAGGCGCCGTCGGCGAAGGGCAGGCGGTACATATCCGCCTGGCGCACGGTGCAATGGCCGAGACCGGGACGGGCGAGCCGGTCGCGGGCCAGAGCCAGCATCGCTCGGCTGGCATCAACGCCGATGCCGGCGCGGACATGCGGGGCGAGCACTTCGAGCAGCCGTCCGGTGCCGGTCCCGATGTCGAGCACGGCGCCGAGCGGGCCGCCGGGCAGGAGATCAAGCAGCGCCGCTTCGACCGCGCCGGCAGGCAGGTCGAGCGCACGCATCTCGTCCCAGTCCGCGCCCTGGCGGCGGAAGCGTTCGGAGGCGACGCGGGCGCGCTCGGCGAGGACGCGCGCGCCATGGCGGCGGTCGGCGGCGAGGGTGGGTTCGTCCTCCGGCAGGCGGGCGAGCAGGCCGCGCACCATGCTGCCGGCGTCGCCGCCGGCGAGGCTGAACCAGACATTGGCGCCCTCGCGCGTGCGTTCGAGCAGTCCGGCCTCGCACAGCAGGCGCAGATGGCGCGACAGGCGCGGCTGGGACTGGCCGAGAATCTCGGTGAGATCGAGGACGCAGAAGGCGCCGCGCTCCGCGAGCGCGAGCAGGCGCAGCCGGGTGGGCTCGGCGGCGGCGCGCAGCGCGGTGAGCAGGCGGTTCATGTCGGTGTCAATGACATAAACATATGCTTATGTCCAGATGATCAGCGCGCGGTGGTCTCCGCCAGCGCTCGCTGCATCAGCACCACGTCCAGCCAGCGGCCGAACTTGAAGCCGACGCCGCGCAGCAGCCCGACCTGGCGGAAGCCGAGGCTGGCGTGCAGGCCGATCGAGCCGGCATTGGCCTGGTCGCCGATGACCGCGATCATCTGGGTGTAGCCGGCGGCGGCGGCGGCTTCGATGGCGGCGGCGACGAGCGTCTTGCCGAGTCCCTGGCCGCGCACGTCGTCGCGCACATAGACCCCGTCCTCGGCGCAGAACCGGTAGCCGCTGCGGTCGCGGTACTGGGCGTAGATGACATAGCCCTGCACGCCGGTCGCGTCCGTCGCCACCAGCCAACCGGCCCGCCCGCCGGTTTCAGTGGCGCCGGCGAAGCGGGCGGAGACTTCCTCGACCGACGGCGGCACCTCCTCGAACGTGCCGGTGCCGTGCAGCACGTGATGGGCGTAGATCGCCTGGATCTCGGGCAGGTCGGCCGTGGTCGCGGGGCGTATCGGCATGGTGTGGGATCCTGCTTCGCTTTCGGTAACGGTCCTGGTAGACTGTCATCGTGAAGCGTGCCGGCGTGGCGTGCAAATGGCCGCCACGCCGCCGCCATTCGGTGGGCCACGCATCGGTTGGTGCCGCGGCGCGATGATCGGCCGGGATTCGGCCAAACGAAGCACTGAGAGGTCGGTCTTGGACAATTTTGACGCGATCCCGGCCGGCGATGCCAAGGCTCCGCCCGCCGCGCCGCCGTCCACGGGTGCCGGCGCCGACCCGGCGGCCGGGGAGGGCGACCAGGCCCCGGTGCGGGTGCGCGCGATCCTCGCCGCCGCCCGCTATCATGGGATCGATCTCGACACGAACGACCTGCGCGTGCCGCGTGGCGAGGTGGTCTCGGCGCTGGCGCTGCTCGCCTGGGTCCGCAACAGCGGCCTGTGGGCCAAGGCGACCCGCCTGAGCTGGGCCCAGTTGCTGAAGCTGAAGAGCCCGGCGCCGGTGGTGCTGCTGTTCTCCGATGGCGGCGCGGGCCTGCTGGTCGGCGCCAATCCGGCGCGCAACGTCGTGTTTCTGCGCGATCCGCGCGCCCCGGCCTCGGCCGACCCGGTCGCCGTCGACGAGCTCCGCCTGCAGCAGGTGTGGAGCGGCGAGGCGATGTTGGTGCGCAAGCCGCGCGGCGCGCCGGAAGCGGACGCGCCCTTCACCTTCGGCTGGATCGCCCGCGCCGTGCTGCGCGAACGGCGCATCCTGCGCGATATCGGATTGGCCTCGATCGCGCTCAGCGTCCTCACCATCCTGCCGCCGCTTCTGGTCATGACGGTGATCGACCGGGTGCTGGTGCATCAGAGCCTGTCCACGCTGGTGCTGATCTCGACCATCCTCGGCGTCGGCGTCCTCTACGAGACGCTGCTCGGCTATGCCCGTCGCGAGCTGACGCAGGTGGTGGCGGCGCGCATCGACAGCACGCTGAACCTGCACATCTTCAACCGTCTGCTGGCGCTGCCAATCGATTATTTTGAGCGCAACCCGGCCGGCCAGACCAATCACCGCCTGCACCAGATCTGGAAGCTGCGTGAGTTCCTCACCGGGAAGATGCTTACGACCTTCCTGGATCTCTTCACCCTGCTCGTGCTGCTGCCGTTCCTGTTCTATCTCAGCGCCACCCTGGCCTGGATGGTGGTGGCCGGGTCGGTGCTGATCGCGCTCATCATCCTTGCCTTCCTGCCGGCGATCCGCGTCAAGGTCGGCCGCGCCATCGAGGCCGAGGTGCGCAAGAGCGTCGTCATGGTCGAGACCGTGCACGGCATCCGCACGGTGAAGTCGCTGGCCATGGAGCCGGTGCAGAAGGAGGTCTGGGACGAGCGCGTCGCCGATGCCAGCCGCAAGCGGCTGGAGGCCGGGCGCCTGTCCAACTGGCCGGCGACGCTGGTGACACCGATCGAGCGCTTCATCGAGCGCGGCGTGCTGCTGCTCGGCGCCTATCTGGTGCTGGAGCAGGCTTCCACCGTCCAGGTCGGCGGACTGATCGCGTTCATGCTGCTCGGCATGCGCCTGGCCCAGCCGCTGGTCGGGCTGGCGCGGCTGATCGAGGACATGGAAGAAGTGCGCGCCGCGGTCGCCGAGGCGGCGATGGTGCTGAACCACCCGACCGAGATTTCCGGCGTCTCGCGCGGGCTCCGGCCGCGGTTCAGCGGCGCCGTCACCTTCGAGAACGTCACCTTTGCCTATCCCGGTGCCAAGGCCAAGGCCCTGGAGAAGGTTTCGTTCAGCGTCCCGGCCGGGACCATGCTCGGCATCGTCGGCAAGAGCGGCTCGGGCAAATCCACCATCACCCGGCTGCTGCAGGGCATCAACCGCGAATATGATGGCTACGTGAAGATCGACGGCAGCGAGCTGCGCGAGATCAACCTTCCGCACCTGCGCCGCAGCTTCGGCGTCGTGCTGCAGGACAATTTCCTCTTCCGCGGCACCGTGCGGGAGAACATCCTCGCCGGCCGACCGGGGCTGACCCTGGAGGACGCGGTGCGCGCCGCGCGGCTGGCCGGGGCGGAGGAGTTCATCGAGCGGATGCCGCAGGGCTACGAGACCTTCATCGAGGAAGGTTCGCCCAACCTTTCCGGTGGCCAGCGCCAGCGCCTGGCCATCGCCCGCGCGCTGATCAATGACCCGCGCATCCTCATCCTCGACGAGGCGACCTCGGCGCTCGATCCGGAGAGCGAGGCGCTGGTCAACGCCAATCTCAAGCGCATCGGCCGCGGCCGGACCATGGCG
This sequence comes from Acetobacteraceae bacterium, assembly GCA_027449745.1. Taxonomy (GTDB): domain Bacteria; phylum Pseudomonadota; class Alphaproteobacteria; order Acetobacterales; family Acetobacteraceae; genus JAJZVV01. The sequence continues at coordinate 3,844 of DAIDKZ010000112.1, read as the reverse complement.
ATCGTGTCGCACCGGCTCTCCTCGCTGGTCGATTGCGACGCGATTTTGGTGCTCGACCAGGGCAAGGTGGTCGATATGGGCCCACATCGCGAGCTGGTCGAACGCTGCGCCATCTATCGCCAGCTCTGGCTGCAGCAGAACCGCCACATGCAGGACCCGGCCAACCGCCCCGCCAGCGTCGGGCCGGTGCTGGCCCAGGGAGACTGACGTCGCGTAGAACTGACGTCGTGAAGAACTGGTGGCGCTGGGAACGGGACTAGGCAAGAGGATCGGGACGGTCATGGGTGCACTGGTCGGGACCGGCGGGTCCGAGGGCAAGCTGGCGGTGATCGGCGGCCGCGCGCCGGCGGGTCACGCGGCGGGGCACGCGGCGGATGCGCTGCTCGAATTCGAATCGCCATCGGCGGCGGTCATCGCCACCCCGGCCGCCCTCATCGCCCGGGCCGTCACCTGGGTGGTCTCGGCGCTGGTGATATCCGCCATCGCCACCGCGGCGCTGATCCCGGTGGACAAGGTCGTCACGGCGCAGGGCAAGGTGGTCGCCGAGACCCCGAGCATCGTCGTCCAGCCGCTGGAGACGGCGATCGTGCGCGCCATCAATGTGCGCGAGGGTGAGCTGGTGCATGCCGGCGACCTGCTGGCCCAGCTCGACCCCACCTTCGCGTCCGCCGACATGGGCTCGCTGGAGCAGCAGGTGGGCAGTCTGCAGGCCGAAGTGGACCGCCTCCGCGCGGAGGCGAACGGCACCGTCTATACCGGCGACGGTGGCGGGTCCGAGGCACGGCTGCAGGCGGCGGCCTTCGCCCAGCGCCAAGCCGAGCGCGTCGCCAAGCTGGAGAACTACCAGCGCAAGATCGACAGTCTGCAGACCCAGATCGCGCGCGACGTCGAGCAGGCGACGATCCTGCGCCAGCGCCTGTCGGTCGCCTCGAGCGTCGAGGCGATGCGCCAGACCCTGGAGCGCGACAAGGTCGGCAGCCGGCTGAATTCGCTCGCCGCCACCGATACAAGGCTCGGCATGCAGCGCGATCTGTCCAGCGACGAGCGCAGCGCCGAATCCAACGCGCGCGAGCGCCAGGCGCTGATCGCCGAGCGTGACGCCTTCAGCGAAGCGTGGAGCGCCGAGATATCGAAAGATCTGGTCGAGCAGGGGCGCAAGCTCGCCGATGCCGTCGAGCAGCTCAAGAAGGCCAAGCTGCGCCGCCAATTGGTTGAGCTGCGGGCGCCGCAGGATGCGGTGGTGATGACGGTGGCCAAGGTCTCGGTCGGGTCCGTGCTGCAGTCGGGCAGCCAGTTCCTCACCCTGGTGCCGGCCAACGCGCCGTTGGAGCTGGAGACCAACGTGCTCGGCCGTGATGCCGGCTTCGTCCATGTCGGCGACCCGGTGGCGGTGAAGTTCGATACCTTTCCCTTCACCCAGTATGGCTTCGCCGAAGGGCGGGTGCGGGTGGTGAGCCCGGACAGCTTCTCCCACTCGGCGAACAGCGGCACCCAGGAGGAGCAGGCGCTGGCGGACCCGGCGCTCGGCGCGCAGACTTTCTATCGCGTCCGCATCAGTCTCGACCGGGTGAAGCTGCACGATACGCCGGTCGGGTTCCATCTCGTGCCCGGCATGCCCGTCACCGCCGACATCAAGGTCGGCAAGCGCACGGTGCTTGACTACATGCTCGGCCGCGTGCTGCCGGTGGCCATGGACGGAATGCGCGAGCCGTGAGGATGGCCGCATGGGTCTGCTGAGCGGCATCACCGCGCGCTTTTCGCCTCGCGCGCGCCTGGCGCGGGCGCTGGAGCTGATCGAGGCCGGCCAGTCCGCGCGCGGCTTCCCGCTGCTGGCCAGTGCTGCGGAAGCGGGGCTGGCGGAGGCGCAATACCGGGTCGGCCGGGCCTATATCGAAGGCGGCACGGTGCCGTTCAGCCCGGCGGAGGCGGTGCGCTGGCTGGAGCGCGCCGCCGAGCAGGGCTATGTCGACGCGCAGACGCTGCTCGCCACCCTGTGCGTGCGCGGGCTTGCGCCCGGCGCCGCCACCGCGGCAGCCGCGGATCTGTTCCAGGGCGCGCCGGCGGCGCAGGCGCCGGATTTCGCCAAGGGGCTGCTCTGGGCGCGCCGCGCCGCCGAGGCCGGCTCTGCTGACGGCCAGGCGCTGCTCGCCTACATCCTCACCTCCGGCCCCGACGAGATGCAGAACCTGGAGGAGGCCGCGGACTGGTACCGCAAATCGGCGGCCGCCAACTGTCCGCAGGGCCGGCTCGGCCTGGCGCTGGCGATCCTGCGTGGCGGGCAGACGCCGGAGACGCTCGCCGCGGCGGCGGTGGAGCTGCGCGGTGCCGCGGAGGCCGGCCTGCCGACGGCGCATTACCTGCTCGGCGTGATGAGCGAGCGCGGCTCCGGCGTGGACCAGGACCTCGCGGGCGCGGCCGAGCGCTACCGCCTCGCCGCCGAGAAGGGGCTGCGCTCGGCGCAGGCGCGCTGGGGCCTGGCGCTGCTGGAAGGGCGCGGCGTGCCGCGCGACGTGCTCGACGGCGAAAGCTGGCTGCGCCGCGCCGCCTTGCAGGGCGATGCCGAGGCGGCGGCGATCGTCGGCGATCTCTATGCCCGCGGCGGCGATCTGCCGCCCAACTATGCCGAGGCGGCGCTGTGGTTCCGCCGCGCCGCCGAAGCCGGCCACAGCACCGCCGCACGCGCTCTCGGGCTGATGTCGCTGACCGGTGCCGGCATGGTGCGCGATCCGGACGAGGCGGCACGCTGGTTCCGCCTCGCCGCCGAGAGCGGGGATGCCCACGCCCATGCCGATCTCGCCAGCCTGGTCCAGCAGGGCGCCGGCACGGCGGAGGATTCCGTGCGCACCCGCGCCTGGTTCGAGCAGGCGGCGGCGGGCGGCGATCTCGTCGCCGCTTATAATTTCGGCGTCTGCCTCGCCGAGGGCGTCGGCATCGCGCGCGATGACCGCGCCGCCGCGCAATGGATGCGCCGCGCCGCCGATGGCATCGTCAATGCGCAGTACTGGTATGGGCGGATGCTGCTCGAAGGGCGCGGCGTCGAGCCGGACGCGGAGGAGGGCCGGCGCTGGATGCAGAAGGCCGCCGATGTCGGCATGGTCGAGGCCGAGGTGGCGCTCGCCGAGCTGCTGCTGACCGGCCGCGGCGGCGCGCGCGACCATCCCGGTGCGCTGGCGCTGTTCGAGAAGGCGGCCGGGCGCGGCCATGTCGGGGCGGTGTTCGCCATCGGTGCCATGCTCGGCGGCGGGCATGACGTGCCGATGGATCGGGTGCAGGCGCAAATCTGGTTCCGGCGCGCCGCCGAACGCGGCCACGGCCATGCGCAGATGATGCTCGGCCGCTATCTCGCGCGCGGGCTGGCCGGCGAACGGCAACCCGAGGAGGCGCGGGTCTGGCTCCAGCGCGCCCTGGCCCAGGGGCTCGGCGAGGTCGAGGCCGATCTGGCGGCGCTGCCACCGGCCGAGCGCGCGGTTCAGGGCGCCGGCGAGGCCACGCTGGACGCGCCAGTCGGGGCCGCCCACTGAACGCGACGGACCGGCCGGGCGGCCCGTCGTCCGACCACGCCGCCGAGCTGGCGCGTCTGCGGGTCCGGCGCGAGGCGCTGGCCCATGCCGCGCTGGCGGAAGGGCGCGCGCTCGCCGATGCCGGCCGGCTGGAGGCGGCAGAGCCCTGGCTGCGCCGCGCCCGGCGCCTGGCCCCGCGCGACGTTCTGATCCGCCTGGCCCTGGCCGAACTGCTGCTGCGCCGGGGCGAGGCGGAGGCAGCGATGCTGTTCGAGGCGCTCGCCGCCGAGCAGGGGGGCGGTGGGGGTGGGCGCGAGATCTGGCTCGGCCTCGCCGCCGCGCAC
>DAIDKZ010000111.1 GCA_027449745.1 Acetobacteraceae bacterium | reverse complement strand
TCGCGCGGCGCCTGGTGGGGTGCGCAGCATCGAGGCGTTCAGCCAGTCCAACCGCTACGAGTCGCTCGATCTCGACCGCAGCGCCGGCGTGATCCGCGATGTGGCGCACGCGTTCAGCCAGGATGGCGGGCTCGCCGTGCTCACCGGCAACATTGCGCGCGACGGCGCCATCGTGAAGACGGCGGGCGTCGACCCCGCGTCGCTGGTCTTCGCCGGTCCGGCGCACGTGTTCTAGAGCCAGGAGGACGCGGTCGCCGGCATTCTCGGCGACAAGGTGAAGCCGGGCGAGGTCGTGGTGATCCGCTACGAGGGCCCGAAGGGCGGGCCGGGGATGCAGGAAATGCTCTATCCGACGAGCTACCTGAAATCCAAGGGGCTCGGGAAGGTCTGCGCGCTGATCACCGACGGGCGCTTCTCCGGCGGCAGCTCCGGGCTCTCGGTCGGACACATCTCGCCCGAGGCGGCCGAGGGCGGGCCGATCGCGCTGATCGAGGACGGCGACCGGATCGAGATCGACATTCCCGGCCGCCGGCTGCATCTCGCGGTGGACGCGGCGGAACTCGCCGCGCGCGAGGCGCGGGTGCGCGCGCGCGGCGCGGCTTCCTACCAGCCGGCGAGCCGCGAACGGGTCGTCTCGCAGGCGCTGAAGGCCTACGCCGCGCTCACCACCAGCGCCGCCCGCGGCGCCGTGCGCGACGTGACGCAGGTGCGGCGCTGAGAGGTCAGCGTGGCGCGGAGAGCGTGAGCAGGCCGAGCAGCCCTTTGAGCAGATCGACCGGCGCCGGTGGGCAGCCTGGAATGAACAGGTCCACCGGGAGCACCGCGCCGACGCTGCGCTCGCAGGCGTAGGAGCCGGCGAATTCGCCGCCGTCGTGCGCGCAGGCGCCGACGGCGACGACCCATTTCGGGTCCGGCGTCGCCTCCCAGGTGCGCAGCAGGGCGGCGCGCATGTTGCGCGTCACCGGGCCGGTGACCAGCAGCACGTCGGCGTGGCGCGGCGAGGCGACGAAGCGCAGGCCGAAACGCTCGAGATCGTAGAACGCGTTGCCGAGCGCGATGATCTCCAGCTCGCAGCCGTTGCAGGACCCGGCGTCGATTTCGCGGATCGACAGGCTGCGCCCGAGCCGCGCGCGGGCCGCGACGCCGACCGCGCGCGCCACCGCCTCCAGCTCGGCCGCGTCCACCGCCGGCGGCGGTTCGCTGAGCGGGCGGTGCAGCAGGCCTTCGAGCAGCGTTCGTCGCATCGCCCTGTCCTATAAATCGTGGGTCCTATAAATCGTGGCCGGAATAGGCGCAGTTGAAGGATTTGTTGCAGAGCGGGAAGTCGGCGACGATGTTGCCGTCAACCGCCGCCTCCAGCACCGGCCACTGGAACCAGGACGGGTCGCGCACATGGCACCGCGCGACGGTGCCGTCTGCGGCGACGCGCACCCAGGCGAGGATGTCGCCGCGGAACCCTTCCACCAGCGCCGCACCCTCGGCCTCGGCGCTGGAGCCCACCTTCGCGCGCACATCGCCCGCCGGCAGCCCGGCGAGGAGCTGCTCGATCAGGCCGAGGCTGGCCCCGATCTCCTCGATGCGGATCCAGACGCGGGCATTGACGTCGCCCTCCGTGCGCACCGGCACGTCGAAGCGCAGGTCGTCATAGGGCGGGTAGCCGGGCCAGCGTCGGGCATCGAAATCCCGGCCCGAGGCGCGGCCGACGAAGCCGCCGCAGCCGAACTGCCGCGCCAGCGCCGGATCGAGCCGTCCGGTGCCGACGACGCGGTCCTGCAGCGAGGCGGTGCTGTCATAGAGCTCGACGAGGCGCGGGAAGCGCTGGCGCACCGCGGCCACCAGCGCGGTGATGGCGGCGGCGCCGGTGGCATCGAGATTGGCGGCGACGCCGCCGGGGACGACGCGGTCCATCATCAGCCGGTGGCCGAAGGCCACGGCGGCGGCGCGCAGCACGCGCTCGCGCAGCACCGCGCAATGCGCGTTGATGATGGCGAAGGAGGCATCGTTGCAGACGGCGCCGACATCGCCGAGATGGTTGGCGAGGCGTTCGAGCTCGGCGGCCAGGGCGCGCAGCCACACCGCACGCGGCGGCGGAGCGAGGCCGAGCGCCGCCTCCACGGCGTGGGCGAAGGCCAGCGCAGAGGCCACCGTGCTGTCGCCGGAGATGCGCCCGGCCAGGCGCGCGGCGCGGGCGAGGTCGGCACCCTGCATCAGCGCCTCGGTGCCCTTGTGGGTGTAGCCGAGCCGCTCCTCCAGCCGCACCACCGTCTCGCCGTCGGCGTGGAAGCGGAAATGGCCGGGCTCGATGATGCCGGCATGCACGGGCCCGACCGCGATCTGGTGCAGCGCGCCGCCCTCGGCGGGCAGGAACGGGTAGGGGACGGCCGCGTCCGCCACCGGTTCGGCGCGGCCGAGCGGCGCGCGCACGGGCCAGGCGCCGTGATCGAGCCAGGGCCGCGCATCCGGCAGGCCCTCGGCGGCGAACCCGAACAGGTCCTGCGCCGCGCGTTCCAGCCGGATCGCCGGCGCGTGCCGCGCGCCGATGGCGGGAAATCGGCGGTCGGCGCAGGGCAGGGTGAGGACGGCGATCGCGTCCCGGTCGCCCCGCAGCACCGCCATGTGCACCGAATCGGCCTCGCCCCAGAGCCCGAGCAGGGTCCAGCGCCCGGCGGCCAGCTCGCCGCCGGCGACGCGCCAGGAGGCGACATCGACGACGAAGCGCGGCCAGGGATGGTGAGCCTCGACCCGGGTGGCGGCGCGGAGTTCGGGCAGGATCGTCGGCACCGGCACCCCCCTCAGCCGAGCAGCGCGGCGACGTGCTGGAACCAGGCGACCAGCGGCGGCGGCAGATAGATGCCGGCGCCGAGGACCAGGCCGAGATGGGCGAAACTCGGCAGGTAGGAGGCCTTCACCGGCCCGACCGGGCCGCGCGGCTCGCCGAACGCCACCGAGGCCAGGCGCGTCAGCAGCGCGCCGAAGGCGACCAGCAGCCCGAGGGCGAGCGCGGCGGCGAGGAACGGGCCGCGCGCGAAGCTGGTGCTGACGATGAGGAATTCGCTCATGAAAATGCCGAACGGCGGCAGGCCGGCGATCGCCGCGACGCCGGCGACCAGGCTCCAGCCGAGCAACGGATGGCTCGCCGTCAGCCCGCCGATCTCGGCGATGCGCTGCGTGCCCTTCACCTGCGCGGTGTGGCCGACGGAGAAGAAGATCGCCGATTTCGTCAGGCTGTGCAGCGTCATCTGCAACAGCCCGGCGAAATTCGCCAGCGGCCCGCCCATGCCGAAGGCGAAGACGATGATGCCCATGTGCTCGATCGAGGAATAGGCGAACAGGCGCTTGATGTCGCGCCGCCGGTAGAGCATCAGCGCGGCGAACAGCACGGAGAGCAGGCCGAGTGCGGCCATCAGCACGCCCGGATCCACCGTGCCCTGGTTGCCCGCGAGCAGGATCTTGAAGCGCAGCAGGGCGTAGAGCGCGACGTTGAGGAGCAGGCCGGAGAGCACGGCGGAGATCGGCGTCGGGCCCTCGGCGTGCGCGTCCGGCAGCCAGGCGTGCAGCGGCACCAGCCCGACCTTGGTGCCGTAGCCGAGCAGCAGGAAGACGAAGGCGACGTTCAGCAGCGCCGGCTCCAGCGCGCCGGACCTGCGCACCAGCAGGGTCCATTCCATCGCCGGCACGCCGGCGCCGAGCACCGGGCGCGCCGCGAGATAGACGAGGATGGTGCCGAACAGCGCCAGCGCGATGCCGACGCTGCCGAGGATGAAATATTTCCACGCCGCCTCGATCGCCGCATGGGTGCGGTAGATGCCGACCATCACCACCGTGGACAGGGTGGCGAGTTCGACGCCGACCCACATCAGCCCGATGCTGTTGGCGATCAGCGCGAGGTTCATCCCGAACATCATCACCTGGTAGATGGCGTGGTAGAACCGCAGATGGGTGCGGGTGAGATGCCCGGTCTCCAGCTCGTGGCCGATATAGCTGGCGCTGAAGACGCTGGTGGTGAGGCCGACGAAGCTGTTGAGGACGAGAAAGACGATGTTGAGATCATCGACGAGAAAGAGCGGGCTCGGCGCCGGCCGGGCCCCGAGCAGCAGCAGCGCGGCGAGCAGGGAGAGCAGGCTGGCGGCGACGTTCAGCCGCGCCGCGGCGCGGTAGCCGGGCAGGGCGGCGAGCAGGGCGGCGGCCAGCGCCGGGGTTGCCAGCAGCGACTGCATCGCGATCGGTGCCAGCGCCGTCATCGCCGGTCGCCGCGGAACTGGTCGAGCGCCTGGACCTCGACCGTGTCGAAGCGCTCGCGGATGCGGAAGAGAAAGATGCCGATGACGATGAAGGCGATGAGGATGGAGAAGGCGACGCTGATCTCCACCACCAGCGGCATGCCCTGCGCGCCGGTGGCGGCCAGCACGAGGCCGTTCTCCAGCGACATGAAGCCGGCGACCTGGCTCACCGCGTTGCGCCGCGTGACCATGATCAGCATGCCGAGCAGGATCACCGAGAGCGCCAGCGCGATGTCCTCGCGCGCCAGCGGCGCGGCGGAGGCAGTTGTGCGCAGCATCACCACCAGCGCCAGCGCCACGAGCCCGATGCCGGCGAGCATGGTGGCGCTGATGCCGACCACGGGCTCGATCTCGCGATGGATGCCGAGGCGCTTGATCATCCGCTGCAGCGCCAGCGGAATGGCGATCGCCTTGAAGCCGAGCGCGGTGACGGCGGTGATGATGAGCTCCGGCGCATCCTGGATCCACGCCTGCCAGGCGACGGCGAGGGAGAGGACCAGCGCATGCAGGGCGAGCAGGTTGATCAGCGCCGAGAGCCGGTCCTGGTAGAGCATCATGAAGCTCACCAGCACCAGGCCGCCGGCCAGCATGTGCGCGGTATCGAGTGGGGGCAGCGTCATCTACAGGGTCCGCGAAACGAACAGCAGCAGCGTCGCGAGCAGGCCGAGCATCAGCGCCGCGCCGAGCAGGTTGGGCAGGCGGAACACCCGCATCTTCGCCGTCGCCGTCTCGAACCCGGCGAGCAGCGCGCCGCCGACGGCGAGCTTGCCGCCATAGGCGACGATGCCGAGCGCGTAGTCCGCGGCGGAGGCCTGCACGGGGGCGAGCAGGAACGGGGCGAAGACGCAGGCGATGAGCGAGACATAGAGCAGCAGCTGGACGAATCCGGCGAGTTCGATCATCGCCAGATGGCGGCCGGAATATTCCAGCACCATCGCCTCGTGCACCATGGTGAGTTCGAGATGCGTCGCCGGATTGTCGACCGGGATGCGCGAGTTCTCGGCCAGCGCGACGATCACCAGCGCGAACAGCGCCAGCGCCAGCGACACGCGCAGCCCCGCCGCCGCAGACAGCATGAATAGCGCGACGTGCGAGAGCTGGCTCGATCCGGCGACGAGGGCGAGGGTGAAGACGATCATGATCAGTGCCGGCTCGCCGAGCGAGGCGATCATCACCTCGCGGCTGGCGCCGATGCCGCCGAAGCTGGTGCCGGCGTCGAGTCCGGCGAGCGCGAGGAAGAACCGCGCACTGCCGAGCAGCGCGGTGATGACGATGAGATCGCCGGACCAGCTGAACATCAGCCCGGCGCCGAAGGTCGGCACCAGCGCCGCGGCGACCCAGGTGGTGGCGAAAATGAGATAGGGCGCGCTGCGGAACAGCCACGACGCATTGTCCGCCAGCACCACCTCCTTGCCGAGCAGCCGGCGCAGGTCGCGGTACGGCTGCAGCAGCGGCGGGCCGGCGCGGCGCTGCAGCCGGGCCTTCAGCTTGCGCACGAACCCGGTGAGCAGCGGCGCCAGCGCCAGCACCAGCAGCATCTCCAGCCCCTGGATGGCGATGGCGCGGATCAGTGCCATACCGCCAGCACCAGCAGCAGGAACACCAGCGCCAGGAAGACGAAGCTCATGAACCGGCGGATCGAGAGGAACTGGAGGAAGTTCAGCCGGTCCGCGAGCCCCCAGACCAGGCCCACCAGCGGCGCGTAGAGCCCCTCCCACACCGGATCGATGCGGCTCTGGCGGATGCGCGCCGGGGCGGTCGAGCCCGGCGGCGGCATCTCCACCACGCCGCTGGCGCGGAAGATCGCGGTGCCGAAGGCGCGGCGGATCGGCTGGGCGAAGCTCGCGGCGGAATATTGCGCGCCGATGCCGACATCGCCGAAGCCGCAATCCCAGGCGCGGTAGCGGCGCGCGGCGCGCGAGGCGAACCGGTGCACCGCGGCCGCTACCATCAGCGCCGAGGCGGTGATGAACAGGAAGATCAGGATGCCGTTATACGAGCTGCGGCTGGCGGCGACGGGGATGATCGTGAGCCAAGGAAGCCCGGTCTGCAGCGGCATGCGCGCGGCGACACTCGCCTGCACGGCGGGGGCGATGGCGTCGATGACGGCGCCGGGAAACAGGCCGGCGAGCAGGCAAAGCGCGCCCAGGCCCCAGATCGCGGCGAGCGAGGCGCGATCGGTCTCCGTCGCCTCGGCCGCCGCCGGCGAGCGGGGACGGCCGAGGAAGGCGAGGCCATAGAACCGCACGAAGCAGGCCGCCGCCAGCGCCGCGCCGAGGGCGAGCAGCGTGCCGGTGGCCGGCACCGCCAGCTTCAGCCCCCATTGGGGCAGGTCCGGGCTCAGCAGGATGGCCTGGAAGGCGAGCCATTCCGAGGCGAAGCCGTTGAACGGCGGCAGCGCCGCGATCGCCAGGCAGGCGCCCAGCATCGGCACGGCGAGGCTCCGCATGCGATGGATCAGCCCGCCGAGCCGGTCCAAATCGCGCGCGCCCGTCGCCGTCAGCACCGCGCCGGCGCCGAAGAACAGCGTGCTCTTGAACAGCATGTGGTTGAAGGCATGGAACAGCGCCGCCGTCATCGCCAGCGCCGCCGCCGCACCCATCGCGTCGGCCCCCGTCGCTGCTGCCCCCGTCGCTACGGCCCCCATCGCTATGGCGCGGAACGCCAGCGCCAGGCCGAGGCTGGCGAAGATCAGGCCGATATTCTCGATCGTGCTGTAGGCGAGCAGGCGCTTGATGTCGGTCTCCATCAGCGCGTGCAGCACGCCGAGCACGACGCTGACGCCGCCGAGCGCGAGCACCACGAGGCCCCACCACCAGGAAGGCGGGCCGGCGAGCTGGAAGACGATGCGGATGAAGGCGTAGACGGCGACTTTCGTCATCGCCCCGCTCATCAGCGCGGAGACGTGGCTCGGCGCCGCCGGGTGCGCCCGCGGCAGCCACACATGCAGCGGCACCAGCCCGGCCTTGGACCCGGCGCCGAGCAGGGCGAGCGCAAGCACCAGCGCGCCGACCCACGCCGCCGGCCGCCGCGCCGCCATCGCCGCGAAGCTGTAATCGCCGCTCGCCCCGGCGAGGAAGCCGAACCCGAGCAGCAGAGCCAGGGTGCCGAAACTCGCCATCAGCAGATACAGCGTGCCGGCGGCGACGTTCTCCGCCTCCCGATGCTGCGCCAGCACCAGCGCCCAGGAGGCAAGCGACATCAGCTCCCAGGCGAACAGGAAGCTGTAGGCGTCGGCGGCGAGCACGACGAGGTTCATCGCTGCCAGGAAGGCGGGGAAGAAGGGCAGCACGCGGCCCGGTTCCGGCTCGTGGGCGCCATAGCCGAGCGCGTAGAGGCTGGCGGCGGCGGCGGCGAGATCGATGACGACGAGGAAGAACGCGGCCAGCGCATCGAGGCGGACATGCGCCCCGAGCCAGGGCAGGCCGAGCGGCAGCGTCGCCTCCCGCGCGCCCTGGCCGAGGGTGGCGAGCGCAACGGCGGCGAGCGCGAGCAGCGCCAGGGTCAGCGCCAGCGCGCCGCCATAGACCAGCGTCGTCGCCGACGGCGCGCGGCGCAGGGCGACGGCGGCGAGGGCGAGGGCGAACAGGGACGCGATCAGCGCCAGCAGGGCGGTGATCATCGGTCTTCCCCCCGGGCCGGGCCCGCGCGCTCGCGCAGCCGCACGCCGCGTCCGGCGCCGGCGCTGGCCGCCCCCTCGCCGATCAGCTCGATGCCGCCGGCCTCGATCGCGGCGACCAGCTTCATCAGCGAATCGACGTTGCCGCGGATCACCCCCTCGCTCGCCTCCATGCGCTGGATGGTCGGCAGCGACAGCCCGGCGAGCTCCGCCAGCCGCTTCTGGTCGATCCCCAAGAGTGCGCGGGCGGCCCGCATCTGTGGCGCCGTGATCACGCGCAATCCATCGTTGATGATGTTCCACGCATTACAAAGCCAGCGTAGAACCTTCGTTCCGGGGGTTCAACCCCAATTCACGGCCCGGCTCAGCCGCGGCGGCGCTCGATCTCGACGCCGACCGAGCCGGCATCCGCCATCACGTCCAGCTTCTCGACCCGGATGCGCGCGACATGCACCCGTTCGTCGCGCAGGCAGAGTTCGGCGATGCGCTCGGCGAAGGTCTCGACCAGGCGGATATGGCCCTCGCCAGCGATGCGCCGGGTCGCCGCGGCGATGGCGGCGTAGTCGACGACGCGGCCGATCTCGTCGCGCCCGACGGCGCGGCGCGAGCCGGCCCGGGCGCCATCGTCCTCGACGCCGAGATCGATGTTCACGCGCACGCGCTGCGGCGCCTCGTGCTCATCGGTGTAGACCCCGATGCGCATCTCCAGCATCAGGTCGCGGACGAAGATGTGGCGCAGCGCGCGGGCGGCATCGGCGATTCGGGGCGTGTCCATGCTGTTCCTCGATGTCCGCCTGGCGGCGGCTATTCCTCAAGCGCCGGCTGTGCCGCCGGCGACCATTGCAGATGCTGGCCGCCATCGAGCGCCAGCATCTGGCCGGTGAAGGAGCCGAGGCGCAGGATCGCGAGCGCTGCCTCGGCCACTTCCTCGGGGCTGGTGCCGTGCCTGAGCGGCACCGAGCGGTTCTGGTGGCGGAACTGCTCGTGCGTCTGGCGCGCACTCGGCAGAGCCGGGCCGGGGCCGATCGCGGCAACGCGGATGCGCGGTGCCAGCGCCAGGGCCATGCTCTGGGTGAGCGCCCACAGGCCGAATTTGGACACGGTGTAGGAGACGAAATGCGGTGTCGGCGAAAACACGCGCTGGTCGAGCAGGTTGATCACCACCCCCTCGGCCGCCTCCGGCAGGGCGCGGGCGAAATCCTGCATCAGCACGAACGGCGCGCGCAGATTGGGCTCGATATGCGCGTCCCAGCTCGCCCGCGTCACGCTGTCCCACTCGTCGCGCTCGAAGCGGCTGGCGTTGTTGACCAGCACGCCGATCGGCCCCAGCGCTTCGGTGGCGCGGCCGTAGAGCGCGGCCGTCTCCGCCTCGTGGTCGAGGTCCGCGCGCAGCAGCGCCACGCCGACGCCGAGCTTGCGGATCTCGGCGGCGCATGCCTCCGCCTCCTCGCGGCTGTCGCGGTAATGCAGTGCGACGGCGAAGCCGGCGCCGGCCAGCGCCAGCGCCAGGGTTCGCCCTAGCCGGCGGGCGCCGCCGGTGACGAGGGCGGCGCGCGGAATGGTCGGGGCGATGGCGGCATGCATGACCCCCTCTATCGCCCGACCGGCGCGCGGTCAAAGCCGCCCGCCTCGGTGAGTGCCGCGATCAGGCGCGGGGCGGTGGCCTGGAGCGAGAATTCGGCCGCCACCCGCGCCCGGCCGGCGGCGCCGAAGCGCGCGCGCAGCCCCGGGTCCGCGCGCAGCCGCGTCAGGGCCTCGATCCAGGCTGCTTCATCGGCGGCGAGGAAGCCGGTCTTGCCGTCGCGCACCACGCTGCGGTTGGCCCCGACGGGCGAGGCGACGACAGCGCGCCCGGCGGCCATGGACTGGATCAGCTTGTAGGCCGATTTGCCGCGCGCCCAGGCCTCGTCCGGCAGCGGCATGACGCCGACATGGGCGCGCGCGATCAGCGCCGCCTCCGTCGCCTCAGACCACGGCGCGTGGACGCACTCCACGCCTTCCGCGGCGAAGCCGGGCGCGCCGATCACCAGGAAGCGCAACGGCCCGGTGCGCGCTACGGCCTGCAGCGCCGGGATGATGGCGTTCAGATAGGCCATCGTCATCGGCGTGCCGATCCAGGCGACGGTGAACGGGCCGTCCGGCTCCGGCGTCGGCGGATAATGGTCCAGATCGACCACCGTTGGCAGCTCCAGCACGCGCCGCGCCCCGTTCGCCTCCGCCCAGGCGTGCAGCGTGGCATTGGCGACGATGACCAGTGCCGCGCCCCGCAGCAGAGCGGGGAACTTGCCGCCGAGCAGCCGGCGCACGAGGCGGCTCGGGTGCTGCTCGTAGCGCAGGAACCAGGCATCGTCGAAGTCCAGCACATAGGGCGTGGCGCCGAGCACGAGCCGTTCCAGCGCCGCCGGCAGCCAGGGCAGCAGCTCCTTCTCGATCCAGACCAGATCGTGCCGGCGCGGCGCGGCCAGGCGCGGCAGGTAGCGGGCATAGGCCGAAACCGCCGCGGCCCGGTGCGGCCGGCCTTCATAGAGGGCGCGCAGATAGGCATCGTCGAGGCACGAGATCACATCCACGGAGAACCCGGCGGCTTCGAGCGCGCCGCGATAGAGCAGCAGGCGCTGGCGGCTGGAGGCGCCGAGCCGGCCGTAGCGCGTGGCGAGCAGCAGTGACGGCGCGCTCACCGCGCCCGGCCGCGTCCGCGTTGAGAGGACGGCGCTCTGCCTCCCCCATGGTCCCGTTGAGAAGGCGGCGGCGCTCGCCC
>DAIDKZ010000110.1 GCA_027449745.1 Acetobacteraceae bacterium | reverse complement strand
TCCCGGCACCTGCCGCGCGGCAGGTCTCATGCGGGCCGTCACGCGGCAAGCGACGCAGGCCGTCACGGCAGGCGCTCGGGTTGGCGCCTGCTACGCTGCTACGCCGCTTCGCAGCCGCCAACCCGAAGGTGCACCAGTGAGCGACGGGGCGCTCGCCCTCGACCAGGCGGAGCGGGAGCCGGCCGGCGCCGACGGCGAGGCCAATCCGGCCGCGGCACAGCCGGCCCCCGTTCGGCGTCCCCAGCGCCTGCTGCATTCCGCCGGCGTGCGCTTTGCGCTGCTCTATGCCGGCCTGTTCGGGGTCAGCGCCCTGGCGCTGGCGCTCTTCATCTGGTGGGCGACGGCGGGACTGCTTCAGCGGCAGGTGGACGCGGCAATTCGCGCCGATGCGCAAGGGCTCTCGGAGCAGTGGCAGCAAGGCGGCCTGCCGGCACTCGTCCTGACCATCCGTGACCGTCTGGCCGAGAATGTCGATGACGACGCCATCTATCTCGTCGTCGACGCCAGCTTCCACCGCATCGCCGGCAATCTCGACCGCTGGCCCAGCGGCGTCACCATGGCCTCCGAGCGGTTCGAGCTGCCGATCGAACGCGACGGCATCCGCTCGCTCGCGCGGGTGCACCGGTTCGATCTGGTCGGCGGTGTCCATCTCCTCGTCGGGCGCGATGTCGAATCGCGGGCCAAGATGCGGGCCCTCCTCACGGACGCGCTTCTCTGGGCGCTGGTCGTCGTCGCCGGGCTTGGCGCGGCCGGTGCGATCGTGGTCCGGAGCGTGCTGCGCGGCGCGCTGGCCGACATCTCGCAGACCACCGAGGCCATCAGCGCCGGGGATCTTTCGCGCCGCGTACCCATCACGGGCCGTGGCGACGAGTTCGACCGGCTCGCCGAGACCATAAACGACATGCTCGCGCGCATCAGCCGGCTGATGGATGGCGTGCGCCAAGTGTCGAACGCCATCGCGCATGATCTGCGCACGCCGATCACCCGCGCGCGGGCCAAGCTCGAAGACGCGGCATTGCACGCGGCCACCGAATCCGACCTGCGCGCCGCGATCGAGCGCGCGCAGCTGGACCTCGACGGTGTGGTCGCCGTCTTCCAGGCGATCCTGCGGATTGCTGAAATCGAGGCCGGCGCCCGGCGGTCGGCGTTCGTTGCGATCGATCTTGCGCCGCTGCTCGCGGATCTCGCCGAACTCTATGGTGCCGTCGCCGAGGAGCGCGGGCTGCGGCTCGAACTCGCCTGTCCCGACCATCTCCCGGTCTACGGCGACCGCGACATGCTGCAGCAGGCGGTGGCGAACCTGCTCGACAATGCGATGAAATTCTCGCCGAGCGGCGGCGTGATCCGGCTCCAAGGACGCGCAGGGCCTGCGGTCGAAATCGAGGTTTCCGATCAGGGTCCGGGCATTCCCGAACCCGAACGCGCCCGAGTGACCGAGCGCTTCTACCGCGGCGAGGCGGCGCGCAGCACGCCCGGGGCGGGGCTCGGCCTGGCGCTGGTGCAGGCAGTTGCGCAGCTCCATGGCGGGGTCCTAAGCCTCGGCTCCAACGAGCCGGGGTTGCGCGCGGTGCTGCATCTGCCCGCCCAGCCGTCGAGTTGATGCCGGCGCAAGCTTCGGAGTGCGCGGCAGCGGGTCCGCTGGCAGGGTGTGCCGGTGCGATCCACCAGGGAGTTCCTGTCATGCCAGATCTGGCCCCGGCCATTACCGACGCCCGATGGGTTGCCGTCTGCCGCCGCGACCCGGCGGCCGACGGTCGCTTCGTCTATTCCGTCGCCACCACGGGCGTGTTCTGCCGGCCCACCTGCCCGGCGCGGCTGCCCCGGCCGGAGAACGTCGCCTTCCATGCCGATGTGGCGGCGGCGATCCGGGCCGGATTTCGCGCCTGCAAGCGCTGCCGGCCGGACCTGCCGGCGCGCGCGGAGCGCGAGGCCGCGCTGATCGCGGCCGCCTGCCGGCATATCGAGGCCGCCGAGACGCCGCCGCCGCTGGCCGAGCTGGCCGCCGCGGCAGGTCTCAGCACGCATCACTTCCATCGCCTGTTCCGCCGGGTCGCCGGACTGACGCCGAAGGCGTATGCCGAAGGGGAGCGGCAGCGCCGCGTCCACACCGGCCTCGAGCAGAAGGCGAGCGTCACCGAGACGCTCTACGCCGCCGGGTTCGGCTCCTCGGGCCGGTTCTATGCCGCGGCGCCGGCGCTGCTCGGCATGACCCCCGGCGCCTACCGCGCCGGCGGCGCGGGCGAGCGCATTGTCTATGCCGTCGGCGTCTGTGAACTGGGCTCGGTGCTGGCGGCCGCGACCGACCGCGGTCTCTGCGCGGTCCTGCTCGGCGATGCGGCGCCGACGCTGATCGCCGAGTTGCAGAGCCGGTTCCCCGGCGCCCGGAGCGAGCCGGCCGGGCCGGATTTCGCCGACGCCCTGGCCACCATTGTGCGTCTGGTGGACGATCCTGCCGGTGCGCCGGCGCCCGCCCTGCCGCTCGACATCCGCGGGACCGTGTTCCAGCGCCAGGTCTGGCAGGCGCTGCAGGCGATCCCGCCCGGCACGACCGTCACCTACACCGAACTGGCCCGGCGCGTCGGACGGCCGCACGCCGTGCGCGCGGTTGCCGGGGCCTGCGCGGCGAACCGGCTGGCGGTCGCGGTGCCCTGCCACCGGGTCGTTGCGGCCAGCGGCGATCTCGCCGGGTATCGCTGGGGCGTGGCGCGCAAGCAGGCCCTCATCGAGCGCGAGCGAGCCGCGGTGGCCCTCAGCGCATCGGCAGCAGGTTCGTCAGGAACGCCTCGGCCGAGGCGCGCCAGCTGAAGCGCTCGGCATGGCGGCGGCAGGCGGCGCGGTCCGCCGCCAGCGCGGACGTCGCGGCGACGGCAAGGTCTTCGGCCAGCGCGCCGATGCAGCCCTCGGCACCGGCGAGCACGTCCTTCGGACCCGTTACCGGATAAGCAGCGACCGGCGTGCCGCAGGCCAGCGCTTCGATGAGAACGAGGCCGAACGTGTCGGTGCGCGACGGGAAGACCAGCACGTCCGCCCCGGCATAGGCGCGCGCGAGGGCGGGGCCGTGGCGCGCGCCGAGAAAATGGACGGCCGGATAGCGCGCGGCCAGCGCGGCGCGTTGCGGCCCGTCGCCGACGACGATTTTTGAACCAGGCAGGTCGAGCGTGAGGAACGCCTCGATGTTCTTCTCCACGGCGACGCGGCCGACATAGAGGAAAATCGGGCGCGGGAGCGAGGACGCTTCCACCGGCTCGGGGGTGACCGGCTCAGGGGTGAACAACGCGAGATCGACCCCGCGGGACCACGCAAGCAGCCGGTCGAAGCCGCGCGCGGCGAGCTCGGCGCGCAGGCTCTCCGTCGCCACCATGGTCCCGGCGCTGCGGCCATGGAAGCGGCGCAGCCACGCGTAGAGCGGGCCGGTCGGCAAGCGCGTGCGGGCTTGGACATATTCGGGGAAACGGGTGTGAAACGCGGTGGTGTAGGCGAAGCCGCGCCGGCGCGCCCAGCGCGAAGCCGCCCAGCCGAGCGGGCCTTCGGTGGCGATATGCAGGGCATCGGGCGCGAAGGCTTCGATCATGCGCGCGAGACGGTGCCCGGGCGCCAATGAGAGTCGTATGTCCGGGTAGGTCGGGCAGGGCAGCGTGCGGAAGCGGTCCGGCCCGATCACCTCGACCGTGTGGCCGAGGCTGCCGAGTTCCGCGGCCAGCGCGGCGAGTGTGCGGACGACGCCGTTGACCTGGGGCGCCCAGGCATCCGTCACGATGAGCACGCGCGCGCCCGTCGCCGCCGGAAGCGAGAGCATGCGCGATCCGTCAGGCAGGTTCGGTAATCCGCGTCGCCCGGCGGGAATAGAACGACAGATTGGCCATCGCTGCCCAGTCGATCAGCTCGAGTCGGCCGTCGTGGTGTTCGACCAGCGCGGTGCAGCTCTCCACCCAATCGCCGCTATTGATGTAGAGCACGTCGTCGACTTTGCGCATCTCGGCATGGTGGATATGGCCGCAGACGACGCCGTCGAAGCCGCGGCGGCGGGCCTCGGCGGCGAGTGCGTATTCGAACCGATCGATCGCCTTCACCGCCTCCTTGACCCGCCGCTTGAGCCACACCGAGATCGACCAGTAGGGATAGCCGAGCCGGCGGCGGGCAAGGTTGAACCAGCGATTGACCACGAGCGCCGCGACATAGGCACCATCGCCGAGAACCGCCAGGAAGCGGGCATAGCGCACGACATGATCGAACTCGTCGCCGTGCATGACCAGCAGGCGCTGGCCGTCCGCCGTGACATGCGTTGCCTCGGCGGCCATGCGGATGCCGGCAACCTCGAGCCCATGATGGAGCCAGGCGCGGAACGCTTCGTCGTGATTGCCTGGAACATAGGTGATCTCGGTGCCATTGCGGGCGTGCCGCAGTACCAGTCGGAGCACCTCGTCGTGCATTCCGTCCCAGTACCAGGATTTCCGCAGGCGCCAGCCATCGATGATGTCGCCGACGAGATAGAGCTGCTGGCAACTCATGCGTCGCAGGAAATCGGCGAGGAAGTCGCAGCGGGCACCACGGGTGCCGAGATGGGTGTCAGAGATGAAGACGCTGCGATAGCTGGTCCGCGAGACCGGCGCGTTCATGACCTCTCCGCTGGCCCTGCCGTGCGCGACGCGAATCGCGCATGGTTGGTTGCGTTGCGGCCCTGCTCTTACGCGGTCGGCGCCGCCCTGTCAGAGAAGATTGCGTGACGGCTGGTGCTGCGGGCGTGCTCAGTAGGTGGCGCGACCACCCGACAGATCGAACACCGCACCCGTGGAGAAGCTGCATTCGCCGCTGGCGAGCCAGGCGACCATGGCGGCGATCTCCTCGACTTCGCCGAACCGGCCGAGGGGAATCTTCGACAGCATGAAATCGATATGGGCCTGCGTCATCTGCTCGAAGATGGCGGTGCGGACCGCTGCCGGCGTCACGCAATTGACACGAATGCCGGTCTTGGCGAGCTCCTTGCCGAGCGACTTGGTGAGTCCGATCACCGCAGCTTTCGACGCCGAATAGGCCGCCGCGTTGGGGTTGCCCTCCTTGCCTGCGATCGAGGCGATGTTGACGATGCGGCCGTAATCATGTCGCTGCATGTGTGGAACGACGGCGCGATTGCAATGGAAGACGCCGTGGAGATTGATGTCGATCACCCGACGCCAGTCAGCAACACTGTACTCCCATACCGTCGTATTCGGTCCGGAAATGCCGGCACTGGCGACGAGAATGTCGACGCGGCCGAAATGGGCTAAGACGGCGTCGGCGGCGCGGGCCACTGCGTCGGCGTCGGTCACGTCGAGAACCGTCGTCAGGATCTCGTCGCCGAGGTGTGCGCGCGCGGCGTCCAGCCCCGCCTTGTTCGCGTCCCAGAGAGCAAGGCGCGCGCCCTCCGCGGCAAGGCGTTCGGCGCATGCGAGGCCGATTCCGGATGCGCCGCCGGTAATGATCGCGGCCTGCCCCGCGAAACGGTTGCTGTCGGTCACGCTGTTTCCTCCCCTGGCTCGTTCAATCGTCGGCCCGCTCACCGGAGAGCAGGCGGACCGCGTAGTGTTCGGCGAGCGAGGCGGTGATCGCGGCGCCGTGGGCCGCGTCCCGTGCCTCGATCATCAGCTCGAGTTCCGCCGATTGCACCGAGGGCGAGGCGAACAGCCGATGGTGCGAGACTTCGATGATGTTGCCGCCGGCAGTGCCGATGCGACCGGCGATATCCGCGAGCACGCCGGGGCGGTCGGGGATTTCCATCCGCAGCCGCAACAGTCGACCGTCGCGCAGAAGATTGCGCAGCAGCACGTTGGCGAGAATGCGCGCATCGATATTGCCGCCGCAGACCGGGATGCCCACCCGCTTGCCGGCGAAGCGGCCGGGATAGGCGAGCAGGCCCGCGAGCGCCGCCGCGCCGGCCCCTTCCGCCACCAGTTTCGCCCCTTCGGCCAGCAGCGCGATCGCCTGTTCGACAGCGCGTTCGGGCACGACGAGAACCTCGGCGCCATGGGCGCGGACCACGGCGAGCGGGGCTTCGCCGATATCGCGCACGGCAATGCCCTCCGCGATCGTCGGCCCGCCGACCGTGACCGGCTGGCCGGCAAGGCGCTGGGCCATCGCGGCATAGGCCGCAACCTCGACCCCGATCACCTCGACACCGGGATGGGCCTCGGCGGCCGCGAGGCAGCCGGCAAACAGGCCGCCGCCGCCGACCGGCACCAGCAGCACCTCGAGCCCAGGCGCATCGTCCAGCAGCTCGAGCGCCAGCGTGCCCTGCCCCGCCATTACCTGTGGATCGTCATAGGGATGGACGAAGACCATGCCGCGCTCGGCCGCCAGCCGGTTGGCATGCGCGGCCGCTTCGGCCAGGGTCTCGCCATGCAGCACCACCTCCGCCCCCCACGAGGCGGTGCGGGTCACTTTCGTTGCCGGGGTGAAGCGCGGCATGACGATGATGGCGGCGATGCCGTTGAGCCCGGCATGGCGCGCCACCGCCTGGGCATGGTTGCCGGCGGACATGGCGACGACGCCGGCGGCGCGCTCGGCTTCGGTGAGCAGCGCCAGGCGATTGGCGGCGCCGCGCTCCTTGAACGCCCCGGTCGCCTGCAGACTGTCGAGCTTGAGCACGACATCGGCGCCGCTGGCGCGCGAGACCGAGGGACTCGCCAGCGATGGGGTCCGCAGCACGCTGCCCGCGATGCGGGAAGCGGCGGCCTGGACATCGGCCAGTGTGATCACGGGCCGGCTCAGGAATAGCGGACGCTGAGAATCTCGTAGACCCGATCCCCGCCGGGCGCCGGTACCGAGACGGTGTCGCCCGGCCGCTTGCCGATCAGCGCCTTGGCCAGCGGCGATGACACGGACAGGCGCCCGGACTTGATGTCCGCCTCATGCACGCCGACGATCTGGTAGGTCGATTCCTTCTCGGTCTCCTCATCGAGCAATGCCACGACGGCGCCGAACTTCACATGCTCACCGGACAGCAATGACGGGTCGATCACCTCGGCAGCCGAAACGATCTCCTCGAGCTCGCCGATCCGCCCCTCGATGAAGGATTGCCGCTCGCGTGCGGCGTGGTATTCCGCGTTCTCGCTGAGGTCGCCATGGCCGCGCGCCTCGGCGATGGCACGGATCACCGCCGGGCGCTCATTGCTCTTGAGGCGGCGAAGTTCGTCCTCCAGCCGCTGCAGACCCTGGGCGGTCATCGGGAATTTCTGCACGGCGCGACCCTCGTTTCCTGGACTGGATGCAACGCATCGCCCCCGGGACCGGGCAAGACCGGGCCCCGCGGCTGCGATCAGAACGGTCGGTGAAAATACGCCTGCAGCGGGGCTACTTCAAGCGTCCCGGCCCGCAGCGCCGCGATGGCGTGCACCGCCGCCCGGGCGCCGGCCAGCGTGGTGAAATGCGGCACCCCGTGGGTCAGTGCGGTGCGGCGGATGGCGAAGCTATCCGCGACCGACTGCGCGCCCGAGGCGGTATTGATCACCAACTGCACCTCGCCGGACAGGATCGCATCCACGCAATGCGGCCGTCCTTCGAGAACCTTGTTGACCACTCGCACAGTGAGCCCGGCCTCCGCCAGCCGCGCCGCGGTGCCTCGGGTGGCGAGCACGGCGAAGCCCATCTCCAGCAAGCGGCGGGCGAGCCCGACCAGTGCGCGCTTGTCCGCGTCCTTGACCGAGAGGAAGGCCGTGCCCGATTGCGGCAGGCGGACCCCGGCGCCGAGCTGGGCCTTCGCGAAGGCGCGCTCGAAGCTCGCGTCCAGGCCCATCACCTCGCCGGTCGATTTCATCTCCGGCCCGAGCAGGACATCGACATTGGGAAAGCGCGCGAACGGGAACACGGCTTCCTTCACCGCGACGTGCGGTGCGACGGCCTGGTCGTCCGGCGCCAACGCAGCGAGATCGGCGCCGGCCATCACCAGCGCACCGATCTTCGCGACCGGCGTGCCGGTCGCCTTGGCCACGAACGGCACGGTGCGCGAAGCGCGCGGGTTGACCTCCAGCACGAAGATGGCATCGCCCTGGATCGCGTACTGGACATTCATCAGCCCGACGACGCCGAGGCCCTTGGCCAGCGCCTCGGTCTCGGCCTTGAGTTCCGTGACCACCGAAGGCGGCAGCGAATAGGTTGGCAAAGCGCAGGCCGAATCGCCGGAATGGATGCCGGCCTCCTCGATGTGCTCCATCACCCCGGCGACATAGACGCTGCGCCCGTCGGCGATGCAGTCGACATCGACCTCGATGGCATCGGCGAGGTAGCGGTCGATCAGCACCGGATTGTCGCCCGAGACCTGCACCGCCTCGCGCATGTAGCGGGCGAGTCCCGCGCGGTCATGGACGATTTCCATCGCGCGCCCGCCGAGCACGTAGCTCGGCCGGATCACAACCGGGAAGCCGATCCGTTCGGCGATCGTCTCTGCCTCGGCCAGGGAACGGGCGGTGCCGTTCTCCGGCTGCAGCAGGCCGAGTTTGCGAAGCAGCAGCTGAAACCGCTCGCGATCCTCGGCAATGTCGATCGCTTCGGCCGAGGTGCCGAGAATCGGAATGCTTTCACGCGCCAACGCCTGGGAGAGTTTCAGCGGCGTCTGACCGCCATATTGGACGATGCAGCCCAGCACCGTGCCACGCTCCTGCTCACGGCGGATCAGCGCGATCACGTCCTCCGCGGTCAGCGGCTCGAAATAGAGCCGATCAGAGGTATCGTAGTCCGTGCTTACCGTTTCGGGATTGCAATTGACCATGATCGTCTCGAAGCCGGCTTCGCGCAGCGCATAGGCGGCATGAACGCAGCAATAGTCGAATTCGATGCCTTGGCCGATGCGGTTCGGCCCGCCACCGAGAATGACGACCTTCCGCCGCTCCGTCGGCGCCGCCTCGCAGACCGGTTCGCCGTAGCTGCCCTCGTAGGTCGAATACATGTAGGACGTCGTGGAGGCGAATTCGCCGCCGCTGGTATCGATGCGCTTGTAGACCGGCCGGACGCCGAGGCGCTGGCGCAGCGTGGCGACGTCGCTCTCGCTACGGCGGCTGAGTTGGGCGAGACGCTGATCGGCAAAGCCGAGCGCCTTCAGGCGCCGCAGCGAAATCGGCTCGGAGGGCAAGCCGTGCGTCGCCACCGCGCGCTCGGCCGCAACGATGTCGGCGAGCTGGCGAAGGAACCAAGGGTCGAAACGGCAGGCGTTGTGGACCTCCTCCACGGTGAGGCCGGCGCGCAGTGCCTGGGCGGCCATCAACAGCCGATCCGGACGCGGGGCCGAGAGCGCGGCACGGTAGGCATCGGCCGTACCGTCGCCCGGTGGGGCGATCTCATCGAGCCCGGCGAGCCCCGTCTCCATGCTGCGCAACCCCTTTTGCAGCGCTTCGGCGAAGCTGCGCCCGATCGCCATCGCCTCGCCCACCGATTTCATGCTGGTCGAGAGCAGCGCCGGCGTGCCGGGGAATTTCTCGAAGGTGAAGCGGGGGATTTTCACCACCACATAGTCAATGGTCGGCTCGAAGCTGGCCGGGGTGACGCGCGTGATATCGTTGACCAGTTCGTCGAGCGTGTAGCCGATGGCGAGCTTGGCGGCGACTTTCGCGATCGGGAAGCCGGTGGCCTTCGAAGCCAGCGCCGAGGATCGCGATACGCGCGGGTTCATCTCGATGATCAGCATCCGGCCGGTGGCCGGATCGACCGCGAACTGGACGTTCGACCCGCCGGTATCGACGCCGATCGCGCGCAGGCAGGCGATGGAGGCATCGCGCATGCGCTGATATTCCTTGTCGGTCAGCGTCAAGGCCGGTGCCACGGTGACGGAATCGCCGGTGTGCACGCCCATCGGATCGATGTTCTCGATCGAACAGATGATGATGCAGTTATCGGCCTTGTCGCGCACCACCTCCATCTCGAACTCTTTCCAGCCGAGCACGCTCTCCTCGATGAGCACCTCGGTGGTCGGCGAGGCGGCCAGGCCGCCGGAAGTGATCTGCTCGAATTCCTCGCGGTTATAGGCAATGCCGCCGCCGGTGCCGCCCAAGGTGAAGGATGGACGGATCACCGCCGGCAACCCGACGAGGGCGAGCGCGGCACGCGCTTCCTCGATCGTGTGGGCGATCGCGCTGCGCGGACTCTCGATGCCGATCGCCGCCATGGAATCGCGGAATTTCAGCCGGTCCTCGGCCCGGTCGATCACGTCCTCGCGCGCGCCGATCAGCTCGACGCCGTATTTCTCCAGGATGCCGCTGCGGGCGAGCTGCATCGCCGCATTCAGCGCGGTCTGTCCGCCCATCGTCGGCAGCAGCGCGTCCGGCTTTTCGCGCGCGATGATCTTCTCGATGATCTCGGGCGTGATGGGCTCGATGTAGGTGGCATCGGCAAGTCCGGGATCGGTCATGATCGTGGCCGGGTTCGAATTCACCAGCACGACGCGCAGCCCCTCTTCGCGCAGTGCCTTGCACGCCTGGGCGCCGGAATAGTCGAACTCGCAGGCTTGACCGATGACGATCGGGCCGGCGCCGATGATCAGAACGGAGCGGATATCGTCGCGCTTGGGCATGGGGCTCAGCCTTTCCGGCCGTCGATCAGGGCAACGAAGCGATCGAACAGGTAATGGCTGTCCGATGGCCCCGGGCTCGCCTCGGGATGGTATTGCACACTGAAGGCCGGCCGGTCGGTGCAGACGAGGCCCTCGTTGCTGCCATCGAACAAGCTGACATGGCTGGCGCGCACGCCCTCCGGCAGCGTCTCGGGGTCGACCGCGAATCCGTGATTCTGGCTGGTGATCTCCACCCGCCCGGTGGCGAGATCCTTGACCGGCTGATTGGCGCCGCGATGGCCGCGCGGCATTTTGAACGTGCGCGCGCCGAGCGCCAGCGCCAGCAATTGATGCCCGAGGCAGATGCCGAACAGCGGCACCCGGGCCTCCAGCACACCGCGGATCGCCGGCACGGCATAGGCCGCCGTGGCCGCCGGGTCGCCCGGCCCATTGGAGAGAAACACGCCGTCCGGCCGGTGGCGGAGGATGTCGTCGGCCGTCGCGGTGGCCGGGACCACGGTGACGCGGCAGCCGGCATTGGCGAGGCAGCGCAGGATGTTGCGCTTGGCGCCGTAATCGACCGCGACGACATGGCGCAGTGGCGCCGTCTGCCGGCCATAGCCGCTGGGCCAGGCCCACACGGTCTCGTCCCAGGCATAGCTCTGCGTGCACGAGACCTCGCGAGCGAGGTCCATGCCCTCCAGACCCGGCCAGGCCGCGGCGGCCGCGCGTGCCGCGGCGAGATCGAAGCGCCCGTCCTCGGGGAAACACACCACGCCCGAGGGTGCGCCGCCGTCACGGATTGCGAGCGTCAGGGCGCGTGTATCCACCCCGGCGATCCCCGCCACGCCCTTGGTGCGGAGCCAAGCCCCCAGACCGCTGGCGGCGCGCCAGTTGGACGGCTCGGTGATGTCCTGCTTCACCACCAGGCCGCGCGCGGCGATGGTGCTTGCCTCGAGGTCCTCGCCGTTGGCGCCGACATTGCCGATATGCGGGAAGGTGAAGGTGATGATCTGACCGGCAAAGGAGGGATCGGTCAGGGTTTCCTGGTAGCCGGTCATGCCGGTCGTGAAGCAGACCTCGCCCACGGGTCCGGGCATGGCCGTGTGCGCGCCGAAGCCGCGGCCCCAGAAGATACTGCCATCGGCCAGCACGAGAGCGGCGGTGGCGCCGGCCGGAACGAGGCTCTCCGTCGGATGCGCTGAGCGCATGGCATGGCTCCGTTGCGGTGCGCCGGGGAGATCGGCGAGATCGAGGCCCGTGGCGGCGAGCAGGGCAGGCCAGTGCTTGGCCGGAATGGACTGCGCCGTTCGCCATTTGCGCACGGCCTCGGTGCCGACCCCGAGGCGTCTCGCCGCCGCCTCGGCGCCACCCAACCGTTCGATCAGCTCATCCACAGTGACTTGCATGCCCGCAGCCTATGGGAAATTTCTTCTCACCGCAATCGACATCCACCCGCAGGGAAATTTTTTCCGGTTGTTTTGTCCGGGCGGGAAAGCCGTTATCGGGGGGCTCGACCGTCATGGATCATTGGCATGTCCGTCTCGCCTCATGCGCCCCCGGCGCTGAACGCCGCCCTCATCGTCGCCGCCGGGCGAGGCCATCGGTTCGGGGGTGCGATTCCGAAGCAATATCGCCAGCTCGCCGGGGAAGCCGTGCTGCGCCACACGCTGCGCGCCTTCCTGGCCCACCCGCGCATCGGCGCCTTGCGGGTTGTCATCCATCCCGATGATGGCGGCCTGTTCGCGGAGGCGACGGTGGGCCTGGATATCGCCGCACCGGTCGCCGGCGGCGCCACGCGCCAGGACTCGGTCCGCCGGGGCCTCGACGCCCTGGCTCCGCTGGCGCCGGCGACGGTGCTGATCCATGACGCCGTGCGGCCCTTCGTCGCGGCGGCAACGATCGATGCGGTGCTCGACCAGCTCGACCGAACGGCGGGCGCGATCGCCGCGCTTCCCGTCGTCGACACGCTGAAGCGGGGCGCCGGCGGTCTGGTTCTGGCCACGGTCGACCGCGGCGACCTCTGGCGGGCCCAGACGCCGCAAGGGTTCCGCTTTCCGGCCCTGCTTGCCGCGCACCGCGCCGCCGCGGGATTGGACCTAACCGACGACGCGCAACTCGCCGAACGCGCCGGAATGGCGGTCGCGCTGGTGACGGGCAGCGAGGCCGCGTTCAAGATCACGACCGAGCCGGACCTGGAGCGGGCCGAGCAGATGCTGCACGCCATCGCACGTCGATCGTGACCGATTTGCCACAGAATTTCCGCCAGCGCGATAATCCCCCTATGCGCTGAGGGCGGGCTTACCTAGTCTCGCCCACGCGTGAATGGCGACAGTTTGGCCACTGCCGGCCCGGCCGAAGCCGCGCCGGCCAATGAGTGTGTGGGAGGACCATGTTTCAGCAATTGCTCACGCCGGTGGCCGACAGCCTGCCGGCCTCCTTCGTCGTTGCCGTCCTGCCAATCGCCACGGCGCTGGTCATGCTCGGCATCCTGCGCCGCCCGGCGTGGCAGGCTTCGCTGGGCGGGCTCGTCGTCGGACTCGTGCTCGCCATCGGCGTCTGGCAACTGCCGGTCGGCCTCGCACTCGACAGCGTCGCCAACGGCATGGTGTTCGCGCTGCTGCCGGTGATGTGGATCGTCTTTACGGCTTTGCTGCTCTACAATGTCGCGGTCGCAACCGGCCGGTTCGACAGTTTCCGCAACTGGGTGCTGGATCATCTGCCGAACGACCGGCGCATCGTTCTGGTGGTGATCGGCTTCTGCTTCGGCGCCCTGCTCGAAGGCGTGGCCGGCTTCGGCGTGCCGGTCGCGATTACCTCGTCGCTGCTCATCATGGTCGGCTATCCGCCGGTCGAAGCGCTCGTTTACACGCTGATCTTCAACACCGCCCCCGTAGCCTTCGGGGCCCTCGGTGTGCCGATCACCGTTCTCGGCGCCGTGACCGGGCTGAAGGCGACGGCACTTGGCGCCATGGTCGGACGGCAGCTGCCGCTGTTCGCGCTGTTCCTCCCCTGCTACGTCATGGCTGCCTATGGCGGGCTGCGGTCGGTGCGGGCGCTGTTCCCGGTCCTCATCGTCGCTGGCGCGAGCTTCGGTTTTGCGCAGTTCTTCACTGCCAACTTCCTTGACTATGCGCTGACCGACGTGGTCTCGTCGCTGACCTCGCTGATCTGCACCATCGGTTTCCTGCGCGTGTGGCAGCCGGCGCCGGATCCCGAATACGCCATCAAGGCCGACATCCACGCGATGGAGCGGACCGGCGTGCCGCCCTCGTGGCAGGGTTGGATTCCCTGGGTGCTGGTCGCCGGTATCGTCATCGTCTGGACGCACCTCAAAGTCGCGGCGATCGGCCAGGTCGCAGTGAAGTGGCCGGGGCTGCACAATGCGGTGTTCATCACGCTCTACAAGAAGGCCTACGCGGCGGTCTGGGTGTTCCAGCCGCTCGGCACCGGCACGGCCATCCTGCTCAGCGTGGTGATCGCCGCGCTGGCGCTCGGCTGCGGTCCGGCTCGGCTGGGCCGCGCCGTGGTCGATACATTCGTCCAGATCCGCATCGCCATCCTGACCGTCATGCTGATCGTCGGCCTCGCCTTCCTGCTCAATTATTCCGGCATGGCCTACACGCTCGGGCTCGGCGTTGCTTCGGTGGGGGTGTTCTTCCCGCTGGTTTCGCCCTTCCTCGGCTGGATCGCGGTCTTCCTTTCGGGGAGCGATACGTCCGGCAACGCGCTGTTCGGCAATCTGCAGGCTGTGGCGGCGAACCAGCTTCAGCTCAATCCAGTGCTCTTTGCGGCGACCAACTCCTCCGGCGGCGTGATGGGCAAGATGATCTCGCCGCAGAACATTTCCACCGGTGTCTCCACTACCGACTTGAAAGGACACGAGGGGGTCGTCTTCGCCCGGACCTTCACGCACAGCGTAGTGCTGACGATCGCGCTGGGTATCCTGGTAGCGATCCAGCAGTACCTCATTCCCTGGATCATCCCCGGCTGATCGCCGCGGACGCACGCCGGCTCGGAAGATCCGTTCCGGGCCGGTGTGTGCGCTCAGCCTTCGCGCTGCGGCATCGCCGTCGGCACGACGGTTCGGACGATCGACGCATCCAGCGCCTCGTAGTCCGAATAGCCGATCGTCTCGTAGAGCTCCGCCCGCGTCTGCATGGCATCGACCATCCGGTGTGCGCCACCGTCGCGGCGAATGGCGTCGTAGAGAAGCGCCTGCGCCTTGGCCGCGACCCGCAGGGAACTGACCGGCCAGATCACCATGCGGTAGCCCATTTCGGCGAATTCGGTCGCGGTGAAGAACGGGGTGCGGCCGAACTCGGTCATGTTGGCGAGGAGCGGCGCCTTCACCCGTGCGGCGAATGCGCGGAACATGTCGGCGGTGATGAGCGCCTCGGGGAAGATCGCGTCGGCCCCGGCTTCGAGGTATAGATTTGCGCGTGCCACGGCGCCATCGATGCCCTCGCTCGCCGCCGCATCGGTCCGCGCGATGATGAAGAGATGCCGCCGCGCCTTTGCCGCCGCCGCGACCTTCGCCGCCATGTCGTGCGGGTCAGCGAGCTTCTTGTCGTTGAGGTGGCCGCATTTTTTCGGCAGCAACTGGTCCTCGAGATGCACCGCGGCCGCGCCGGCGTCCTCAAAGCTGCGCACCATGTGCATGACATTCAGCGCCTCGCC
This sequence comes from Acetobacteraceae bacterium, assembly GCA_027449745.1. Taxonomy (GTDB): domain Bacteria; phylum Pseudomonadota; class Alphaproteobacteria; order Acetobacterales; family Acetobacteraceae; genus JAJZVV01. The sequence continues at coordinate 16,240 of DAIDKZ010000110.1, read as the reverse complement.
ATAACCGGTGTCGCCATCGACGAGCACCGGCAGGCCGGAGGCGCGCACCACCTGGCGGATGAAGAAGCCGACTTCGTCGACGGTGATGACGCCGAGGTCGGGCAGGCCCATCGAAGCACTCATCGCGGCGCCCGACAGATAGAGCGCATTGAACCCGGCGCGTTTCGCCTGCGCGGCGGCAAGCCCGTTGTGCGCGCCGGGAATTTGCAGAATGGGGGCTTCGGCAAGGAGCGTCCGGAACCGCACGCCTGCCGCCTCGAACGGCAGCTCCGATCCGACCAGGTAGGGCATGACGGACCTCCTCAACCGCGCGCGGCGAGCGGAACGAACGTGAGATTCTCCGGGCCGACATAGTTGGCCGATGGGCGGATGATCTTGCCGTCCAGGCGCTGCTCCATGATGTGCGCGCTCCAGCCCGAGGTGCGCGAGATGACGAAGAGCGGCGTGAACATCGCCGTCGGCACCCCCATCATGTGGTAGCTGACCGCGCTGAACCAATCGAGATTGGCGAACATCTTCTTGGTCTCGGCCATTACCTGCTCGATGCGTTCGGCGATCGAGAACATGGTCATCGACCCCGCGGCGGCCGAGAGGCGGCGGGCGATCTCCTTGATCACCTTGTTGCGCGGATCGGCAATCGTATAGACAGGGTGCCCGAAACCGATCACCACTTCCTTGTTGGCGACGCGGGCGCGGATGTCCTCCTCCGCGGTGCCGGCGTCGGCATAGCGCTGCTGGATCTCGAGCGCGACCTCGTTGGCGCCGCCATGTTTCGGACCGCGCAGCGCGCCGATCCCGCCGGTGATCGCCGAATACATGTCCGAACCCGTGCCGGCGACAACGCGCGCCGTGAAGGTCGACGCATTGAACTCGTGCTCGGCGTAGAGGACGAGTGAAACATGCATCGCCTTCACCCAGAGCTCGCTCGGCGTGCGCCCGTGCAGCAGGTGCAGGAAATGCCCGCCGATGGAATCGTCGTCGGTCTCGACGTCGATGCGCCGGCCATTGTGGGAAAAATGGTACCAGTAGAGCAGCATCGAGCCGAAGGAGGCCATCAGCCGGTCGGCGATGTCCCGCGCGCCGGGGGCGTTGTGGTCTTCCTTTTCGGGCAGGATGCAGCCGAGCGCGGAGCAGCCGCTGCGCATCACGTCCATCGGGTGCGTCGCCGCCGGCAGCGCCTCGAGCACGGCGCGCACGGCGTGCGGCAACCCGCGCAGCGCCTTGAGCTTTGCCTTGTAGCCGGCGAGTTCGGCGCGGTTCGGCAGGCGGCCATGGACGAGGAGGTGGGCGATCTCCTCGAACTCGCACTGCTCGGCGACGTCGAGAATGTCATACCCGCGATAATGCAGGTCGTTGCCGGTGCGCCCCACGGTGCAGAGTGCGGTATTGCCCGCCGGAACTCCCGAAAGGGCTACGGATTTCTTTGGTTTCACGCCGCTTGCCTGGGTCTCGCTCATGTGCCTGGTCCTCACCTCGCTCTGGAGCCGATCGGGAATGACCGGGACGTTGCCCTGCCGCCAGCCGGCTGGCAACATCGCGCGTGCGGCGGCCGTTCACCCGCGCGGCCGGCGCCGGAGGAGGACCCGCGATGCCGTCGCCCGTGATCCTGGACCCCGTGCGGGACGTGCTCGGCCTGATCGACGTTCAGCCGGATTTCATGCCCGGCGGCCGGCTCGCGGTGCCGGAGGGGGACGCGGTGCTCGGCCCGATCGCGGGCCTGCTCGCCGGCCCTCTGCTGCACGCGTTCGCCACCCAGGACTGGCATCCCCCCGGCCATCGCTCGTTCGCGTCTGCCCATGCCGGCCGCGCGGCGTTCGAGACGATCGAGGTCGATTACGGCCTGCAGACCCTGTGGCCGGACCACGCCGTTCAAAACACCGCCGGCGCGGCGCTGCACCCGGCGCTGGATCAGGCGCGCATCGAAGTCATCATCCGCAAGGGCTTCCGCCCCGTGGTCGACAGCTATTCGGCCTTTTTCGAGAACGACCGGAAGACGCCGACCGGCCTCGATGGCTGGCTCCGGGTTCGTGGCTTCACCCGCCTCTTCCTGGCCGGGCTGGCGACGGATTTCTGCGTCGCCTATTCCGCCGAAGACGCCGCGCGCCTCGGCTACGAGGTCGTCGTCGTCGAGGATGCGTGCCGCGGCATCGGTCTGCCCGAAATCGGCGGCGGCACCACGATCGCATCGGCGCGAACGCGTCTGCTCGCCGCCGGAGTGCGCTTTCTCTCCGCGGCGGAGCTCCGCTGACGCGCCGGCGCGCGGCGCCGGCGGTTGGCCCGGACCGGCTGACCGATGTGCTCAACCGCCGGCTGCGGCGCCGGAGCCCCCGGTGGCACCGGGGTCGCATCGCGCAGCCAGCCCCCCGGCATGCCGCGCCAGAACCGCACGCGCAGCGCGGCGATCCGATCGGCTGCCTCGCCGACCGCAGCAGGCGTGAAGAATTGCGGGTCCGGCGTGTGCATGAGATAGGCCTGCATCTCGTTCATCATCAGATCCTCGATGCCGGTGTCGTATCCGGCCTGTCCGAGGAAATGGCGAAAATCCTCGCGGTCGCGCGCGTCCAGCCCATCGCGCCAGAATTGCCGCGTATAGGCGGCATAGGCGTCGTCGTTGAAGTAGGCGGCGTGGGCCAGTTCGTGATGCAGGATGGTGGCGCGCGCCTCCGCACTGATCGTCGCATCGGCGCCGGCGCGCGGGATCGAGATTAGGGCCCCCACCGCACCCTCCGCGGTCCAGCCGAGCGTGGTGATGAGCCGGCGCAGCCGGGTTTCCTGGGCGTTGAGCGCCACCTGGTCGCGGTCGGCAAGGGCGAAGAAGCGCGCCAGGTCGGCGGCACGGTAGTCGTGGCCATAGTAGAACGTCTCCGGCGTATCGCCGCCGGCGGCGATGGCGGCGGCGAGTTCGGCATCGGAGAGCACGCGCTCGCGCGGGAGTTTCGCCTTCTCGACCAGCGCCGCCACGCGGTTGAGCATCTGCCCCTGCTCGGTGAGGGAGGCGAAATCCAGCACGATGACGCGCGGGTCCGGGGCGAAGCGGAACAGGCGCAGATGCTCCGGCACATCGGCGGCGATGGCCACCTCGCCGGCAGTGACGAACGCGAACTCCGGCGCGGGCCGTGGCGCGGGCAGCGGCACGATCACAGCCGCCGCTCCGGCGGGGCGCGGCGACGGTGCAATGGGCGGCGGTTGCGACGGCTGCAGCAGACGGAACAACGTCCAGCCGAACCCGGTCAGCAAGGCGAGCGCCACGAGCGCCAGCCGCCGCCACGGGGGCGGGCGCTTCGGCGCGCGTGGCACCACGACGGTACGGTCCGGGTCGTCCTCGGCCGCCATCCGTCGCCCGCCCGGCCGGAGCGCTATGCCCCGATATTCACGACCTGGACGCGCCGGTTGCGCGGTTCCGGCGTCTGCGGGGGCGCGGCGACCAGCGGTCCGTCCTCGCCCATCCCAACCGGCTGCAGACGCGCCTTGTCGAGACCGAACTTGCTCGCGAGATAGGCGACCACGGCCTCGGCGCGGCGCTCGGAAAGCGCCTTGTTGTAGCTGCGCGAGCCGACATTGTCGGTATGGCCCTCGATGCGGAACCGATAGCTCGCCAAATCCTGACTGGCCAGGGCGCGACCGAGTTCGTCGAGCGTCTTCCGAGCCTCCGGCGTCAGGTCCGCCGAGCCGTTGGCGAACTGCACGCTCAGGTTGACCGAGGGACCGGCCGCCTCGGTCTTGGCCACGCGGGTCGATGTGTTCGGGGCCGGCGCCGCGGCGGGTTGCCCGGGCGAGACCGGCTTGATGCCGCGGGTCTGCCCGTTCAGCGCCCCCGAAGGCTTCAGCGACTGGATGATCTGATCGGCGGATGGATTGCTCTGAGCGCCTGCGGACAGCGGCGCGAGCAGCAGGGCTGCGGCAAGACCGGCCGGCAAGGCAAGAGCGGTGCGGAAGCTCATGGGTCGTCTCCTCTTCGGTTCAGGCCATCGTAACATGGTGGTGAAGCAACATCTCAAGCGTCGAGAATCTCAAGGACTACAGCGGTTACGTTGTCGGTGACGCCGGCGCCAAGGGCCTCCTCCACCAGCGCGGTCGGCGGCGGCGTCGGCCCGTCGGCTCCCAGGAGCGCTGCGAGGCTGGCTTCGGCGAGGGTCTTGCACAGCCCGTCGCTGCATAGCAGAAAGCGATCGCCCGGCTGCAGCCGGTCGCTCACCTTGTCGAGGTCGAGCGCCTCGGCGTCGGCGCCCACGGCGCGGGTGATGACATTGGCGTGCGGGTGCCGCTCGGCCTCGGCAGCGCTGATCGCCCCGCTGTCGACCAGCTCCTGCACCAGGCTGTGGTCGTGGGTGATCTGCTCGAACATCCCGTCGCGCAGGCGGTACGCGCGCGAATCGCCGGCCCAGAGGCAGGCGAAATGTTCCGGCCCCGCGAGCAGGACGACGACGGTGGAGGCCAGCATGGCCGAAGGTCCCCGCCGCGCTGCCTCTTCCCGCAGCGCCGCATGCGCGTCGCCGAGCTGGAGGCGAACCTGGGCAAGCATATCCGCCGGCGCCAAGCCGGCCGGGATCGCCGCCAGTGCCGCCACCACGGTCTGCGAGGCCACCTCGCCCGCCTGGTGCCCGCCGGCCCCGTCGGCCACCGCCCACAGGCCGAGGTCTGGCCGGTTGAGGTAGCAATCCTCGTTGTTGCGTCGGGTCGTGCCGACATGGGTCGCGGCCCAGGACCGAAATCGCCCGCTGGCGCACTGATCGGCCTCGATCGGCGTCTGGCTCATCCCCACCCCCCCGAGCCGGTCGCGACCATTGACCAGGCGCTTGGCACGCTCCGATCATAGACCGGATTTCCGCGCCGACTCAGACGCTTTTTTCGCCCTGTCGCAGGCCGCGAAGCCGCGCCCGGCCGGGCTCGACGTCGAGCCGGACCCGGCTCGGCCCATCGCTCGTCCCATCATGGGCCAGCGCCGCGACGTCGCGCCAGAGGACGCTGCCGGAACCGTCGAACAGCACGGCGACGCCGATATATTTGGCCTGCTCGCGCCAGGTTCGTCCGACGTGGCGGGTCTCACCCGGGCGCAGCAGAATCTCCTCCATGCCGAGGTCATCGGTGCCGAGCGTGGCCTGCTCGTGCCCGAGCAGCGCCGAGGGCGGAGCGGCGAGAAAATGGTCGGTGGCGACGAGCTGATAGATCCGCACCGCCGTCGCCCGCGTCAGGCCCGGGCCGGCGATCAGGGACAGTTCGACGCGCGGTCGCTCCGGCACGCCACGCGCGCACGCCGCGAGCGCGAGCGTGCCGAGAAGGGCACGCCTTCGGATCACGCGGCCGGCCGGCGGTGGGGGCGGCGAGCGGCCTCGGTGCGGAGCTGGCCGCAGGCGGCGAGAATGTCGCGGCCACGCGGCGTGCGCACCGGGGCGGCGAAACCGGCATTCATGACGATCTCGGCGAAGCGGCGCAGCGCCGTGGCCGTGCTGGGCGCGTAGGTGCTCCCCGGCCAGGGGTTGAACGGGATCAGGTTGACCTTGGCCGGGATGCCAGCGATCAGCCGCACCAGCTCGTGGGCCTCCGCGGCGCTGTCGTTGATGCCGCGCAGCATGACATATTCGAAGGTGATGCGCCGCGCATTGGAGGCGCCAGGGTAGCGGCGGCAGGCGGCGATCAGTTCGGCGATCGGGTATTTGCGATTGAGCGGCACCAGCTCGTCGCGCAGATCGTCGCGCACGGCATGCAGGGACACGGCGAGGTTGACGCCGAGCTCGGCACCGGCGCGGTCCATCATCGGCACCACGCCGGAGGTGGAGAGCGTGATGCGGCGGCGCGATAGTGCGATGCCCTCGTTGTCCATCACGATCGCCATCGCGCGCGCGACGTTCTCGTAGTTGTAGAGCGGCTCGCCCATGCCCATCAGCACGATGTTGGACAGGAGCCGCGGCGTGTCGTCGTGTGGGCTCGGCCATTCCCCGAACGCGTCGCGCAAGGCCATGAACTGGCCGACGATTTCGGCGGTGCCGAGATTGCGCGCCAGCCGCTGCGTGCCGGTGTGGCAGAAGCGGCACGAGAGGGTACAGCCGATCTGCGAAGAGAGGCACGCCGCACCGCGCGGTTCGTCGCGGTCCGGGATGTAGACCGTCTCCGCCTCCTGGCCATCGCGGAAGCGGAAGAGGTATTTGCGCGTGCCATCGGCGCTCTGCTGCATGGCCGCCACGTCCGGGCGGCCGATGACGAAGCGCTCGGCGAGCCGTTCCTGCATCGGCCGGGCGATCGTGGTGAAGCGCGCGAAATCGGTCTCGCCGCGATGGTAGACCCAGTGCCAGATCTGACGCGCGCGGAAGGCGGGGGCGCCGATGGCGGCCAGCTCGGCCGCGAGCTCCGCCCGACTCAGGCCGACGAGATCGCGCCGCCCGTCCGCCAGCACTGGCTCAGGCGGGGCGAAGAGCGCCGCCTTCGCAAGGATGCGGTCGCGCTCGGCGTCCGTCAGCTGGGCATCGGACTGGCTCATTTCGCGGGGCACGCCTTAGCGATGGCAGCATAGGCGGCGTCGAAGCCGCGCAGGCTGAAATTGTCGCCGACTTGGCCGGCATGCGGCGCCGGCCCGTGCGCGATAAGGTCGCGTCGATGGTGCATCGCCGCCACCACGGCGTGTCCGTCGCGGGCGAAGGCGGAGCGCTGGGCGGTGTAGAATTCGAAAGTGGCGCGCTCGATCTGCACGCGCACCACCGCGCCGGCGGCGTAGGGATAGCCGGCGCTGATCGCGACCATGTCGCGCCCGGTCGGGCGCTCCGTCACCGTCAGCAAGACCTCGCCGCGGCCGGGAATCTTCACGCTGGAACTGCGGACGCGGGTGAACGCGTAGCAGACCGTACGCCCACCCTCGAGGTGGGTCGCAGCCGTCCAGTCCTCGAAATGGCCGAGGGGCCGCGGCTGGTCCGCGCGCGGCGCTGCCGCGGCATGCGTTGGCGTGTGCGCCGCGCCCGCCGGCGCCAGCGCCGCCAGGATGAAGGCCATCGAGAGCAGGAAGAACCGCATCATGGCCGAGACTGATACGGGCTGGACCGCAGCGCGGCAAGCGGCCGAGCCGGCCGGTCAGCTTTCCCCGTTGCTCCCGAGCCAAGGCGGGATGGTCCGGCGGAATACCGGGTCGCCATGGCCCCGGCGCGCCGCGGGCGCCGCCGGAGCGAGCGGCGTCAGCGCGGTGCCCACGGGCCGTTCCGCAAACCGCCCGTGCTGCAGCAGGCGATCATACAGCACGAGCGCGCCGGCGACCGCGACGTTGAGGGCGAACCGAGTCGGGATCCGCACCACATGCCGGCACCGCGCCAGCAGGGCCGAGGAGAGCCCGGAGCGCTCCGGGCCGAGCACATAAGCGGCGCTCAGCGGATGGCGGAACGACGGCAGCGCCACCGCGGTGTCGATGAGCTCGACGCCGACCAGGACGCAGCCTTGCGGCAGCCGGAAACTGTCGATGTCGTCGAATCGCCACGTCGGCAGGCTCTCCGGCGTGCCGGCGGTATCGGCAGCGCGCGCGGCGCGGGCGTCGAAGCCGGCGCCGATCGAGAAGCAGAAGCCGGCGCCGAAGGCGTGGGCGGTGCGCAGCAGGGCACCGAAATTCGCCGATTTCGAGACGCCCTCGACACCGATGCCGAAATAGCCCCGCGCCCTCGGTTCGGCCATCGCCTACTGGATCGGCGAGAAATCGGTCGGGCGCAGGAAGCGGTTCTCCTGCGCCACCAGGGCGCCGGACTCGCGCGAACGGCGCAGGAAGTCCTGCCATCCCGGATCCGCCATCATCGCATTGCGCCGCCGCTCGCGGTCGCCCTGGTCCTCATAGGCCCAGAGATGCACCAGCGTGTTCAACGGGCCCTCCGCGGTAACGTACCAGCCGACGCAGCGGCCGAGATATTTCTGCTGCAGTGGCCAGCCATGCTCCTTGTAGAGCGCGACCCAGTCGTTCAGGCGGCCAGGGTGGCAGGTGTAGATGCGCATATCGACGATCATCGGGCAGTCCTCCCTCCACGTGTGGAGGCAGCAGACTACCCGCCAGCCTCGCGCTGTCCAGGCCGCCTAATCGAGTGCTCTGACACGTTCTGATGAATCACCATGCGTCAGAGCGCTAGCTTGATTTTGTGGGCCGATTCAGCCGACGCCCGGAAGCGGGCGTTGGCATCGGACCACTAGCCGAGCAGCCGGCCGATGACCCGCGCCGTGTAGTCCACCACCGGGATGATCCGCCCGTAATTGATCCGCGTCGGCCCGATCACCCCGATCGCGCCGACGATGCGGTTGGCCGCATTGCGCGCTGGCGCGACCACGGTCGTCAGCCCGGCGGCACCGAACGCGCCGCTTTCGGTGCCGATGAAGATCCGCACACCCTCCGAACTCTCCGCAAGTTCGAGCAGGCGCAGCATCGTCTCCTGCCGCTCCAGCCGTTCGAACAGGAGCTGGATGGTCGAGAGCGCCTCGATCTGGGTGACATCGGCCAGCAGGCGGGCCTGGCCACGCACGATCAGCGAACCGCCGCGGCCTTCCCCGGTCCAGGTCGCCAGCCCGGCCTCGACCACCTGGGTCGCCAGTGCATCGAGTTCGGTCCGATTGGCGGCGATCTCGTTCGCCACCAGCGCGTGCAGTTCGCCAAGCCCTCGCCCCGAGAGGCGGGCATTGAGGTAGTTGCCGGCCTGCACCAGCGCCGAAGGTGGCCCGCCGGGTGGGGTCTCGATGACGCGGTTCTCGACCTGGCCATCGGCGCCGACCAGAATGACCAGCGCCCGATTGGCGCCGAGGGCGACGAACTCGATATGCCGCAGCGGCCCCTCAGATTTCGGCGCCAGCACGAGTCCGGCGGCGGCGGACAGGCCGGAGAGCATGGACGATGCCTCCGCCAGCGTATCCTCCAGGCTGCGCCCCTTCGCCTCCAGCGCGGCGCTGATCGCGGTGCGCTCTTCTTCACCGAGCTCGCCGAACTGGAGCAGCCCATCGACGAACAGCCGCAGCCCCAGATCCGTCGGCAGCCGACCCGCCGAGGTGTGCGGCGCGAACAGCAGCCCCGAATCGGTGAGATCGGCCATGACATTGCGGATCGTCGCCGGCGACAGCGCGATCGGCAGGCGGCGCGAGAGGGTGCGACTACCGACCGGCTCTCCCGTCTCGACATACTGTTCGACGATCTCGCGCAGCACCGCCGCCGCGCGCGGGTCCAACCCAGGCGCCGCGGTGGCGGGCCGGAGCGGATGACGGGTGGGCCGGGACTTGGCAGGCTGATCCATGGGTATGGGCATCGCCAGAACAATGGGCGTGGACAATCCAGGTAGGCACGGGGGCCGACCGGGTCAATCGTCATGCGGTGGCCGCTCCCCGGCCAACACCGTCCGGTTTGGCCGGATGGACGGACGGGAAATTCCGCAAACACGCCCCAGTTCGCGGTATATCATGCGTGATCGGGCCGCCTCGGGACGGCGACGAAGGGAGAGAAATCATGCCCAGGATCAGCAGCCGCGACGATGCCGTGTTCGACCCGATCGAGCGCGCCTCACGCGACGAGATCGCCGCGCTGCAGCGCCAGCGCCTGGCTTGGTCATTGCAGCACGCCTACGACAACGTTCCCCATTACCACGCCGCCTTCGACGCTGCCGGCGTCCGGCCGGAGGATTTCCGCGATCTCGCCGATCTGGCGAAGTTTCCCTTCACCACCAAGGCCACGTTCCGCGACACCTATCCCTATGGGCTGCTCGCCGTCCCGCCGTCCCGGGTCGCGCGCCTGCACGCTTCCTCGGGCACAACAGGCAAGCCCACGGTGGTCGCCTACACCCAGGCGGACCTCGATGTCTGGGCCGACCTCGTCGCCCGCTCGATCCACGCGGCCGGGGCGCGGCCGGGGATGAAGCTCCACAACGCCTATGGCTACGGGCTTTTCACCGGCGGGCTCGGCCTGCACGCGGGTGCGGAGCGGCTGGGCTGCACCGTCATTCCGATCTCCGGCGGCATGACCGAGCGCCAAGTGCACATGATCGCCGACCTGTCCCCGGAGATCATCGCCGTGACCCCGAGCTACATGCTGGCGATCCTCGATGAGTTCGCGCGTCAGGGACGCGATCCGCGCGGCAGTTCGCTCCGCTTCGGTCTGTTCGGCGCCGAGCCCTGGACCAACGCGATGCGCCAGGAGATCGAGGCCAGTTTCGATATCGACGCGGTGGACATCTATGGCCTGTCCGAAGTGATGGGCCCGGGCGTCGCCCAGGAATGCGTCGAGACCAAGGACGGGCTGCATATCTGGGAGGACCAGTTCTATCCCGAGGTCATCGACCCCGACACCGGCGCGGTGCTGGCCGAGGGCGAGCGCGGGGAACTGGTGTTCACCTCGCTGACCAAGCAAGCAATGCCGGTGATCCGCTACCGCACCCGCGATCTCACCCGCCTGCTGCCCGGCACCGCGCGGCCGGGCTTCCGCCGCATGGAGAAAGTGACCGGCCGCTCGGACGACATGGTGATCCTGCGCGGGGTCAATGTGTTTCCGACCCAGATCGAGGAACTGCTGCTGACGCACCCGTGGTGCGGTGGGCACTTCCAGCTCGAACTGACCCGCGAGGGACGGCTCGACCACATGATCGTCCATGCCGAATCCCGCCCCGAGCATTGGGACGGCGCCGGGCTGCGGGAGGAGAGCCGGGTGGTCGTGCATGAGATCAAGAACACGATCGGGATTTCCGCCGACGTCGTCGTCGAGCCGCCGGGCACGCTGGAGCGCTCGCTGGGCAAAGTGAAGCGCGTGATCGACCGGCGTCCGCGCGAGCCGGCTCAGACGTGATCGTAGTCGACGACGACATGCCCGCTGGTCGGCTGCGCCTGGCAGGTGAGGGCGTAGCCCGCCTCGACTTCCCACGGTTCCAGCGCGAAATTCGTGGTCATGCGTACGGTTCCCTCGAGCACGCGCGCGCGGCAGGAGCTGCACATGCCGCCCTTGCAGGCATAGGGCAGATCGAGCCCGGCGCGGAGGGCGGCGTCGAGGATCGCTTCGCCCTCGGCCACCGGAATTTCCGACCGGGTGCCGTCGGCGATGACGCTGGCGGTGGCGAACGGCGTTCCGGACGGTGCGGGCAGCGGGCGCGGGCGCGGCACGCCATCGAGCGCGGACACGAAGCGCTCGGCATGGATCTGGGTCGGCGCCAGCCCGAGCTCGAGCAGGGTTGCCGCGATTTCCTCGCTCATCTCGGTCGGGCCGCACAGGAACACGTCGTCGATGGCGCTGGCCGGAACGACGTGGCGCAGCAGCAGCCGCACTTTCGCCGCATCGAGGCGGCCGTTCAGCACGGGCACGTCCTGCTGCTCGCGCGAGAGCACATGGAACACCGAGAGCCGATCCAGGAATCGGTCCTTCAGCGCCTCCAGTTCCTCACGAAAGAGAATCTCCGCGGTCGAGCGGTTGCCGTAGAACAGGAAGACACGGCTGGCGGGCTCGCGGGCGAGCAGAGCGCGGGTGATGGAGAGGATCGGCGTGATGCCTGATCCGGCAGCGAAGCCGACATGCACGCGCGCGGCGTCGGGTGCGCAGGCGATGCCGAAGCGGCCCGTCGGGCTCATCACGTCGATCAGGTCGCCGGGGCGGATGCCGTCATTCGCCCAGGTCGAGAACCGGCCGCCATCGATGCGCTTGACGGCAATGCGCAACGCGCCGTCGTCGGGGCCGGAGCAGATGGAGTAGGAGCGGCGCACCTCCTCGCCCTCGAACATGCGCCGCAACGTCAGATACTGGCCGGCCTCGAAACGGAACATTTCGGTCAGGGCCGGCGGAATATCGAAAGCGATCGAAACCGCGTCGGCGGTCTCACGCCGCACATCGGCGACGCGCAGCTTGTGGAAGCGGGGGGGTGGGGAGGACATCCAGGGCGCCGCGGCCACTAATGACACTTGAAGGTGTCGAACGGCTCGCGGCAGGCCTGGCACCGCCAGAGCGACTTGCAGGAGGTCGAGCCGAATTCAGCGATCTGCGCGGTATCGGTCGACCCGCACCGCGGACACGCGACCGGGCCGGCACCGAACAGTGCGCCGCGGCCCGCGCCGGGCGGTGGCGGGGCGATGCCGTAGTCGCGCAGCTTGCGCCGGCCGGCGTCCGACATCCAGTCGGTCGTCCATGCCGGTGCGAGCACGCTCCGCACGCGCGCGCCGCTGATTCCGGCCCGCGCCAGGGCGAGTTCGATCTCGATGCCGATCACGTCCATCGCCGGGCAGCCGGAATAGGTCGGCGTGATCGTGACCTCGACCGTTCCGTCCTGCACCGTGACATCGCGCAGCACACCGAGGTCGGCGATCGTCAGGACGGGGATCTCCGGGTCGTACACCGTTTCCACCGCGCATAATGCCCGCGCGCGCAGTGCCTGGTCGCTGTCGGAACTCACCATTGGGCGCCCGGATAGGTTCGCTGCAGATGCTGCAGCTCCGCCAGAAGTCGGCCGAGATGCTCGGTGTGCCGTCCGCTGCGCCCGCCGCTCTGCATCCAGGAGCCGGACGGGCGCGCGAGTGTCGCCTCGGCCAGTGCGGCCGTCACGCGGGTTTCCCATTCGGCGCGCAGCGGGGCCGGGTCGACGGCGACGCCGGCGTCGACGAGCCCGCGTTCCCCCGCGTCGCATTCGAACATCTCCCCGCCATAGGGCCAGAGCCGGTCCAGGGCCGCCTGCGACCGGGCATGGCTCTCCTCGGTGCCATCGCCGAGACGGATCATCCAGTCGGTCGCGTGGCGCAGATGATAGCGGTGTTCCTTCTCCGCTTTCGCCGCGATCGCGGCGAGCGTCGCATCGGTGCTGGTCCGCATGGCGCGCCAGTAGGGCTCGGCGAAGCTGGCATAGAGGAACTGCCGGATGATGGTCTGCGCGAAGTCGCCGTTCGGCAGTTCCACCAGCAGGAGATTGCGGTACTGGGGTGCATCGCGGAGATAGGCCAGATCATCCTCATCGTGGCCCGCTCCCTCGAGCGCCGCGGCGTGCGCGTAGAGCGCGCGTGCCTGGCCGATGAGGTCGAGGCCGAGATTCGCCAGCGCCATTTCCTCTTCGAGGGTCGGCGCATGCCCGACCCATTCCGAGAGGCGATGGCCGAGCACGAGCGCGTCGTCCGCGCGGCGCAGGACATAAAGCGTGTGCGGCGTCTCGTTCACCGCGATCGAACTCGTCGCCATGGTGCCGATCACATGTGGCCGACGTCGTCCGGCACATCATAGAAGGTCGGGTGACGGTACGCCTTCGTCAGCGCCGGCTCGAACAGCATGTCCCGGTCGGCCGGATCAGACGCGATGATGGCGCTGGACGGCACGATCCAGATCGAAAGCCCCTCGCCGCGCCGTGTGTAGAGATCGCGCGCCGCCTGCATCGCCAGCGCCGCGTCGGCCGCGTGCAGCGAACCGACATGCTTGTGCGCCAGCCCATTGCGGCTGCGGATGAACACTTCCCACAGGGGCACCGGCGCCGTCTTGGGCTCATCCATCCTGCGTCTCCATCGTGCGCTCCCTCAGGCCGCGACCCTGGTGCGCGCGGCTTTCGCCGCGTGGGCGGCGGCGGCCTCGCGCACCCAGGCGCCCTGTTCATGCGCCTGGCGGCGCGCGGCGAGACGGTCTTCGTTGCAGGGACCGTTGCCGGCCAGGACCTGCCGGAATTCCTCCCACGGGATCGGCCCGAACCGCCAATGCCCGCGCGGCTGCTCATCGGATGACGGTTGATCAGGGGACGGTTCGAAGCGCAGCTCGGCATCGGGGATGGTCAGACCGAGGAAATGTGCCTGCGGCACCGTGGCATCGACGAACTTCTGGCGCAGCTCGTCATTCGAGAAGCGCTTGATCTTCCATTTCGTGGATTGATCACCGTGCGCGCTCTCGGTGTCCGGCGGGCCGAACATCATCAGGCACGGCCACCACCAACGGTTCAGCGCGTCCTGCGCCATCGCCTTCTGCTCCGCCGTGCCACGACAGAGCGTCAGCATGATCTCGTAGCCTTGGCGCTGGTGGAAGCTCTCCTCCTTGCAGACACGGATCATGGCCCGCGCGTAGGGACCATAGGAGCAGCGGCAGAGCGGGATCTGGTTCATGATCGCGGCGCCGTCCACGAGCCAGCCGATGGCGCCGATATCCGCCCAGGTCAGGGTCGGGTAATTGAAGATCGACGAGTATTTGGCGCGACCGGACAGCAGATCATCGACCATCTCCTCGCGGCTGCGGCCGAGCGTCTCGGCGGCCGCGTAGAGGTAGAGCCCGTGCCCGCCTTCGTCCTGGACCTTGGCCAGGAGCGTCGCCTTGCGCCTGAGGCTCGGTGCGCGCGTGATCCAGTTGCCCTCGGGCAGCATGCCGACGATCTCGGAGTGTGCGTGCTGGCTGATCTGGCGGATCAGCGTCCTGCGGTAGGCGGCCGGCATCCAGTCGTTCGCTTCGATGCGCTCCTCGCGGTCGATGCGGTTCTGGAACTGCGCCAGCAAGGCGGCGTCCTCATCCGTCCCAGCCCCGGCAGAGCGGGGCGAACGATCTGTCGCGTCCGCCTGCTGCAGTCCCTGCGTGTACATCGCGGCCCTCCCGCCAGTGTGGTTTGGTTATGAGACGGCCATCCGGCGGTCAACCAAATTCCGCCCCGCTCCGAACCGCTCGCACGTCAGCCGGCCCGTCGGAGCACCTCGCGCGCATGGCGGGCGAGTCCGACTGCGGTCGGCTCGAAACGGCGATCCTGCCGCTCCCGGGCGAGCCCCGCTGCGGCGAGCCGGGCCAGGCATGGCGCGTCCTTCGGCCCGCCTGGCTGCTTCCCCGGCAATCCCGCCGGGCGTCCCTCGGAACCCGCCAGCACCAAGCGGTGCAGCGCCGACCGGCAGCAGCTTTCCAGATAGGGCTCGCTCCACATCTCCCGTGCATCTTGGCGCTGGCGGCGGGCGCGGCAAGGGCGTCGGACGCGAAAGGCTTCCCATCCGCCGCGCACTGCGGCAGGAAGGTCGGCGATGATGTCGGCTTTCGGTCCCCTCGCGATGTGCCTGCTGCGCCGGCTCGACCCGGAGCGCGCGCATCGGCTTGCCTCGACCGCGCTGCGGCTTGGCCTCGTCGGGCACGGCGCCGTCACCGCCGACCCGATCCTCGGCCAGCATCTCTGGGGCCTCGATTTCCGCAACCCGATCGGGCTCGCTGCCGGGTTCGACAAGGACGCGGTCGCGCTCCGGCCGCTGATGCGGCTCGGCTTCGGGTTCGTCGAGACCGGGACGGTGACTTTGCGCCCGCAGCAGGGCAACCCCCGCCCGCGCCTGTTCCGTCTGCTCGAGGATGGCGCCATCATCAACCGCATGGGCTTCAACGGCGCCGGGCTCGACGCGGTGCGGGCCCGTCTGGGCCGGCTCGGGCCGCATCCGGTACCGCTCGGGGTGAATATCGGTCTCAACAAGGAGGGCGCCGACCCGGAGCGCGACTACGCCGCCCTTGCCGCGACGCTCGCGCCGCTGGCCGATTATCTCACGGTCAACGTCTCCTCGCCGAACACGCCCGGGCTGCGTGCGTTGCAGGGCCGCGCGCCGCTCGCCGCGCTGCTCGGCGCGATCATCGCCGCGCTGCCGTCGCCACGGCCCGTTCTGGTCAAGATTGCGCCCGATCTCGACGAGGCGGGGCTGGACGCGGTCGTGGAGACGGCGCTGGCCGCGGGGGCGGCTGGGCTGATCATTGCCAACACCAGCATCGCCCGGCCTCCCGGGCTCCGGTCCCGCCATGCCGGCGAGGCCGGCGGCCTGTCCGGCCGGCCGCTGCTGCCCCGTGCCTGCGCTCTCCTTGCCCGCGCCCATGCCGTCGCAGGCGGACGGCTGGTTCTGGTCGGCTGCGGCGGCGTCGCGAGCGGGGCGGATGCGCTTGCGATGATCCGCGCCGGGGCCAGCCTGGTGCAGCTCTACACCGGCTTCGCCTACGCCGGCCCCGCCCTGATCCCACGCCTCATCGCGGAGCTCGCCAATCGTCTGCGCGCCGAGGGTTTTCGCAGCATCACCGAAGCGGTCGGCGCCGATGCCGGCCGGACAGCGAAGGTTCCCCTGCCCCAATGATGCAGCATCTGAGTGGCTTCGCCGCACTGGCAGACCGCTATGACGGTTTCATCCTCGATCTTTGGGGCGTGATCCACGACGGCGTCACGCCCTATCCCGGCGCCGTCGACTGCTTGGAACGCCTGCGTGCGGCGAAGCGGCGGGTGGTGCTGCTGTCCAACGCGCCGCGCAGATCGGCGGTGGCGCAGGCAGCGATGCGCGAGATGGGCATCGCCGACGATCTCTATACCGACCT
>DAIDKZ010000109.1 GCA_027449745.1 Acetobacteraceae bacterium | reverse complement strand
GCTGAGGAAGCGGCCGAGGTCGCCCGAGACCAGCGCCTGCATCACCGGGTGCTCGGGGGCGTAGGTCTGCAGCAGCACGCGCCCGGGCGCCGCTGCCCGCCCGGCGCGGCCGGCCACCTGGTGCAGCAGCTGCACCGTCCGCTCCGCGGCGCGCAGGTCCCCGCCGGCGAGCCCGAGATCGGCATCGACGACGCCGACCAGGGTGAGGGCGGGGAAATGCCAGCCCTTGGCGATGATCTGCGTGCCGATGATGAGATCGACGTCACCCGCCGCGATGGCCCGCGCCGCCGCCGCGGCCGCGCCCGGCCCGGTCAGCGTGTCCGAGGTCATGACGCTGATCCGCGCGGCCGGAAAGGCCGAAGCCGCCTCCTCGGTGATGCGTTCGACCCCGGGCCCGATCGCGGCCAGGCTGCCGGCCGCCCCGCAGGCGGGACAGGCCGGTGGAATCGGCGCCGTGTGGCCGCAATGATGGCAGACGAGGCTGCGGCGCAGCCGGTGCTCCACCAGCCACGCGGTGCAGTTCGGGCAGCCCAGCCGGTGCCCGCAGGCGCGGCAGAGCGTCAGCGGCGCATAGCCGCGTCGGTTGAGGAACAGCATCGCTTGCTCGCCCCGCTCCAGCGTCGCGCGCACCGCGCCGACGAGGGTGGGTGCCAGAAACCGGCCACGTTCGGGCGCATCCGTGCGCAGGTCGATCGCCGCAACCGCGGGCAGGACGGCACCGCCGTGCCGCGCCGCGAGCATGAGATGGCCGTAGCGCCCGGCCTCGACATTCGCCACCGTTTCCAGGCTCGGCGTCGCCGAGACCAGCACCGAAGGCGCCTCGGCCAGGCGCGCGCGGACCACGGCCATGTCGCGCGCGTGATAGATCACCCCCTCCTCCTGCTTGAACGCGCTCTCGTGCTCCTCGTCCACGACGACGAGGCCGAGATCGGCGAAGGGCACGAACAGCGCCGAGCGGGCGCCGACGACGACGCGCGCGCAGCCGTCGGCCACCGCGCGCCATGTCTCGCGCCGCTGCCGCGGGCCGACCTCCGAATGCCAGACCGCGGGCGCCGTGCCGAAGCGCGCAGCGAAACGGTCCAGCCACTGGGCGGAGAGCGCGATCTCCGGCAGCAGCACCAGCGCCTGGCGCCCGGCCGCGAGGCAGGCGGCGATGGCCTCGAAATAGACCTCGGTCTTGCCCGAGCCGGTGACGCCTTCCAGCAGCGTCACCGCGAAGGCGCGCGCGGCCACGGCAGCGCGCAAGACCGCGGCGGCGGCGGCCTGCTCGGGCGAAAGTAGCGGCGGCGCGTGAGCCGGATCGGGGCAGACGAAGCGCGGGCCGGTCGGGATCGGCACCGGGCTCAGCCATCCGCCTTCGGCCATGCCGCGCACCACGCCCGCACTGACGCCGGCGGCACGGGCGAGTTCCGCGGTGGCGAGCGGCGTGCCGGACGCCAGTGCGGCCAGAACTCGCGCGCGCTGGGGTGTCGGGCGGGACCGGGGTCCACCGGCCGCGGCGACCCAACCCACGGCCGGCGACGGCGCGTGCAGGGCATTGACCCGCAGCGCCATCGCCAGCACCTCACCCGGGGCGGCCAACGTGTAGGCAGCGACCCAGTCGATGAAGCGGCGCATCGGCGCCGCCATGGGCGGGGCATCGAGCACCGCCAGAACCGGCTTCAGCCGCCGCTCGGCGATGGCGGTATCGGGCTCACCATCCCAGACGACCCCGACCTCGCGACGACCATTGAGCGGCACCAGCACGAGCGCCCCTGGCGGCGGTGGCGGGTTCGGCGCGCGATAGTCGAACGGGCCGGCGAACGGGTAGGGCAGCAGCACGCGCACTCGCCCCTTTCGGCCCTCGCCCGTCATCTTGTAGCCTTCACAACCATGACCTCAGGAGTCGCACAGTCGCCACGCACCGTCGCGCGTGCCGTCGATAGCGGAGGCAGCGACGCATGCAAGCGACGCTGACGGCGGAGGTCCTGCGCGCCGGCTGGCTCGACTGGCTGGCCCAGGAGCGTCGGGCGGCGGCGCTGACGGTGAGTGCCTATGGCCGCGACGTCGCCGGCTTCCTCGGTTTCCTCACGCTGCATCTCGGCAAAACGCCGGAAGCGGCCGACCTGGCGGCGCTGAGCCTGGCCGATTTCCGCGCCTGGCTCGCGCGCGCTGCGGCGCAGGGGGCGCAGGCGCCGACCCGGGCACGGCACCTCGCCGCCGTACGCAGCTTCTTCCGCTTCCTCGAACGCCGCCACGGCATCGCCAATTCCCGCCTGGCGCTGCTCGGCGCGCCGCGGGTCAAGCGGCCGCTGCCGAAGGCGCTGGCGGTGGAGGAAGCCCGCGCCGCCAGCGGCGAGATCGGCAGCCTCGCCGAAACGTCCGCGCTCGCGGCGCGCGATGTTGCGCTGTTCACCCTGCTCTATGGAAGCGGCCTGCGCATTGCCGAGGCGCTGGCGCTCGCGGTGCGCGATGCGCCGCTGCCCGGCTCGGATGCCCCGCTGCGGATCCTGGGCAAGGGAGGACGGACACGGCTGGTGCCTGTGCTGCCGGCGGTGCGCGCATCCATCGCCGCCTGGCTCGCGCTGCACCCACGCCCGGACAAGGAGGCGCCGCTGTTCCTCGGGGCGCGCGGCAAGCGGCTCTCGGCGGGCGTGGCGCAGCGCACGATGCGCAGCTTCCGCCGCCTGGCCATGCTCCCCGAACACGCCACGCCGCACGCACTCCGCCATTCCTTCGCCACCCATCTGCTGGCGGGAGGGGCGGATCTGCGGGCGATCCAGGACCTGCTCGGCCATGCCAGCCTTTCGACCACGCAGCGCTATACCGCAGTGGATACCGAGCGGCTGATGGCGGTGTGGCGGCAGACCCATCCCCGCGGGAGCTGACCCATGCCGGCCCACCCAAACGCTGTCGTCGTCGATCATCCGCTGGTGCGCCACAAGCTCACCCAGCTCCGCCGCAAGGAAACCTCCACCGCCGGGTTTCGCCGCCTGACGCGCGAGATCAGCCTGCTGCTCGCCTACGAGGCGACGCGGCACCTGCCGCTCGAGCCGGTCGCCATCGATACGCCGCTCGAGCCCATGCAAGCGGAGACGCTGTCGGGCAAGAAGCTCTGCTTCGTCTCCATCCTGCGCGCCGGCAACGGCATTCTGGACGGCATGCTGGACCTGGTTCCGGCGGCGCGCGTCGGCCATATCGGCGTCTACCGCGACCATGTCACGCTCGAGGCGGTGGAATATTACCGCAAGCTGCCCGATGACATCGCTCAGCGCATCGTCATCGTCGTCGATCCCATGCTGGCAACCGGCCATTCCGCCTCCGCCGCGGTGCGTCGGCTGAAGGAAGCCGGAGCGCGGCAGATCAGCTTCGTCTGCCTGCTCACCGTTCCCGAAGGGCTGCGCACCATGCAGGCCGAGCACCCGGACGTGACCGTGTTCACCGCCGCGATAGACCGCGAACTCGACGGCAACGGCTATATCCGTCCGGGCCTGGGCGATGCCGGCGACCGGCTGTTCGGCACCAAGTGACCGGGACAGCCGGCGGCGGCCGGCATCCGCACGCTCAAGCGGCGTGCTGGCTCGCAAACCAGCTCTCCAGCGCCGGAACCACGCGCTCCGCCGATTGGAAACCGTGTGTGACCATCATGTAGCCAGCGTCGCCGCCGCGACCCGCGATCAGCGTCGGGAAGCCGTTGATGCCCGCGCGCTGGGTGATGGCGAAATCCGCCCAGGTCTCCCGCGCCGCTGCCTCGCTATCAAACTCGTCGCGGAACTCAGCCGGATCCACGCCGAGTTCCGCGGCGATTTCGGTGAGGGTATCGCGATCGGTGACATCTCGATTCTCGGCGTAGAACGCGGCATGGATGCGCCGCAGCGCGGCCAACGCGTCCGCCATACCGCGCCGGCGCAGCACCACGACGGCGCGGCAGGCCGGTTCGGTATCGTAGACGAACCGGGTGCGCGCGAAAAACCCCATGTCGAAGGGCTGGCCGGAAGAGGCATGCACGTGCTCCCAATGCTCACGGACCGAGGCGCGGGAGGCCTCGTCCATCGGGTCGGTGGTTCCCGGACGCAGCCCGCCGAGGATCAGGCGGATCGGCAGCGCGGGACCGAAGCGCTCTGCGATCGCCTCGATCACGGGCGAGAAGCCCCAGCACCAGGAGCACATCGGGTCGGCGAAATAGACGAGGTGCGGCTTGTGCATGATCGGTCTCCTAAAGCGGTCGTGAACTGGGCTTGATTTCGATGGATCGTTCCATTATGTGTGGCACACCCGCTCCTCCCAAGCAAGGTCAATGTCCCGCACCCGAGCCCTTTCCGACGACACCGTTCTCGAACGCGCCATCGGCGTGTTCTGGCAGAACGGCTATGCCGCAACGTCGCTGCGCGACCTCACCCAGGCGACAGGGCTGAGTTCGTCCGCGCTCTACCACCGCTTCACCGACAAGGACGGCCTGTTCGTCGAGGCGCTGCGGCGCTACGCGGACGAGGGGCTGGTGGAGCGTCTGGCCCGCCTTTCCGCGGCAAGCGATCCTCTCCGTGCGATCGGCGCGTTTCTCGACGAACTGATCGCCCTTTCGCTGGCCGACCCGCACCATCGCGGCTGCCTGCTGGTCAACACGGCGCTCGACGGCGCGGCGATGTCCGATGAGGCCCGCGCCCTGGTGCGCACCCGGCTCGGCGAGGTCGAGCAGTTTTTTGCCGGGCGGCTGAAGCAGGCCGTGGCCGACGGTGCGCTCGATCCGAAGACCGACATCGCCGCGACCGCGACGGCGCTTCTCGGCACGGTCTTCGCCATCCGCGTGATGGCCCGTCTTGACCCCAACCCCGAGCGACTGCGGGCGCTGGCCGACCACGCCATCGCCGGTCTTCCCCGGCCGCCGAAAACCACGAGCCAAGGACCTCGCCAATGATCGACCTGCACTACTGGACGACGCCCAACGGGCACAAGATCACGATCTTCCTCGAGGAGACGGGCCTGCCCTATCGCCTCATTCCCGTGAACATCAGCGCGGGCGACCAGTTCAAGCCCGAGTTCCTGGCAATCGCCCCGAACAACCGAATCCCGGCCATCGTCGATACCGCGCCGGCCGATGGCGGCGCGCCCATCAGCGTCTTCGAATCCGGTG
>DAIDKZ010000108.1 GCA_027449745.1 Acetobacteraceae bacterium | reverse complement strand
GGCGGGGGCGGCGCGCTGCTGGCGACGGCGGCCGGGGTGCGGCGCCTGGTCGGCCCGGCCGTGACGGTGCGCAGCGCCGTCGGCGCCGGCGACAGTTTCCTCGCCGCGCTGGTCCTCGCGCTGGCCCGCGGAGCCGACGAGCGGGCGGCCCTGGCCGCCGGAGTCGCTGCCGGCACGGTGGCCGTCACCCGGGTCGGGACGGCGCAGGTCGTGCGCGCGGAAGTTGAAGCCCTGGCGGCGCGGCTGCTCGAGGCCAGCGCCTGAACGGGCCAGGAAATCCCCGTTTCGCAATACGCGCTAACGGAGATATAACGGTTTCATGTCAACCGCACTCTTGACGGCGGCGGCCCAGGCCGATCCGACCCGTGCCGCCGCCTACGCCCTTCTTCATGCCGTGCTGGATCGCCGCCGCCCGCTCGAAGAAGCGCTCGAAGCGCTCGGTGGCATCGAGGCGCGCGATCGGGCCGCCGGCCACCGGCTGGCCGCCGCCACGCTGCGCCGCCTCGGCACGCTCGACGCGGTGCTGGAACCGCTGCTGCGCAAGCAGCCGCCGCAGCCGGTGCGCCATGTCCTTCGGCTTGGCGCGGCCGGATTGCTGCTGCTCGATTCGCCGCCCCACGCCGCTGTCTCCACCGCTGTCGGCCTCTGCCGCGGCCTCGGGCTCGACGCGTTCGCCGGCCTCGTCAACGCGGTGCTGCGGCGCGTCGCCGCCGATGGGCCAGCGTTGCTCGAAGGATTGGATGGTCCGCGGCTGGACACACCGGCATGGCTCTGGGCGGCCTGGAGTCGCTATTGGGGCGAGACCACCCGGGCCATCGCCGCCGCGCACGCGGCCGAAGCCTCGCTCGATATCACCCTCGCGCCCGGGGCCACGCCGCCTCCCGGCGGAACCGCGCTGCCGACCGGGTCGCTCCGCTTCCCGCCAGGAACCCAGGTCACGGCGCTGCCGGGCTTCGCCGAAGGCGCGTTCTGGGTGCAGGACGCCGCCGCGGCCCTGCCGGCCCGGCTGCTGGCGGCCCGACCGGGCGAGCGGGTCGCCGATCTCTGCGCCGCGCCCGGCGGCAAGACCGCCCAGCTCGCCGCCACCGGGGCCGAGGTCGTCGCGGTGGAGCGCGACAAGGCCCGCCTCGCGCGTCTGCGCGAAAACCTGGTGCGGCTCGGCCTGAAGGCCGAAACGGTCGCCGCCGATGCGGCGCGGTGGCGCCCGTCCCTGCCCTTCGACGCGGTCCTGCTGGACGCGCCGTGCAGCGCGACCGGCACGATCCGGCGCCATCCGGATGTCGTCCATCGCCGCCGCCCGACCGACATCGCGGCCCTGGCCACGGCCCAGGACCGGCTGATCGACGCGGCCGTCACGCTGCTGCGCCCGGGCGGGCGGGTGATCTACGCCGTCTGCTCGCTGCAGCAGGAGGAGGGACCCGACCGGCTTGCGGCCGCGCTGGCCCGCGGAACGCTCCGTCACGTTCCATTCACGGCGACCGAACTGCCCGGCCTGCACGCCGCGATTGCACCCGACGGCACGCTGCGCACCCACCCCGCCCTGTGGCCCGAGCATGGCGGGCTGGATGGATTCTTCGCTGCGCGCATGGAGAGACTGTAAGCAGCGGCTTGTGCAACGCGGAGCGGCCTGTCTAGAACCGGGCATGATCCTTTCGTCCCCGCAGCCGGGCCCGTTGGGCCGCGCCGTGATCGCCCCTAGCCTGCTGGCCGCCGATTTCGGCCGCCTCGCCGAGGAAGTGCGAGCGGTGGCGGCGGCCGGCGCGGACTGGCTGCACCTGGACGTCATGGACGGGCATTTCGTGCCGAATATCAGCTTCGGCCCGCTGGTCGTGCAGGCGCTGCGCCGGCACGCCTCGATGCCCTTCGACGTGCATCTGATGGTGACGCCGGTGGATCCGGTCATCGCCGCCTTCGCCGAGGCCGGCGCCGACCATATCACCGTGCACGCCGAGGCCGGGCCGCATCTGCATCGCTCGCTCCAGCTCGTCCGCAGTCTCGGCAAGCGCGCCGGCGTGGCGATCAACCCCGCCACGCCCGCCGAGGCGGTGGCGCCGGTCCTCGACCTGGTCGATCTCGTCACGGTGATGACGGTGAACCCGGGCTTCGGCGGCCAACGCTTCCTCGAGAGCCAGCTGCCCAAGATCGCCACGCTGCGCCGGATGATCGCTTCCTGTGGCCGCAGCGTCGCGCTGGAGGTCGATGGCGGGATCACGGCGGAGACGGCGCCGCGTGCCCGCGCCGCCGGAGCCGAGGTGCTGGTCGCCGGCACCGCGATCTTCGCCGCGCCCGACTACGCCGCCGCCATCGGCGCGCTCCGCGCCGCGGCGCCGGCGGGAGACGCCGCGCGATGAGCGGGCTCGATCCCCGGCGCTGGCTGCGCGATGCCCGCCGCGCCATGGCGCGGCTGCCCAGCCTGCGCATCGCCCGCGTGCCGGACGCCCCGGCCCTGCCCGTGCGCGACCCGTGGCCCGGCGACCCGACGCGCGGGGCGCATCTGCTCAAGGGCGAACTGGCTTTCGCCGGCGGGGTGAAGGCGCTGCGGCTCGGTGATTGGGCCGAAATCTCCGGCGCGGAGCCGCTGCGCCGGCACGCGCACGGATTCGGCTGGCTGCGCGATCTGCGCGCGCTGGGCACCGATGCCGCGCGGCTGCGCGCCCGCGCCCTGGTCGCCGACTGGATCGCGAGCCCGGCGCACGAGGCGCTGGCTGGGCAGCCCGACGTCACCGGCGCCCGACTTGCCGCTTGGCTCGGGCATTATGATTTCTTCGCCGCCTCGGCCGATGACCTGTTCCGCCAGCGGCTGATGGCGCGGCTCGTCGCTGATGCAAGGGCACTCGCCGCCGCACTGCCGGCGGAGGAACAGGACGTGCGCGCCTTTATCGCGCTGAAGGGGCTGATCGCGGCCGCGGTGGCGCTGCCCGAGCAGGCCGCCTTCCTGACCCGGGCGCTGCGCTTCCTGCCCCAGGAGATCGCCCGCCAGGTGCGCGCCGACGGCAGCCATGCCGAGCGCAGCCCGGCGGCCCATCTCGCGGCGTTGCAGGAGCTCACCGAGATCCGCGCCCTGCTCCAGGCCGCGCAGGTGCCGCCGCCGCCGGCGCTGGCGAGCGCGATCGAGCGGCTGGGGCCGGCACTGCGCGCGCTGCGCCACGGCGATGGCGGGCTGGCGCTGTTCAATGGCAGCACCGAGGAGACGCCGGCGCTGATCGATCTGGCGCTGAGCCAGGCCGGGCGCAGCGGCCGGGCGCCGATGAGCCTGGCCGAGGGCGGGTTCCAGCGTCTGCAGGCTGGGCGCAGCGTGATCATCGCCGATTGCGCCCCGCCGCCGCCGCACGGGCTGGACCGGTTCGCCCATGCCGGCACGCTCTCGTTCGAGTTCTCGGTCGGCCGCGACCGGATGATCGTGAATTGCGGCGCGGCGCCCGCGGGCGCTGCCGAGTGGCGCGACGCGCTGCGCGCCACCGCGGCGCATTCGACGCTGGTGATCGCCGATACCTCCTCCTCCGAGCTGCGCCCCGAGGGGCTCGGCCGCCGACCGGAGAAGGTGCAGATGCAGCGCCAGGAGGCGAGCGGGGCGCACTGGCTGGAGGCCAGCCATGATGGCTGGCGCAAGCCGTTCGGGGCAGTGCATCGGCGTCGGCTCTACATCGCCGAGAGTGGCGAGGATCTGCGCGGCGAGGATGCCGTCGAGGCGGCTACGCCGCAGCCCTTCACCATCCGCTTCCATCTCCATCCGGCGGTGAATGCCAGCCTCCAGCATGATGCCGAGGCGGTGCTGCTGCGCCTGCCGCATGGCGGCGGCTGGCGGCTACGGGCCGACGGCGCGCGAATCAGCATCGAGGAGAGCGTCTATCTCGGCGCCCCCGAACCGCGGCGCGCCGAACAGGTGGTCCTCGCCGTCGATCAGGATGGGCCGCAACTGGTCAAATGGGCGATCACGAAAGTAGGCTGAGCATGACCGATCTCGTCGCGATTCGCCGTGCCCTGATCTCCGTCTCCGACAAGGCCGGGCTTCTCGACCTCGCCGGGGCACTGGCCGCGCGCGGGGTGGAGATCCTGTCCACCGGTGGCTCGGCGCGGGCGCTACGCGAGGGCGGGATCGCCGTCACCGAGGTCTCGGCCCATACTGGCTTTCCCGAGATTCTCGACGGGCGGGTCAAGACCCTGGTGCCGCAGATCCATGGCGGCATCCTCGGCCGGCGCGATGAGCCCGAACACCTCGCCCAGATGGCCGCGCACGGGATCGCGCCGATCGATCTCGTCGCCGTCAATCTCTATCCGTTCGAGGCGACGGTGGCGCGCGGAGCCGATTCCGCCGAATGCGTGGAGACCATCGACATCGGCGGGCCGGCGCTGATCCGGGCGGCGGCGAAGAACCATGATTTCGTCGCCGTGCTGACCGATCCGGCGCAGTACGAGGCGGTCGCGGCGGAAATCGACGCCACCGGCGGCACGCGTCTGGCCACCCGCAAGCGCCTCGCCGGCGAGGCCTTTGCCCGCACCGCCGCCTACGATGCCGCCATCGCCGCCTGGTTCGCCGGCGCCGATGCGCTGCCCGAGCGGCTCGCCTTCGCTGGCTGGCGGCGGCAGAGCCTGCGCTACGGCGAGAACCCGCACCAGCGCGCGGCGTTCTACGCCACCGGCACCCGCCCCGGCGTCGCCACCGCGCGGCAGGTCCAGGGCAAGGAATTGTCCTACAACAACATCAACGACACCGATGCCGCCTTCGAGTGCGTGGCCGAATTCGAGGCGCCGAGCGTCGTCATCGTCAAGCACGCCAACCCGTGCGGGGTCGCGAGCGCGGCGAGCCTCGCCGAGGCCTGGAAGCTGGCGCTGCGCTGCGACCCGGTCTCCGCCTTCGGCGGCATCGTGGCGCTGAACCGGACCCTGGACGCGGCAACGGCCGAGCAGATTTCCGCGCTGTTCACCGAGGTCATCGTCGCGCCCGACGCCGACGAGGCGGCGCTCGCCATCCTTGCGCGCAAGAAGAATCTGCGCCTGCTGCTCACCGGCGGCCTGCCGGACCCGACGGCGCCCGGGCTCGCCTACCGTAGCGTCGCCGGCGGGTTCCTGGCCCAGACCCGCGACAGCGGACGGATCGGCGCCGAGGATGTGCGCGTGGTGACACGCCGGACGCCGAGCGAGGCCGAGCGCGCCGACCTGCTCTTCGCCTTCCGCGTCTGCAAGCACGTGAAGTCGAACGCCATCGTCTACGCCAAGGGCGGCGCGACGACCGGCATCGGCGCGGGGCAGATGAGCCGGGTGGACAGCGCGCGGATCGCGGCGTGGAAGAGCGAGGAGGCGGCGCGCGCGGCGGGCCTCGCGGAGCCGCTGGTGCTCGGCAGCGTCGTCGCCTCCGATGCGTTCTTCCCCTTCGCCGACGGTCTGGAGGCCGCGGTGGCGGCCGGCGCGACGGCGGTGATCCAGCCCGGCGGCTCGATCCGCGACGCCGAGGTGATCGCCGCCGCGGACGCCGCCGGCGTCGCCATGGTCTTCACCGGCATGCGCCATTTCCGCCACTGAAGGCAGACGCGGACGGCGCCGGGCATGCGCTGCAATGGTTTTATTACCATAGGCTGTCATTTATTACTTCGGGCAGCCGCGCAGAGTCCTGCGCATACTGAGACATGCCCTGGTATTTCCAGGGGGCGAACCGAAGCCGACAGAAATGCCGCGCCGCATTCTATTGGCGCATGGCTGCCCTGTTCGCCACGAAAGCGCTTGGGTTTCCGGGCGCGGGCGCCGTGCGTCCGCGCCATCCGGGTCAATCCGTTCAAGATCTGTTTACTCCTCGCGCTCACGTTCCGGTGAGTGGCGCATGGCGTCGGACGAAGTGACGGGAAGTGGATCTCGGAATGAAACTCGAGGGGCGTTGCGCCGCGGGACTGTCCGATTCGGTCGAAACCTGCGTGACGCGGGACCGGGCGACGATGCTCTACGCACACGGCCGTGCTGGCATCCTCGCCACCATGCTGGTGAGCGCGCTTCTGGCGTTGACGGTCGCACCCGCCGGCGGGCGGCGCGGGTTGATGCTCTGGCTTGCCGCGATGATGGTGGTTCAGGCCGTGCGCTCGCTGGACCTCCTCCTCTGGTACCGCCGACCGCGACACGTGTTCAACGGCCCGCAGCGCATCGTGCGCTTCGCGGTTGGCGCGATGGCCTCGGCGGCGGTTTGGGCGGCCTTTCCGGTCCTGTTCTTTCACGGTCTCCCGCAGGCCGCCCGCATGGCCGCCGTCGTGACGCTTGGCGCCATGGCCAGTGGCAGCGCCACGGTACTCGCGCCTTGCCTGACGCTCGCCATTTCGTACTGTGTATTCCTGATCGTCCCGGCGGCGCTGAGCATGCTCGCGAGCACGGTGCAGGAGGATATGCTGCTCGGCACGCTCAGCCTGCTCTATTGCGTGGTGCTGGTGGTGTCATCGCGGATCGCGCACCAAGCCAGCGTCGGCGCACTGCGGCTCGGCCGCGAGAACGAGCGCCTTGTTCTGCACGCGGACCGGCAGCGCCGGCAGACCGAGGCGGCGAACGAGGAGCTTGGCACGGCCAAGCAGGCACTGGCTGAATCGAACCAGATGCTCGAAACCCGCGTGCAGGAGCGGACCGCCGAACTCGCGAACGAAGTGCTGGTGCGCGAACAATACGCGGAGGCGCTGGCGCGGCTCGCGTCTACCGATCCGCTGACGGGCCTGTGCAACCGCACGACCTTCACCGAGCGCCTAGCACGCCTGCTCGCCGTCGCCGAGCACGCCAAGGTACAGGTCGCCGTGCTGTTCTTGGATCTCGACAATTTCAAGCAGATCAACGATGTGCGCGGCCACGGCACGGGTGACCAGGTCTTGCAGGCGGTTGCGGGCGTGCTCGGCACGCATGTCACCACGGGCGCGGAGATTGCGCGCTGGGGTGGGGACGAATTCCTCGTCGCCGTGCATGTGGTCGATTGCGAGGCCGCGGCCGACCTCGCGCAGAATCTGCGCGATGCGCTGGCCGAGCCCATGGAAGTCGGCGTCGACACGGTGCGCGTGGAGGCGACAATCGGCGTCGCGCTGTTCCCGAAGGATGCGACGGCGCAGGACGAACTGATCCGCGCGGCAGACGTGGCGATGTACGAAGCGAAGCGCGAGGGCAAAGGCCGCGTGAAACTGTTCGATCCGGTGCTGGCAAGCGATATGGCCGAGCGGTTCGCGCTTGAGCAGGGCTTGCGCCACGCGCTGGCGCGGCAGGAATTGTCGCTGGCGTTCCAACCCATCGTGTCGGCGCGCACCGGGCGCACCTATGCGTTCGAGGCGCTGCTGCGCTGGCGGCATCCGGACCGCGGCATGGTCAGCCCGATGGACTTCATCCCGATCGCCGAGCAGACTGGCCAGATCTACGAAATCAGCCGCTGGGTGCTCAAGGAAGCCTGCACCCAGGCGGCGGGCTGGCCGGATGCGACGATCGCGGTGACGGTGAACATATCCGTCGCGCACGTGTTGACTGGCACGCTGATCGCAGACGTGGAGACGGCATTGGCGGCGAGCGGACTCGCGCCGTACCGGCTGCAGCTGGAAATCACCGAGAGCATGTTCCTCGGCGATCACGTGCGCGCGGCTCCGGTGTTCGAGGCGTTGCGCGCGCGCGGCATCCGCATCCTGCTCGACGATTTCGGCACCGGCTATTCGTCGCTCGCCTATCTCGGGCGTCTGCCGGTGGACGTCATCAAGATCGACCGCAGCTTCGTCGTCAACGCCGAGCGGGACGGCTACGCCACGATCGAGGCGATCCTGTCGCTCGCCCGCGCGCTCGGCATGGAGGTGACGGCGGAAGGCGTCGAGACCAACGTTCAGCGGGACACGCTGCGCAAGCGCGGCGTGCAGCGGTTCCAGGGCTATCTGTTCAGCCGGCCGATCCCGGCCGCCGAGGTGGAAGCCTGGCTCCGGCGCGACGAACCTGCGCCCGCTAAGCCGGCCCAAGCCGCCGGCCACTCGCTGGTTCCGATCGAGGCGCGGACACGTTTCGAAGCGCGTACGCCCGTCGAAGCCTGATGCCGCCCGGGCCGCTGCCGCGAACGGCCACGCGAATGCGCGAGAGCCCGTCGCTCACAACTCCTCGACCGCCTCTACGCCCTCCACGTGTTTCAGCGCCTCGCCGAGCCTCGGCGTGACGTGGAAGCCGCCCGGCAGCGCGATCTCGACCGACCGGGCCGGACCGATCCGGGGGATCAGCACCACCCGGCCGCGGCCGCCGCGCTCGCGGCCGAGCAGGGCCCGGATCGACGCTACCGCCTCGCCGGCGCCGAGCCAGACGCGCAGCCCGCTCGCCGCCGAGGCGGCCGCCTCGTCGAGGCCGGTGAGATCCTGCGCGGTGATGCGCAGGGTCTCGCCTTCGAGGCGGATCTCCGCGCTCGCCAACACGCTCGTGCCCGGCTCCAGCAGCGCCCCGGCGCGCGCGAGCACCTCGCTGAACAGCGTCACTTCATAGGAGCCGGCCATGTCGGTGAGCCGTACCCAGGCCATGCGGCTGCCGGAGCGGGTCATGCGCTGCTTCACCGCGACCACGGTGCCGGCGAGCTTCACCCGCGCCGCGCCATTGGCGGCGCACGCTTCGAGCTGGTTGCTCGGCACGACGCCGAGGCGGCGCAGCGCGGTCGCGTAGGCATCGAGCGGATGCGCCGTGAGGTGGAAACCGATCGCCTCGGCCTCGTAGCCGAGCCGGTCGAGGCTCGGCCACTCCGCGACCGTCGGCAGGCGCAGCGGCTCCGGCTGGCCGCCGCCGAACAGGCCGACCTGGCCGCTGTCGCGCTCCTCGGCCGCTTCCTGGGCACGGCGGAGGATGGTCTCGGCGCCGGCCACCACCCGGGCCCGGCTTTCGCCCAAGGAATCGAACGCGCCGGCGCGGGTCAGGGTCTCGATCTGCATGCGGTTGAGGGATTGCGGCTCGATGCGCGCGGCGAAATCGGCGAGATCAGCGAACGGCCGCGCGCCGCGCGCCGCGGTCAGCGAGCGCATCGCCGCCATGCCGACCTTCTTCACCGCGGCCAGCGCGTAGCGGATCGCCAGGCTGCCATCGGGGAGGCGCTCGATGCTGAAATCGGCCGCCGAGCGGTTGATGTCCGGGGGCAGAATGCGGATGCCGAGTCGGCCCGCCTCCTGGCGCAGCGCCGCGAGCCGATCGGTGTTGTTGATGGCGAGCGAGAGACAGGCGGCGATGAACGCCACCGGATGGTTCGCGCGCATCCAAGCGGTTTGATAGGCGAGCAGGGCGTAGGCGGCGGCGTGGGATTTGTTGAAGCCATAGTCGGCGAACTTCGCCATCAGGTCGAAAATCTCGCCAGCCTTCGCGGGCTCGATACCGTTGGCGGTGGCGCCATCGGTGAAGATGCGCCGCTGCGCCTCCATCTCGGCGCGGATCTTCTTGCCCATCGCCCGCCGCAGCAGGTCCGCCGCGCCGAGCGAGTAGCCCGCCATCGTCTGCGCGATCTGCATCACCTGTTCCTGGTAGACCATGATGCCGTAGGTCTCGTCCAGGATCTCGCGGATGGCTGGGTGCGGCGGCTCCCACGCCTCGCCGTGCTTACGCTGGCAATAGGCGGGAATGTTCGCCATCGGCCCGGGGCGATAGAGCGCGACGGCGGCGATCAGGTCCTCGAACCGGTCCGGGCGCATCTGCCGCAGCACGTCGCGCATGCCCTGGCTTTCGAACTGGAACACGCCGCCGGCGTCGCCCTTCTGCAGCATGTCGTAGGTGCGTGCGTCATCGAGCGGCAGCCGGTCGAGATCGATCCGAAGCCCGAGCTCGCGCAGGAAGAGCACCGCCTTGTGCAGGATGGTGAGCGTCGTCAGGCCGAGAAAGTCGAACTTCACCAGCCCCGCCTGCTCGACATATTTCATCGAATACTGGGTGACGAGCAGCTCCGAGCGGGGATCGCGATAGAGCGGCACCAGCTCGATCAGCGGCCGGTCGCCGATGACGACACCGGCGGCGTGCGTGCTGGCGTGGCGATAGAGTCCCTCGATCTGCAGGGCGATCTCCAGCAGCCTGCGGATCGCCTCGTCGTCGTCGCGCAGCTGCTGCAGCCGCGGCTCGCCATCGATCGCCTGCTGCAGCGTGACCGGCTTGGCCGGATTGTTCGGGATCAGCTCCGCGACCTTGTTCACCTGGCCGAAGGGCAGGCCGAGCACGCGCCCGACATCGCGCACCGCGGCGCGCGCCTGCAGCTTGCCGAAGGTGATGATCTGCGCCACCCGGTCCGCGCCATATTCGCGGCGCACATACTCGATCACCTCGTCCCGCCGGTCCTGGCAGAAATCGATGTCGAAATCCGGCATCGACACGCGTTCGGGATTGAGAAACCGCTCGAACAGCAGATTGAAGCGCAGCGGATCGAGATCCGTGATGGTCAGGGCCCAGGCGACGACCGAGCCCGCGCCCGAGCCGCGCCCTGGACCGACCGGAATCCCCTGCGCTTTCGCCCATTGGATGAAGTCGGCGACGATGAGGAAATAGCCCGGGAAGCCCATCCGGGCGATGACGTCGAGCTCGTAGGCGAGCCGCTCGCGGTAGCGCGCCGCGGTCGCGGCGTCGGCGCCCATCGCGGCCAGACGCGCCGCGAGCCCGTCGCGCGCCATGGCGCGGACGGTCTCCTCCTCGCTGGCGCCGTCATGCACCTTGGGACAGACCGGCAGCAGCGGCTTGCGCGGCTCGGCCATCACCGCGCAGCGCCGGGCGATGGCGATGGTATTGTCGCAGGCTTCCGGAAGATCCGCGAAGGCCGCGCGCATCGCGGCGGCGGACTTGAACCAGTGCTCCGGCGTGACGCGCCGGCGCGCCGTTTCCGAGAGCACGCGGCCTTCGGCGATGCAGAGCAGCGCGTCGTGCGCCTCGTGCATCTCCGAGCGGGCGAAATAGCAGTCGTTCGTCGCCACCAGCGGCAGGCCGGCGGCGTCGGCGAGCGCGATCAGTCCGGGCTCGATCGCCGTCTCGAGGGGCCCGCCATGGCGGTGGAGTTCGACGATCGTGCGGTCCGCGAAGGCCTCGGCGAAGGCGGCGAGAAGCCGCTCCGCCTCGTCGCGCTGGCCGTCGGCGAGCAGCCGCGCCAGCGGACCGGCCCCGCCGCCGGTGAGCAGGATCAGCCCGGCCGCATGCTGGCACAGCGTATCGAGCCCGACCTGCGGCCGCAGCCCGGGCTCGGTGTGCAGGAAGCCGGCGGAGGACAGGCGCTGGAGATTGCCGAGCCCGGCGGCATCCTGCGCCAGTAGCACCAGCGTGTCCGGCGGCAGGCGCGGATTGTCGAGGCGGGTCAGCGCGAGCTGGCAGCCGATGATCGGCTGCACGCCCTTCGCCACGGCAGCCTGGCTGAATTCCAGCGCGCCGAACAGATTGCCGCTGTCGGTGAGCGCCACCGCCGGCATGCCGGCCTCGCGTGCCAGCGCCGGCAGTTTCTCCGCCTTGATCGCGCCCTCGCTGAGCGAGTAGGCGGAATGCACGCTGAGATGGACGAATTCGGCCCGCGCCATCGGCTCAGCCCGGCTCGATCAGTCCGTCGCGCAGACGCACCGTGCGGTCCATGCGCTGGGCCAGATCGGCATTGTGGGTGGCGATGAGCGCGGCGACGCCGTGGTGGCGGACGACATCGAGCAGCGCTTCAAACACGAAGTCGGCGGTGTGGACATCGAGATTGCCGGTCGGCTCGTCGGCGAGCAGAAGCCCGGGCGCGTTGGCAAGCGCGCGCGCGATGGCGACGCGCTGCTGCTCGCCGCCGGAGAGTTTCCCGGGCAGATGCGCGAGCCGCGCCGAGAGGCCGAGCAGGCCGAGCAGGTCCGCGGCGTGGCCTAGCGCCGCGCGGCGCGTCCGCCCGGCCAGGATCTGCGGCAGGGCGACGTTCTCCTGCGCGGTGAATTCGCCGAGCAGATGGTGAAACTGGTAGACGAAGCCGATGCGGTCGCGGCGGATGCGCGTGCGCTCCGCGTCCGGCAGCGCCGCCGCATCGCGGCCGTCGATGAGGACGCTGCCGCCATCGGGCTTTTCCAGCAAGCCGGCGAGATGCAGCAAGGTGGACTTGCCGCTGCCCGAGGGGGCGACGAGGGCGACGATCTCACCCGCGCGCAACGTCAGATCGGCGCCGCACAGCACCGGCAGCGCGCCACCCTCGGTGCGGAAAACACGCTGCACCGCGCGCAGCACCAGCGGGTCACTCATGGCGCAGCGCCTCGATCGGATCGGTGCGCGCGGCGCGCCAGCTCGGATAGAGCGTGGCGACGAGCGAAAGCCCCAGCGCCATGGCGATGATCTGCGTCACCTCGTGCCAGTCCAGCCGTGCCGGCAGATGCGTCAGGTAGTAGACCTCCGGGTTGAACACCTGCGTCCCCGTCGCCGCCTCGACCCAGCCCTGGATGGTGCGGATGTTGTGGCAGAAGACGACGCCGAGCGCGGTGCCGGTGAGCGTGCCGGTGATCCCG
>DAIDKZ010000107.1 GCA_027449745.1 Acetobacteraceae bacterium | reverse complement strand
CGCCTGGTTGTACTTGGCAGTGCCGGAGCGGTCCGTGTAGCCGTTGACCTCGATGCGCGTGTACTGAACGCGGGTCGAAGCCTGCGCCGCCTCGGAGATGATCTGCCGGGCGCGATCGGTCAGGTCGGCACGATCCCAGTCGAAGAACACGAGATAAGTCCGGGCCGGGGCCGGAGCCGGGGCAGCGACCGGGGCTGGTGCCGGGGCCGGCGGCGGCGGCGGCGGCGCGGCGTTGAAGGCATAGCGGAGGCCAACCAGCACCATCTGCGACAGCACGCGGTTCATGCTGGCCTTGCCAGTGCCGGTGATGAGCGGCGACGACACCTTATAGTCGGACAGCGAACCGAACGCATCGAGGATCCGGTATTCGCCGGTCACCGAGAGCCCGGGCACGCTGCTGATCGGCAGCGCGAGGCCGACGATCGCCTGGCCCGCCACGCTCCCCGCCGTGCCGTTCAGGCTCATGACATTGGTCCCGGCCGCCGACGCCCGCATCCCGACATTGGCCATCTGATAGCCGACGCCGAGCCCGACATAGGGGAACACCGGCAGACCGAAGTCGAAATCATACAGCACGTTGGCCATCAGACCGTAGGTTGCCTGGGACCCCGACTGACCAGGCGCCTGGAGGCCGCCGATGCTCATGTGATCGACGCTGTTGGTCATCGCGTCGAGTTCCAACTCGGCGCGCAGACCGTTGCCGAGGCCGTAACCGCCGCTGATCTGGCCGGCAAAGCCCGGGTTATCGAAGCTCGTCTTGCCGTTGACGCCGCTGCCCGCCTTGTCCTTGAAAATCTCGGACTGGAGGAAGTCGCCACCGAGGCCAAGGCTGACATAGGGCCCGGTCACCGGCTGCGCCTCGGCCGCCAAGGGCAGCGCCATCAAACCCGCTGCCAGGAACGCGTTTCGAAGCTTCATACGTGCAACCTCCTCTTGTTCTGCCCGACCCGCCAAGCGCCCGCTTCCCTGCCCGGGCCGCCCATCGCGTCAATCCATAGCAATGGAATAGCACCGGTTTCTCGCAGCGGGAGGGGGAATGTGTCGCCTCCACGCGAGACTGTGGCTTCGCTGCAACAGGGATTTCCCCATCCGAATCGCGCGAATTCGACGCATCCGATTGAAATATGTGATAAAATTTCCGGATTGGCTGCTGCGCGCCGATGTATGCGCGGTCCGGAGGCCGTGAACGCATAACAGAAATGTGTGCCCGGACGTGGCGCGGCGACGGCCCCGCGTCAGACCAGCCGCCCCTCGAACGGCGGATGGAGATCGGGAGCCTCGAACTCAATCACCCAGAGATCCGGGTCGAAGCGAAGCTGGCGCGCGATATAGGCCTCCGCCGCGTTATCCTCGACCGCCTCCGCCCCGGTCGCGCGCAGCCAGGCCGCGTCACCCTCGGCGGTGCGGATCTGCGAGAGCACCATCACCCCGCTCCGCCCACGCAAGACGACCAGCACGCCGCCGGCATCGGCATCGCCGCGGCGCACGACCACGCCCGGCCGCCCAGCCAGATCGCCCAGCCGCAGCGCCATCTGCACCCAGAGTCCTGTCTTCACCCGGGCTTCCGCCATGCTCTGCCCATCCATTCCGCGGCGAGCGACGACACTGCCAAGCATCGCCGGCGGAGGCCAGCCAGGTCCGCGTCAGACGCGATAGCAGACGCGGAGCCCGCCCCACAGGCGGCCGGCGACGCGGATCGGCGCGGAAGCGTCCTTCATCAGCGCGAACCGCCCGCCCCCCATGTTACGGCGATAGGTCTGCAGCAAGAACGGTGCCGTACTGCGGCTGATGGCCTGCGCGGTCTTGTCGGTATAGCGCCGCCGGTTGCGGCTGTGGGCGGCGTTCCAGACCGGATCCGGTCCGGGTGGGTGCCGATAGGCCGGGTTGTGCGATGGGATCAGTTGATTGTGGTCGGTGCAGGCACACCAGACGATGCGCTCGTCGAGCTCCAGCACCGGATCGTGCAGCGGCGGCAGTACGCGATCGACGAAATCGATGTAGCGGGTCATGAATTGCTGCGGATCCGTGCCCGGAATCGGCCGAAGATCCTGGTCGAACAAGGCATCGACGCTGATCTCGCCCGCGGCGACCGCCTCGGCGAAGCGCGCCTCGATGCGGCGCGCGACATCCACGGCGATATCGATGAATTTCGTGTCCACCGTGGGGAACCCGGAGGCCGCCGTCACCTGCAGCAAGCCCTCGCTGGCCCCGAGCAGGTGGTCGATGCGCTCGGCCGCGCGGCTCATCGCCTCGGTGGAATGGCGCACACCATCGCTCATATCCTCGACCGCCGCCTTGAACGCCTCGCAGCGCGCAGCGATCGCCTCGGTGGCCCGGGAGATCTCCCCGGCGTTGCGGTCGACCTCGCCGACGGCACTGACCATGGTCTGTACCGCCCCGCCGATTGCCGCCGTGCTGGTTTCCACCAGCCGGGCCTGACGGCCCCCCTCCTCGGCGTGGCGCGCGAGCCGGCGCAGGTCCTCGGTCAGCGCGCCGAGCGTGGTGCCGATCTGGCGCGTGGCCTCGCTCGTCTGGCGCGCCAGCGCCTTCACCTCGCCGGCGACGACCGCGAACCCCTTGCCGGCGTCACCGGCTCTCGCCGCCTCGATCGTGGCGTTGAGCGCCAGCAGGTTGGTCTGGCGCGCGATCGCGTCGATCTCGCCGGTGACCTTGCCGACCCGGTTGATGGTCGCCTCCAGCCCGGCAAGCTGCGCCCCGATCTGGCCGACCGTATCGACCAGCCGATCGATCGACTGCACCGCCCGGGAGATTTCCGCCGAAGACGTCTCCATCTGCCGCGCACCGTCGCTCGCCGCGCGGCGCGTCGCCTCGGCGGTGGCGGAAATCTGCTGGTTGGCGCCGATGATGGCGATGGTGTTCTGCTCAATCCCGGCCACATCTTCGGCTCGCCGCGTGAGCTGTGCACGCAATTCGTGCACGTCGCCATCGACGTCGGCGATCTCCACCGCGAGCTTGCCGGTGCGGATGGCGACCTCGGCGATCGTCCCCGCCGCATCCGGCTTCGTCTCATCCCCCCGCATCAGCACCGAGCGCCTCACCTGGCCGTGTTATGAGCGCACCAGCCTAGAGGCGGCGCATGACGGAAGGGTAAAGCCAGGCGATTTCCTGTCGGCCGATTTCCCATTAGAAGCGCGCTTGGACGAGGCGGAGGCCAAGCGTGACGAAGTCAGAGGCAAAGACACTCAGCGAAGGCCAGCGTGCCTACGAGGCGCGGCGGGCGGCAAAAGCGGGCATGAGCCTGGAGCGGTGGCTGGACAGCAAGCAGCGCCAGCAGGAAGAGGCCGAGGAGGCGCGACGAAAGGCGGCCGAGCCGCCCAAGCCGGCTAAACCCCCAGGGCTCCTGGCTCGGCTGATCGAGCGCGCCCACAAGCCATTGTAGGACGTGCCGCGTGGCGTGCCGGCTGGCTGCGCACGCCGATTGGAGCGTCTCGCCCGCCAAGCGCTGGCTCTGCTGCGCGGAACGCGATGGCGCCGGCTGGCGGGTCGGCGCGCCCGATCGGGTCGGCGACGCCGGCACCCTGCTCGATCGCCTGAGCGCATGGGCCGGCGGTGGCCCGGTTGCGCTCGGCGTGGACTTTCCCATCGGCCTGCCGCGCGCCTACGCTGCCCGGCTGACTGCGACCGCGGATTTCCCAGGCTTTCTCGCCAGCCTGGCCGGGCAGCCCGAATTTTTCCAGGTCGCGGCGCGAATCGCCGATGTTTCGCTGGGGCGGCCCTTCTATCCGGCGCGAGGCATGGCCGGCATGACCCGCGCCGCCCACGCCGCCGCGCTCGGGCTCGACGGACCGGACGCACTCGGCCGGGCCTGCGACCGCGCCACGGCGCGCCGTCCGGCCGGTGCGCCGATCTTCTGGACGCTCGGCGCCAACCAGACCGGCAAGGCGGAGCTGCACGCCTGGAGCACCCTGCTGCTGCCAGCGTCGCGCCACTGCCTGCGTCTCTGGCCGTTCGCCGGTGATTTCCGTGCCCTGCTCGCCCCAGGCCGGGTGGTCGTCGGGGAGACCTACCCCGCCGAAGCGCTGCGCCAACTCGGGCTGCAGCCACCGGCAAGCAAGCGCCGCCAGGCCGACCGCGCCGCTCTGGCGCCGCATCTGCTCCTCTGTCTTGACCGCCTCGCGGCCCAGCCGAGCGCCGCGCTTGCGGCCGCGATCGCCGAGGGCTTCGGCACCGACGTCACCGGGGAAGACCGCTTCGATTCGCTTCTCGGCGCGCTGAACGTCATCGCCGTGGTGGACGGACACCGGCCCGATACCGTCCCGGACGATCCCTGGATCCGTCGCTGGGAGGGCTGGGTCCTCGGCCAGACCGACCTGCCGAAGCCCCGGCAGGGCGAACACGGGCCGGGCGAACACGGGCCGGGCGAGCGCGGGCCGGGCGAGCGCGGGACGGATCAGCCGGGGTAGAGCCCCGCCACGCGCGCGCGCACCTTCACCAGCGCCACCAGCAGGTCGAGCAGCGGTGTCGGCCGGTCCACCAGCCGGGCCAGGGCCAGCGGCGCCTCCAGGAGCGCGTCGATCTCCATGCTGCGGCCCAACTCGAGGTCCTGCAGCATGCTCGGCTTGTGCGCCATTTTCAGGTACTGGCCGACCAGGGCGACGGCATCGTGCCGCGGCCGACAGCCCAGCGCTTCGGCGACCGCCACCGCCTCGTCGATGATGCGTTCCGCCGCCTCCGTCACCGCCGGCTCAGTATAGAGTGCGCGCGGCGGCGCCAGGGTCAGCACGCTGAACGGAATCGAGGTCAGGTTCAGCAGCAGCTTGGACCAGATCTCGTCGCGGATGCGCCCGCTCACCTCGACCGCCACGCCCGGCCCGCGCAGGTGCGCGGCCAATGCCTCCGCCCGCGCGGAGAGCGCGCCGTCCGGTTCGCCCAGGATCAACCGGCTGCGCGAATTCTCCACGTGCACGACCCCGGGGCGCAGCACCGTGCAGGCCGAGTAGACCACCCCGCCGATCGCCCGCTCCGGCCCGATCGCCCGCCACAGCGCGCCGTCGGGATCGACCAGCGGCAGGCGCCTGCCGTCGAGAGCCCCCCCATGGGCATGGAAATACCACCAGGGAATGCCGTTCATCAAAAATGCCACCGGCGTCCCCTGTCCGAGCAGCGGTCCGATCGCCGCCGCGACCGAGGGCAGAGAGGGCGCCTTCACCGCGACCAGAACCGCGTCCTGCGGCCCCAGCTCGGCGGGCCGATCCGATGCAGTGACGCGGGCCTGGAACGCGCCGTCGGCCGCTTCGAGGCGGATGCCGTCCGCCCGGATAGCGGCAAGCTGGGCGCCGCGCGCAACCACCGAGACCTCGGCCCCACCCTGCACGAGCCGGGCGGCGAAATGGCTGCCGATCGCTCCGCCGCCGAAAACACAGACCTTCATCGTGGCCGTTCCGTCAGGACAGCAGATCGACAGCGGCACGGGCCAGCGCCTGAACGCCGGCCGCGATGCAGGCCTCGTCGGGCTGGTAGGCGGAATTGTGCAACCGGTCCTCCCGACCGGGCTGGGACGAGCCGACGCGGACGTGGAACGACTTCACCCGTTCGGCGAACAGCGCGAAATCCTCCGAGCCCATCGATGGCGCCTCCTCGGCGATGACATCGCCGAGCTGGGCACGCACGCTTGCGACCGTGCGCTCCAGCAGGTCCGGATCCGACGTGAGCGGCGGCACCCCCTGAACGTAGTCGAGCACGCAGCGCACCCGCATCCCCGCCTCCAGCCCGACACACAGCCGGCGGATGCCGCTCTCGGCCGCAGCGCGCGCCGAAGCGTGCAGCGTGCGCACGCTGCCACGCAACAGCACCTCGTCGGGGATGATGTTGCGCACCGTGCCGCCATGGATGGCGCCGATCGTCACCACGACCGGATGCAGCGCCGAGACCTCGCGCGAGACCACGCTCTGCGCCTGGCCGATGAAGGCACCGGCGGCGACGATCGGATCGACCGTCGTCTCCGGGTAGGCGGCGTGGCCGGACTTGCCGTGTATGGTGAGGTCAAACGCGTCCGCCGCCGCCATCGCCGCGCCGCGAACATAGGTGAATCTGCCGACCGGCAGATTCGGCATGTTATGAAAGCCGATCGCCATGTCCACGCTCGGCCCGTCCAGCACGCCGTCGGCGATCATCGCCCGCGCGCCGCCGAGCGTTTCCTCCGCGGGCTGGAAGACCAGCTTCACGCTGCCGGCGAGCCGGGGAGCCAGCTCCTTCAGCACCGCGCCGATGCCGAGCAGGGTGGTGGTATGGATGTCGTGGCCGCAGGCATGCATCAGCCCCGGCTTGGTGCTGGCGAAGGTGAGCCCGGTGCGCTCCTCGATCGGCAAAGCATCGAGGTCGGCGCGGATGGCCAGCACCGGCCCCGGCCGTCCGCCCTCGATCAACCCGACAACGCCGGTGCGCCCGACCCCGGTCTGATGCGGAATGCCGAGCCGGGCCAGTTCGCGCGCGACGACACCTGCGGTGCGCACCTCCTCGAAGGCCAGCTCCGGATGGGCATGAAGGTCACGCCGGACGGCGATCAACTCCGGCTCGATACGCTGGGTCATCTCGCGGATGGCCCGCTCGGGATCATTGGCGAACTGGGGTACGGCCGACATGCAGGAACTCTCCGATCAAACCGCCGCGAATTCGTAACGCGACGCAAACTCGTCTCGTGCAATCCTGGCGGCTCGCCGGCGGGCTGGCAATGCTGGACGCGACCGCGGAGCCTAGTTTATCCCCGTATGCCATTCACCCATGACCGGGCCCTGGAGCCGACATGACCCTTCCCGTTGCTGGTCCGCCCTCGGCGCCACCCATCGGACCTATCGTCCCGGTCATTCTCTCCGGGGGCTCGGGCACGCGGCTCTGGCCCGTCTCGCGCGAGAGCTTTCCCAAGCAGTATTGGCCGCTGGTCTCGGAACGGACGATGCTCGAAGAAACCGTGCGCCGCGGCGTCGGCGCCGCCTTCGCGCCGCCGGTGGTGGTCTGCAATCAGGACCATCGGTTTCTCGTCGCCGAGCAACTGCGGCGCGCGGGCAGCCCGGGAGGGCGGATCCTGCTCGAACCGGTCGGCCGCAACAGCGCCCCGGCCATCGCCGCCGCCGCTCTGCTGGTGGCCGAGGACGCACCCAACTCCGTGTTGTGGATGATGGCCGCCGATCATGTCATCAGCGACTCCGCTGCCCTCGACGCGGCCCTGCAGCACGCCGTCACTGCCGCCCGGGCCGGATTCTTCGTCACCTTCGGCATGCGCCCGACCGCGCCGGAGACCGGCTATGGCTATATCGAGCAGGGCGAGGCGCTGGCCGGGCTCGCCGGCGCGCACCGCGCGGCGCGTTTCATCGAGAAGCCGGACGCGGCCCGGGCCGTCGAGATGCTCGCTTCAGGGCGGTATCTGTGGAACTCGGGCATGTTCGTTTTCACCGCCGCGACCTTGATCGAGGAATTGGAGCGCTACGCGCCGGAGGTGCTCGCCGCGGTGCGGCCGGCGGTCACCGGCCGGCGCGAAGACCTCGATTTCCTCCGTCTCGATCCCACCTCCTTCGCCATCAGCCCCTCGATCAGCCTCGATTATGCGGTGGCCGAACGCAGCGCGCGCACCGCGGTGGTGCCGGCCGATATTGGCTGGTCCGATGTCGGCAGTTGGGGCGCCCTGTGGGAGCTCGGCGCCAAGGACACGGTCGGCAACGTGGCCATCGGCGACGTGCTGTTGGAAGGCGCCGAGGATTGCTACGTCCGCTCCGACGGCGTGCTCACCGCCGTCGTCGGGCTGCGCGATGCCGTCGTCGTCGTCACCGAGGATGCCGTGCTGGCGATGCATCGCGAGCGCGCCCAGGACGTGAAGAAGGTCGTGGATCGGCTCCGCGCCGCCGGCCGCGCCGAAGCGGCGACGCACCATCGCGCCTACCGCCCCTGGGGGTTCTACGAAAGCCTGATCCAGGGCGAGCGCTTCCAGGTCAAGCGGATCGTCGTCACGCCGGGACAGAAATTGTCGCTGCAGAAGCATTTCCACCGCGCCGAACACTGGGTGGTGGTCAACGGCACCGCGCTCGTCACGCGCGATGCCGAACGCATCACGCTGGCCGAGAATGAAAGCGTCTATCTGCCCCTCGGCTGCGTCCACCGGCTCGAAAACCCCGGCCAGGCGCCGCTCGAACTCATCGAGGTCCAGTCGGGCTCCTATCTCGGCGAGGACGACATCGTCCGCCTCGAGGACACTTACGGCCGCTCCTGACCGGCCCGCCAGCGCGCCAGTGCCGCCAGGTCCGTCGAACGCTGCGGCGTGGCGAGCGGACCGGTGAAGTCGAGCCCGATCGGCGGACCGCCGTTCGGCTGCACGCTGGCATGCAGATCGAGCGTCGCCGCCGGCAGATCGATCCCGCCGGCCAGCGTGACGCGGCCGAACAGCGCGGCGAGTTCGGCCTTGTCGAAGCCGATCCGTCCACCCTCGATCCGTGCGGCGAGATCGAGGGACGTGAAAGCCGTGCGCCCGCCGGCCAGCGCGGCGGCGAGAACGGAGGCGGCGGCATCGGGGGCGACGATCGCCGGCCCCGCGGCCTGCGGAACCGGAACCACGGAAGCGGCGACCGAGGCGAGATCGATCCCGTCGATGACGCCATCGCGCAGAACCGCCTCGGCCTGCCCGGAGAGGGTCGCCAGCAGTGTCGCCGGCGCGTAGCCCCGCGCCGCGAGATCGAGCCGCACCGAGGCTGTTCCCGAAGCGGGATCGAGCGGCAGCCCGAAGGACGGCGCGTCGAGATGCGCCTCCACCAGCCGGGCCGTGACATGCAGGGAGGGCGGCGCGGCTGCGGTTTCGAGCGCCGCCTCGCCATCGAGCGCGCCGCCGCCGAGCCACGCCGTCAGATGCCCCAGTGAGAGACGCCCCTCGGCGAGACGGAGGGTCGTGGCGACCTCCGAGAGCGGGGGCAGCGCGCCGAGCCGGAGCGTTCCCATCGTGAGGCCGAGCCGCCCGTGCCAGCCCTGAGCCCAGAGCAGCGGCAGCGGCGCCGCACTCCCCGGCGCGGGCAAGGGCAACGCAAGCCCCGCAAGCGAGATGTCGCCGTCGAGCGCCGGCTCCGGCGCGGAGAGCGACAGACCCAGCGTGCCCGCCGCATGCAGCGCCCCGGCGTCCACTGCAAGGGCCGTCGCCCCGAGCCGCGTCGGGGACAGGTCGATGTCTGACTTGACCGCCAGCTTGCCGGGCCCGAACGCGGCCCCGAGCTCAGGTTCGCCGAGCCGCGCGGCAAGCGCGGCCGCGTCGGGATCGGCGAGGCGGAGAGAAACATGCGCCTGCCGCGCCGCCAGGTCGGCGCTGCCCTCCAGCGCCACGGTGCTGGGCCCGAGCGCGGCCGTCGCCTTGACCTCCAGCGCAGCGGGCGGACCGGCGGCACGCAGGTCGAGGCGAACCGGCCCCGCCAGCGCGGTGCGGACCGGCTCCGGCAGCCTCCATGGCAGCACGCGCGGCGCGAGGGCCGCCAGCGGCGCCGCGTCCGGCCCGTCGAGCGTGAAATGCCCGTCGGTGACCCGCCCATCCGGGTCGAGCGCGCCGGCGAGGCTGATCGCAACGCCGCCGACGCGCCCCTGCAGCCCATGCACGGCGAGGCAGCAGGCGCTGCGCGCGGCATCGAGGCGGAATCCGTCGATGACGACGCCACCGGTCTC
This sequence comes from Acetobacteraceae bacterium, assembly GCA_027449745.1. Taxonomy (GTDB): domain Bacteria; phylum Pseudomonadota; class Alphaproteobacteria; order Acetobacterales; family Acetobacteraceae; genus JAJZVV01. The sequence continues at coordinate 2,750 of DAIDKZ010000107.1, read as the reverse complement.
GGCACGATTGGCATCGATGACGAGGTCGAGCGCGACGGGCGGCGAGGCGGCGGCGAGAAACGGATCGAGCACCAGCTGGTCGAAGGCCAGCCGCGCGACCAGCGCCGGTTCCGGTGTCAGGCTCAGCGTGCCGGACACCCGTGCGGCATCGAGACTGCCATCCAGCCCGCTCAGCGTCAGCCCCTCGGGCGCGAAGCCGAAGCTGAACCCGAGTCGGGCGCCGTGCCAGACGGTATCCGGCAGCGCGCGCGCCAGCGCCGGATCGAGCCAGCGCAACGTCGCGTGCAGGTCCGGCGCGGCCAGCTTCGCCGTGCCGCGCAGCGCCCCGGACGCGGCGAGATGCGCGCTGCCCTGGATGGTCGCCTCGCCAGGCAGGATGGCGCTCGCCGAACGCAGGGTGAGCCCGTCGCCGGTGACGTCGAAGGCGGCGCGCAGCCGGCGCAGCGCGCCGCCGCGCAGGGTCGCCGCCTCGGCCGAGAGATCGAGCCCGACCGGGAAGGACAGGGCCGAGCCCCGGCCCAGCGCCCGCAGCCAGGCATCGAGATCGAGCCGGCTGGCGGCGAGCGCGAGATCGAGCCGCAGCGCCGGCGTGAGCCGCAGCGCCACCGCGCCTTGCCCGGGCACGCCACCGATGGACAGCGCCAGCGCATCGGCGGCGGCGAGCCCGCCGGCGAAGGTCAGCCGCCCCTCGGCCTCGAAGGGCACCGCCGGAGCCGGCAGGAGGGTCGCGAAGGAGGAGGTGGCGAGGCGGATCTGCCCCGCGAATTCGCCCTGCGGGTCGATCTGCCCGGAGAGACGCGCGCTCATCCCGTCATCGTCGGCGACCGTCGCGGTCAGCCCCGCCGAGCTGTCCGCGCCGGCGTCCGTCAAGCGGCCGGTGACGTGCAGGCGGCGGCCGAGAAGCCACGCGCTGCCCTCGACATCGAACCCGCCCGCCGCCCCGCCGGCGGTGAGCCGCAGATCGATCCTGTCGATCGCCAACGCGCCGATCGCAAGGGTGCCGCCGGAAACCCGCAGCCGCAGCCCTTCGCCCGTCGAGGGCGGCGCGCGTGGCAATGCAATGCCGGCAGGAAGCGGCCAAGGCAGACGCAGGCGGGGATCGGCGAGCACGATGTCGCGCGGCACCAGCCGGCCGGCGAGCAATGGCAGCGGCGAGACGCGCAGCCGGATCGCGCCGGCCGCAACCGCGCCGTCGCCCTCCCCGATCCGGACATCGCGGGCGATCAGCTCGGGCTCGGGCAACAGGCTGAGCTTGACCTCGCCATCGATGCCGACCGGCCGGCCGAGAGCTGCCGAGGCGAACCCCTCGATCGGGCGCCGATAGCGGTTCCAGTCGAGCTGCCCGGGAACGATCCAGACGCCGGCTGCGACCAGCGCCGCGAGCAGGGCGGCGAGAACGCCGAGGCCGCGCAGCGCGCGCACCTCAGACCGGGCCGTAGCCGCCACCGCCTGGCGTGGCGATGGCGAACACGTCTCCCGGAGCCAGCTCGGCGCTGTCCGTGCCGGAGAGCACAAGCCGGGTGCCGTCGGCGCGCTCCACCCATTGCTCACCGGCCGCACCAGCCTCGCCGCCGGCGAGGCCGAAGGGTGGCACGGCGCGTCGGGAAGAGACGATGACCGCCGTCATCGGTTCGAGAAAGCGCAGCCGCCGCAGCGCGCCGTCGCCGCCGCGATGGCGCCCGCGCCCGCCGGAGCCGCGGCGGATGCGGAATTCTTCGAGACGCACCGGATAGCGCAGTTCGAGCACCTCGGGATCGGTCATGCGGGTGTTGGTCATGTGCGTCTGCACCGCCGAGGTGCCGTCGAAATCCGGTCCGGCGCCGGTGCCGCCGCAGATGGTCTCGTAATATTGATAGGTGGCGTTGCCGAACAGGAAGTTGTTCATCGTCGCCTGGCTGCAGGCGATCGTGCCGAGGGCACCGAACAGGGCGTTGCAGGTTGCCTGCGAGACCTCGGTATTGCCCGCGACCACGGCCGCGCCCGGTTCGGGGGCGAGGAAGCTGCCCGGCGGGATGATCAGCCGGATCGGCTTGAGGCAACCGTCGTTCAACGGGATCTCGTCGCCCACCAGACAGCGCAGCACGTAGAGCACGGCGGCGCGCGTCACCGCCGGCGGAGCGTTGAAGTTGTTCTCCCGGTGCTGCGCCCCGGTGCCGGTGAAATCCACCGTTGCGGTGCGCGCTGCGTGATCGATGGTGATGGCGACCTGCAGCGGTGCGCCGCTGTCCATGCGGTAGGTGAAGCGGCCGAACTGCTTTCGGTGTTCTAAAACTTTTGCAGGGGTGATCAACGAAGTGTATTCGTGTTTTTCGCCATATTGGGGGAGCATATGTCTTAATTCCTCTGCTAGGGAGACGTTCTTTCGCCTCTTAAGTTTAATGGAAGCATCAATAATGCATTTTTCATGAATAAATTTTTAAGGATTATATCAGATTTTTCTTCACTTGAAAAGTAGTAAAAATAATTTTTAAGCGTCTCTTTTATCTTAAACACGTTGAGCTCCTGAAAAAAAGATTATGCTGCCTGCGCTCACAAATTAATGATTAAGATCAACCCTCATGCACTAGCCGCGATTTTAACGAGCTTAAGCCGCCATCAACACTTAAAACTTGCCCTGTGATCCAGCTCGCTTCATCGCTGAGCAGCCAGGAGATTGCATGGGCGATATCCGCAGGCTCACCAATTCTACCAAGCGGGTGCATCGCTACCGAGTTTTTCATACTTGCCGCATTAGAAGTGATTCCTGCAGT
>DAIDKZ010000106.1 GCA_027449745.1 Acetobacteraceae bacterium | reverse complement strand
CGGCGGGGCGGCTGGTCATGCACCATCCGGCACTGTTCGCTGCCCTCTGCGGCGTGGCCCTGGCGGCGATCGACGTCGCCTCGGGCGGGCTCACCGCCGGCACCGGCTATGCCGAGGCGCGCCACCTCGTCGAAGGCGGCGACGCCGTGCCGCTGCTGTTTCCGCTCTACAAGCTCGCGGCCACCGTGATCTCCTACATCAGCGGCATTCCGGGCGGGATTTTCGCGCCCTCCCTGTCCATCGGCGCCGGTCTCGGCGCGGTGCTGAGCCCGCTCATCGCCCACACGCCGAGCGCCGCGGTGGTTCTGCTCGGCATGGTCGGCTACTTCGCCGGCGCCGTGCAAGCGCCGATCACGGCGGCGGTGATCGTCATGGAGATGACCGACAACCAGGCGATGACGGTGCCGCTGCTGGCCACCGCCCTGCTCGCCTACGGCGTCTCGCGGCTGATCTGCCCGCGCCCGCTCTACGGCGCCCTGGCTGAGCGGTTCCTGGACGCGGCGCTGCGCCGGCGGCCATGAGCCGGCCGCCCGCGCGCCGCGCTTCCTGGGCGGGGCCGCCGCGCCTCAGGCCGCTTCCTGCTTGGCCCGGATCAGCGCGACGAAATCGCCGACCGAGCGCAGCCGGTCGATCTCGCGCGAGCGGGTTTTGATGCCGAAGCGGTCCTCGACCGCGATCAGGATCGAGACCATGCGGATCGAATCCCACCCCGGCACGTCCTTGGCGGTGGTCTCGGGTGTCACCGTCAGCGTGTCATCGCCGAAGGCATCCCGCAGGACTTCGGTGAGCGCGGCGAGAATTTCAGTCTCCGTCATCGGTCATCCCTCGGCGATGGTCATGCAGGTGGTGCGCGGCGCGGTGGCCGCGAGGTCGAGAGCGTAGCGGGCGGCTCCGCCGGGATCGACCGCGATCGGGGTGAAGCCGAGCTTGGCGTAATGCTCGGCGACCATGCCATTGCGCTCGGTCGGCCGGTAGTCCCCGATCAGGCGCCTGGCCCCGAGCCGGCGCGCCTGCTCGGCGACGAGATCGAGCGTCGCCTCCTCCACCTGGCGCCCCAGCACGCGGCAGGACATCAGCCAGGTGTCGATGACGAGATCGCCGTCCTCGGCAAGGCGGCCGATGACGATGGCGATGATGCCGTTGTCGCCGAAGCGGTCGATCAGGCGCAGCTGCAGGCCGAACGCGCGCGGATCCTCCATCACGGCCACCACCTCCGCCTCGTCGTAGCGCCGGGTCGTGAGGTTGAACTGGTTAGTCTTGTTGATGAGCTGGACGATGCGCGCCAGCCCGATCCGGTCGAACCGGCGCCAGAGCAGGCGCATCTCCAGGCTGCGCAGATAGGATTCGAGATCGGTCGCGGCACCGGCCAGCGCCGCGCGCTCGCGGTTGGCCTGATACTGCGCACCGCGCGCGCGATCCTCGGCGGTGACGGCGACGGCCTCGAAATAGCCGGCGGCGGCGACGCACTCGGCGTAGAGCGCCGGCTCGTCGGGCAGTTCGGGCACCGCCACCATCGGCAGCTCGCGCCGCACGAGCGCGCGTTCAAACGGGTTATCATCCACAAAAACAAGCGAATCGAGCCCGATATTCAAGTCCTGCGCAATGGCGCGGATGTTGGCCGGCTTGTCGTTCCAGTTGGCCACGAAGCTGGCGATGTCCGACAGCGCCAGGCGCATCTCGGGATGGCGCTCGAACGGGGCGCGGGCGTTGGCCTCGTCGTTCTTCGAGCACACGGCCAGGATCACGCCGCGCCGGGCGAGGCTGCGGGCGTAGTCCTGGAAGGCGACGAACGCCTCGCCGAGCGCGCTGCCCTGGCCGAGCGCGATGCCTTCGACGCCGTCGTCGCCGATGACGCCGCCCCAGAGCGTGTTGTCGAGATCGAGCACGAGGCATTTCGCCGAGCGGCCCTGCAGCGCCGCGAGCAGGCGGGCGAGCAGATCGCCGTACAGCGGCGCCGCGGCCGGGCTGATCTCCTGCTTGCCACGGTGCCACAGGACCGGATCGTGCCAGGCGCCGATGCCGTCGCGCGCGGCATGGGTATCCACCGCAAGCAGCGCCACGCCCTCGGCGGCCGCCACCCGGCGGAGCCCGGCGTTGAGCCGCGCGAGCAGCGCCGCCGCCGAGCCGGGGAGCGCGTGTTCGTTGCTCCCGAGCAGGGGCGCCAGCACGGGCAGCGCCGTCTGCTGCACCACGGCGCAGCCGAAACGCTCCCGCGCCAGGCGCCACAGCCCTGCCAGCCGCGTCAGCGTCGCTTCCTCCGCCGCCGCCGCCTCCGCCCCGTCGGCGGCGGCGTCCAGCCCGCCGGCGAGATGGCGCGAATCGAAGGCGAACAGCACCACATCCGGCCGGAACCGGTGCAGCGCGGAGTCGGGGTCGAGCAGCTCCTGCTGGAATTGCCCGTAGTCCGGCTCATGGATGGTGACGAACAGCCCACGCCGCAGCGCGCCGATGCGGATGCCCGGCTGGAGATGCGCCGTCGTCGAAGACCCGAGCAGCGCCAAGCGCACCGGCCGGGTGGCGAGCCCCTCCGGCGGCGCGGGGAAGCGGCGTTGCAGCAGGCGGTCGAGCCGCTCGTTCTGGAGCAGGTCGAGATCGGCGTCCGCGAGCCCGACGAGCGCGGACCAGCCGACGGCCTCGTCCTGCTCCGCCGCCTTCATCCGGGCGGCCCAGGCAGGGTCGCGCTGGAGCCATGCCATCTGCGGTCTGCCCATCATCGCCCCCGGTCCGATGCCTATGTGCGGCGCAGCATAATCGATCCCGGCCCACGCTGCCACCGTCAGGCAGCGCGGCGCTTGGCCTGCCAGAGGGAAACCGCCTGCCTGGCAATGTCGCGCCAAGTGTCGAGACAGGCCGGCTGTTCCCATTCGCGGTGGAAGAAGGGCAGGCTGTATGCCCTGATCAGATGCTCGCCCACCGCCTCGACCAGGCCGTTGGGCCGATGGCGCTCGTGCGGGGCGACCCAGAGCAGCGTGTTCGCCCCGTAGCGCTGCAAGCTGCGGCCAAGGCGCCTGACCTGCGATTCCTCGACCGTGTCCTCGGGCTTCAGCCGGTCGTCCGGCTGCCATTTATAGACGAAGAGCTTCTCGCCCTCCTCCAGGTCCGCCAGCAGCTTGCGGCGCAGGAAGCGCAGACGCCCGACCTCGCGGCGCATCAGGTCCGGCTCCGTCATCGCCGCGCGCTTGATCCAGGTGTGATACGACGTGCCGTAGGCGGTATCCTCGACGATGTATTCGTCGGCGTCGTTGACGCGGATCCGCATGCAGGCGGGATCGCCGATGCGCGCGAGACCGTCATCGAGCAGCGCGATCAGGCTCTCGATCGGCGTGGTGGCGAAGCGGAACAGCCCCAGCGGCTCGGCTGCGAAGGAACGTTGGACCAGGCCGAGTTCGCAATTGTAGCCGATGCTCTCGAGCGAGAGCAT
>DAIDKZ010000105.1 GCA_027449745.1 Acetobacteraceae bacterium | reverse complement strand
CGTGGCGATGCCGCAGGCGGAATCCAGCCGCACGGGCCCGGTGCCGGCCGGCAGCAGAAACTGCCACATCCGGCCGCGCTGCCGCGCCGGGCGGAGGATGCGCGGGCCCGCGCGCAGGCTGAGGTCCGGCGCCTCGCTCGGTGCGTAGCCGAGCTCCGGCAGGCGGGCGCAGAGCCGAGCCCGGACCGCGGCGACCACTGGGCCGTCCAGATGCAGCGCCGCGCAGGCGTCGGTGTTCCAGCGCGCGGTGGAGAAATCGGGATGCAGCGTCATCGCCGGCGCATCCTCGAAATCGGCGCGGTTGCCGGTGTCGAGATAGGATTCGCAAGCCAGCCCCTCGGCCAGCAGCACGTCGTGGGCAGCCAGCTCGATGTGGAAATACTGCACCCGGTCGCGCGGCTCCTGGGTGATCGAGGCGCCGTTGATCAGGTAGCGGATCGGGATCAGCACGCCATCCACGAAGACGGCATGGTCCGGCGAGAGCAGCAGCGTGCGGCGCGGGACCCCGGGCGCGAAAGCGTGCGCTTCCACGCGCACCGGGCAGGCGCGCGCCGGCTCCGGGTGGCGGCGCACATCGATGCGGCGCTGGCCGATCCAGACGATTTCGCGCACCTCGCCCGCCGCGGTGAGCACGCGCTGCCCGGCGGCGAGCCGCTCCACCGCAACCTCGCCCTCGGGCGTCGCGATGGCGGTGCCGGCGTGGAAGCAGGCGACGGTGTTGGTGGTGACGGTGAGATGGCCGCTGCCATCGGTCCCGGTGACGAAGGACGAGTTGCTCAGCGAGCCGGTGAAGGCGATGGTGCCCAGCGGCGTGCCGCCGCTGCTGATGGTGAGCGCGCCGGCGGAGAAGGAGACCGTGCTGCCGGTGGACGACACCCCGGTGAAGTCGATCGTATCGACGGGCTGAAACCCGCTGATCGTACCGGCGAAGCTGCCGACGGTGCCGATCTGCAGCAGCGGTGAACTGGCGCTGGCGAAACTCACCGCCTGGCTGGCACCGACGGCACCATCGAGGGCAAGGGTGCCGCCGGCGCCAATGATGATCTGGCCGGCGCCGCTGATGGTGCTGCTGACGGTGAGCGGCGCGCCGGAGCCGACGGCACTGATCGTGCCGGTGTTGACCACGGTCGCGACCGAGACCGTCCCGCCGCTGAGGCCGCCCGCCGTGTTGAGGGTGCCGGCATTGGCGATCACACCGGCGCCGGTGATCGTCCCCTGAGCGCTCAGCGTGCCGAGATTGCTCAGCGACACGCCGATCGTGTCGGTCCCGCCGAAGCCCCAGAACGCGCTGGCGTCGACGCTGATGGTGTTGAAATTGACGAAGTTCGTTGCCAAGGCGCTGAGCGTGCCGCTGACGCCGGGGCTGCCGGCCGCCAGTTCCAGCACGTTCGCGCCGCTGGCGGCGGTGACGATGCCGGTGAGGCCGGCGCCGGCATTCTCGATCAGCCGGTTGATGGTGCTGCCGCTGCCGGTGCCGCCGAAGACGATCGCGGTGCCGCTGCCGCCGCTGATGGTGCCGGCATTAATCACCGTCTCCGGGCTGGTGAGATCGATCCCGACGCCACTGGCGCCGCTGCCGGTGATGAGGCCGAGATTATGCACCGAGCCGGCGCCGGAAACGGCCGTCGTGCTGGCGGCGATGGTCCCGCTTGCTTCGTTGATCAGCGAGCCGCCGGAGAGGAGCGTCACCGGACCGAGCGTGGTGCCGCTGTCCAGCGCGCCGGCGTCGGTGAGGGACGTGCTGTTGACGGTGGCCGTGTTGGCGAACGTCCACGAGGCCGAAGCATCGACGGCAACCGTGGCGAAGCCGAAAAAGACACCGCTGATCGTGCCCTGGCTCGCGCCCGAGGCAAGCTCGAGCGTATTGCTCGCGGTCGTGTTGCTGTTGACGCTGCCGTTGATCACGGCGCCTGGATCGAGGATCAGCCGGCTGGTGCCGGTGCCGAGATAGACCGCGGACGAATAGCTCGCCGTGTCGCCGATGGTGCCGGCGTTGGTCAGCGTCGAGGAGACCAGTCCGACCGCGGAATTGGACGTCGCGGTCGACTGGATGCTGCCATCATTGACGCCGACGGCGTTGGTGAGGTTGACGCCGCTATGCGCCGCCGAAATCACGCCGGTGCTCGTATTGGTGAACGACCCGCCGGTGAGATCGATCGCGGAGCCCTTCGTCCCGGTCGTGACGATGGTACCCGAATTGATGAGCACCGAACTGCCGTTGGTGCCGACGATGCCGGCGTTCGAGGCGGTGATCTGGCCGGAATTGGTCGCGGTGCCGCCGGCGAGCAGCGCGATGGCCGCGGCGTAGGTGGAGTTGCTCTGAAGGATGGTGCCGGTGTTGCTGACGGTGCCGCCGGCGTTGAGCAGAATGCCGGCCGTGTGGCTGCCGCCGGTGTTGCTGATGGTGCCGGCATTGGTGACGGTGCCGGCCGCGCCGTAGATCTCGACCCCGCCAAACCCGGTGATCGACCCGGCCGACTGGTTGTTGACCGTGCCGCCGCTGGCGAGGCTGACACCGATATTGTTCGCGGAGGCGATGACGCCCTGGTTGATCAGGGTCCAAGCGGTGCCGCTCGCGCCGATGACGGCAATGCCGTTGGCGACCGAGATGGTGCCGGTGACCGTCGTCGGATTCGCGCTGAGGTTCAGGGGAGTGGATTGCGAGCCGCTATAGGTTCCGGACACGCCGTTGGCCTCCCATTCCGCGGACTGCGCGTTGCACCGCGCCGGACCTTTTGAGACTCAAGAGGACTCGGCCGTCCGCGCAACTTGAAAGCGATTTCATAAAGCGTTGCACACGGAAAACGGTATGTCAATGCGCCGGATACCAGTCGACCGAGTCGATCTGACCGAAGCTTAATCGGCGCCCCGCTTGCGCACTTCCCCGCCTGCCCCCATCCGAGAGGTGGAGGTGCCCCATGTCCGTTTCGACGTCCTATCTCGCTGTGCCGGATGGCATGCCAACGCCATTCGAGGTTCCCTTCCCCGCCGGCTCGATCAGCTTCGTCCAGACCAGCTTCGTGAACCCGATCGAGAACGCCTATCCCGGCCAGCGAATCGCCTACCTGGTCAACGATCCGGCGCAGATCGCGCAGGGCCTCGACACGGGCGGGCAACCCACGGTCCTGTTCGTCAATCTGGCCTCGGACCCGGCCGGCACGCCGCTGTTCATCGGCACATCCGACGTGTTCGCCACGGTCAACGCCTCGCCGGTGCCGATCACCATCGGCGACGCCAGCCCGACCTATCAGGACATCATCAGCGGCACCGGCGGGCTGACGCTCGACCTCGCCGCGCCGAGCGGCGAACTGGCCGTGGGCGGCGGCACCAACGCGGTCTACACCCAGCCGCTCGCCACCGCCCAGGGCACGATGGTGCCGCAGAGCTGGTATTTCTACTTCGCCGGCGGCAGCAACACGATCGACGCCACCTACGGCAACGACACCGTGAACACGATCGCCGGCACCAGCCTGATCGTGCTCGGCAGCGGCCAGGACGTGGTCTATTCCGGCGGCGCCGATACCATCCAGGCGGGCGTCGGCGACGCCTCCATTGCCGCCACGGTGGGCGATCTGGTGCAGGGCAGCGCCGGCGCGCTCACCTTTATCGGCGGCTCCGGGGCCAGCACCGTGTTCGGCGCCGACGGCAGCGTCTCGGCCAATGGCGGAAACGGCAGCCTCACGGTCTATGGCGGCGCCGGCGGCGGCTATTTCATCGGCGGGGCCGGCGGCAACTCGCTGCTCCAGGCCGGCGCCGGGGCCGCGACGCTGCAGGGCGGGGCCAGCGGCGACCAGCTCTATTCCGGCCCCGCCGGCGGGGATGTGCTGGTCGGCGGGCCGGGCAACGAGACGCTGGCCGGGGCGGCGACCGCGGCCCACGACCTCCTCGTCGGCGGCACCGGCAACGAGACATTGGTCGCCGGTGGCGGCAACGCCACGATCGCGGGCGGCACGGCGGGCAACGAGGCGATCTTCACCGGCCCAGGCAACGATCTCCTGTTCGGCGGCAGCGCGAGCGAATATGTCCAGGCCTCGGCCGGGCAGTCGCTGATCTTCGCCGGCAGCGGACCCGAGATTATTGGCTTCGTCGCCGGCCAGGCGGGCGGCGCGACGGTGATCGAGGGATTCAACCCGGCGATCGACCAGATCTCACTGCAGGGCTACGGCGCCGGAGCGGCACAAAGCGTGCTCGCCAGCGCCGGCAGCGCCGCCGGCAGCACCGCCCTGGTGCTGCCCGACGCCACCCGCATCACCCTGCTCGGCCTCTCCAGCCTGCCCGCCAGCGCCATCATCAGCAGCTGAGCGGACCCCGGCGGCTCAGGCCTCCGGCGCCATCGCCCAGGGCCATTCCTCGTGGCCCGGGGCGAAGCGCCGGTTGGTCTGGAACGGATTGCGGTTGACCAGTGGACGCGCATAGAGCGGGTGGCGCAGGCTGCGAACCTCGTGCTCGAACCGCGCCAGGGCCCGGCCGTCACGCGGGTCGACCAGCGTTTCGAACCGGTACTGGTGCGCGTCGCTCTCCTCGGTGATCAGGCCGCGCTCGGCGAGGCGGCGGTGCGGGCCGGAAAAATCCACCAGCGTGATCTGCACGTGCGCCCCGTCATAGGGCGGGACCGGCCGCTCGGTCTCGCGATAGACCAGATATTGATCGATGCCCGCGAGCACGCGGACGAAGCGCCCCTCGCCGTCCGCCCCCGGCTCGGCCGGCGCGTGCAGGACCTCGCGGTAGAAGGCGGCGATCGCCTCGGTCGTGCCCGGCGCCACGTCGAGTTCGACATAGGCCATGCCCAGCGTCACGCGGCCGAATTCCGGGCCGGGCGCGTGCAGGCGGATGACATTGCCCCAGGGCGAGATCGCCTCGACGAACCCCTCCGCCTCGCGGAAGGCGAAGGCACTGCCGGCGAGCGGCTCGCGCGCCGCGGCCAGGCGTTCGAGCAGCGCCGCACGGTCCGGCACCACCAACCCGACGCGCCCGCCCAGCATTTGCGCCGCGCCGCGCGGCAGATGGAACTGGCTGCGCCCGACATTCACCCACATGTTGGTGATGCCGGTCATCAGATACGGGTCGCGGGTGAGGCCGAGGGCGGTGACATAGAACAGCGTCGCCGGATACTGGTCCGGCACGCGCGTGTTGATATGCCCGAGCTCGACGATGTTGCCGAGATCCTCGCTGCGGCGATCGAACTCTACGCCCATGCCCCCTCACCCGCTGCCGGCCGGATGGCGAGAGTGGCCCCGTCCGGCCCGCGCTGCAACCGCACCGTCGTTGTCGCGGTTGGCCGTTGTTGCTAACGTTGCGGGATCGGTGCCGCGGTCCTCCCCGGCCGATCGCCGCCGGCGCCCTCGCGGCCGGCCGAGGGAACGCAACAGGTGCATCGGCTGCCATGAGATTGCGGGCGAAATTCAACCTGGCGGTGATCGCCGCCTTTCTCATCGGCTTCGCCGCCGCCGGCGCACTGCTGCAGGACCTGTTCCTCGCCAATGCGCGCGAGCAGGTGCTGCAGAATGCGCGCATCATGATGAGCGCGGCCAATGCCGTGCGCAGCTACACGGACAAGCTGATCGCCCCGGTGACGCCGCCGCAGCTCAACGGGCGCTTCCTCGCCGTCACCGTTCCCTCCTTCGCCGCCCAGACCACGTTCAAGGCGGTGCAGAAGAATTTCGCCGATTACAGCTACCGCGAGCCGACGCTGAACCCGACCAATCCGGCGGACCGGCCGGCGGATTGGGAAGCCGACCTGATCAACGATTTCCGCAACCATCCGGGCGAGACCGAAATCGTCGGCGAGCGCGACACGCCGACCGGCCCATCGCTCAGCCTCGCCCGCCCGATCGCCGTGCATGACGCGCAATGCCTCGAATGCCACAGCGAACCCGCGCGCGCGCCGGCGGCGATGGTGCAGACCTATGGCAGCGCCAACGGCTTTGGCTGGCACCTCAACGACATCGTCGGCGCGCAGGTGGTCTCCGTGCCGATGGCGGTGGCGATGGCCGACGCACGTTCGGCTTTCTTCGCCTTCATGGCCGTGCTGGGCGGCATGTTCGTGCTCGTGCTGGTCATTCTCAACGTTCTGCTGCACTTCACCGTGATCCGTCCGGCGGTGCGGCTTGCACGCATCGCCAACGCGGTCAGCCTCGGCGAGACCAACGTCGAGGAATACGAGCGCCGGGGCAGCGACGAAATAGCCATCCTGGCCGCCGCCTTCAACCGCATGCGGCGCAGCCTGGACAGCGCCATGCGCCTGCTGGAGCGCTGACCACGCGCCGCCCCCGCGCCCGGAGGCGGCCATGAGCACCGCGCCGCTGCCCGCCACGATCGGCCGCTACCGCCCGCTCGCCGTGCTCGGCGTCGGCGCGATGGGGGTCGTCTACAAGGCGCACGACCCGGTGATCGACCGGCTGGTGGCGATCAAGGCGGTGCGCGTCGACCATCTGGATGCGCCGCTGCGGGCCGAATATCTCCAGCGCTTCCGCCAGGAGGCGCAGGCGGCGGGGCGTTGCAACCACCCGGCCATCGTCGCCGTGCACGACGTGTTGGACGAGCTCGCCGCGCCCTCTCTGGTGATGGAGTTTGTCGAGGGCGGCACGCTGCAGGCGATCCTCAAGGATCCATCCGCCCGTGCCGGGCTCGATG
>DAIDKZ010000104.1 GCA_027449745.1 Acetobacteraceae bacterium | reverse complement strand
GAAGGAGACCGAGGAGACCATGACCGAGACCGCAACGGCGCCCGAGCAGGGCACGGAAACGCTTGATTTCTCCGCCGAGGTAGGCCGCCTGCTCGACCTCGTCGTGCATGCGCTCTACTCGGATCGCGAGATATTCCTGCGTGAACTGGTGGCCAATGCCGCCGACGCCGCCGACCGTCGCCGCATCGAGTCGCTGACCGACGCCGCGCTGACGCCGCCGACCGAGTCCAAGATCCGCATCGTACCGGACGAAGCGGCGCGCACGCTGACCATCAGCGACTCGGGCATCGGTATGAGCCGCGCCGAGCTGATCGAGCATCTCGGCACCATCGCCCGCTCCGGCACCCAGGCTTTCGCCGCCGCGCTCGGCAGCAAGGACGCCGAGGAGCGCACCGCGCTCATCGGCCAGTTCGGCGTCGGCTTCTACTCCGCCTTCATGGTCGCCGACCGCGTCGAGGTCGTCTCCCGCCGGGCCGGCGCCGACCATGCGTTCCGCTGGTCCTCGGACGGCCGTGGCCGGTTCGAGGTGGCACCGGCCACGCGCGAGGAGGCGGGGAGCGACGTGGTGTTGCACCTCAAGCCCGACGCCGGCGAGTTCCTCGACGCCTGGCGGATCGAGACGGTCGTGCGCAAATGGGCCGACCACATCACCCTGCCCATCGTCATCCTGCGCGACGGCAAGGAGGTGGCGGCGAACGAGGGCACGGCGCTGTGGCGCAAGCCCAAGGGCGAGGTGAGCGACGAGCAGGCGGCGGAGTTCTACCGCCATCTCGGCCATCTGTTCGGCTCGCCCTGGGCGCGGCTGCACTGGAAGGCCGAGGGCGCGCTGGAGTTCCATGCCATGCTGTTCCTGCCCGAGGAGCGGCCGCTGCAGCCGACGGAGGAGGAGCGCGCCTCGCGCGTGCGGCTGCATGTGCGGCGGATGTTCATCACCGACCGCGCCGACGTGCTGCCGGCCTGGCTGCGCTTCGTCGAGGGTGTCGTCGATACCGAGGATCTGCCGCTCAACGTCTCGCGCGAGATGCTGCAATCGACGCCGGTGCTGGCGCGCATCCGCAAGGCGGTGACCAACCGCGTGCTGACCGAGCTCAAGACCCGCGCCGCGGATCCCGACTCGGGCTATCTCCGGTTCTGGGAGAATTTCGGCGCAGTGATGAAGGAGGCGCTGTGGGACGACCACGACCACCAGGACGAGGTCGCCGCGATCGCCCGCTTCCGTTCCTCCGCCGTCGAGGGCTGGACCTCGCTCGCCGAGTATGTCGGGCGCATGGTTCCGGGCCAGGAGGCGATCTACGTGCTGGCGGGAGAGGATGCGGTGCGGCTGCGGCATGCGCCGGTGCTGGAAGGGTTCCGGGCGCGCGGCGTGGAAGTGCTGCTGCTCGAGGATCCGATCGATGCCTTCTGGCCCGACCGCTTCACCCGCTTCGACGGCAAGCCGATCCGCCGTGCCGCGCAGGCTGGCGGGGACCTCGCCAAGCTCGGCGCCGTGGACGAACCCCCGTCGGACGGCGAGGACATCGCCGCGCTGACCGCGGCGCTGCGGACCGCGCTCGGCGATGCGGTGAGTGAAGTGCGCACGAGCCCGCTGCTCAGCGAGAGCGCGGTGATGCTCGCCGCGGCCGCCCGCGGGCCGGACCTGCACATGCAGCGCCTGTTGCGCCGCTCCGGCCGTGGCGGGACGCTGCCGGCGCCGGTCTTGGAGATCAATCCGCGGCATGGGCTGATCCGCGCGCTCGCCGCCCGCGCCGAGGATGCGGACGCCCTGGCCGGACCGGCGCGGCTGCTGCTCGACCTCGCCCGGCTGCAGGAGGGCGATGCGCCCGAGGATCCAGCCCGATTCGCAGCCGCGATCGCCACGTACATGGAAAAGGGGCTCGCGGCGGCCGGCTGAGGGCCGCTACCCTCGCTGCCACCGGCCGCGCCGATCGGCGCGCGGCGAGAGGAAGGGGTGGCGATGGTGGATCGGGAAGCGGATGGTCTGGCGGCATGCCTGGCCGCGGAGAATGACGCGGCGCTGGCGGTGCACGCGGTGCGCCCGGGGGCACTCGCCACTTGGCTGGCAACCCTGCCGGAGCCGGCGGCGCGTTTTCTCGCTGCGATCGGCTTCGGCGCCAAGGCGGGCGAACTGGCGCTGATTCCGGGGCCCGACGGGCTCGCCGCTGCCGCGCTCGGCCTCGGCGAGGACTGGTCCCCGCACGTCTTCGGCGACCTCGCATGGAAGCTGCCCGAAGGCAGCGTCTGGCGCCTCGTCCCGGGTGATTTCGAGCCCGCGACCGCCACGCTCGGCTTCTGCCTCGGCGCTTACCGCTTCACTGCATTCAAGCCGGCGCGCCGGGCGCCGGCCCGGCTCGTCCCGCCGGCGGGCAGCGAGCCGGCGCTGGCCACGGCGCGCGCCGTGTGGATGGTGCGCGACCTGATCAACACGCCGGCCAATCATCTCGGCCCGGAGGAACTGGCCGACGCGGTCGCCTCGCTCGCGGCTCGTCACGGCGCGGCCTGCCGTCTGGTCCGTGGCGGCGCGCTGGAAGCGGCCTATCCGGCGCTGGCGGCGGTGGGTCGGGGCTCGGCGCGCGCGCCGGTGGTCGCCGTGCTGCGCTGGGCCGGCAGCGGCACCGGCGTCGAGTCGCCCCTCGTCTCGCTCTGCGGCAAGGGCGTCGTGTTCGATTCGGGCGGCTATGACCTCAAGCCGCCGTCGGCCATGCAGCGGATGAAGAAGGACATGGGCGGCGCGGCGACGCTGCTGGGCCTCGCGCGGATGATCATGACCGCCGACCTGCCGGTGCGGCTGGCGCTGCGCGTCGGCTGTGTGGAGAACAGCGTCTCCGGCGCGGCGATGCGCCCGCTGGACATCCTGCGCACCCGCGCCGGGATCTCCGTGGAGGTCGGCGACACGGATGCGGAGGGGCGGCTCGTGCTGGCGGATCTTCTGACCGAGGCCGGCGAGGAGAAGCCGGACGTGCTGATCGACTGCGCAACGCTGACCGGGGCGGCGCGGGCGGCGCTGGGGCCGGATCTGCCGGCACTGTTCTGTACCAATGACGCGCTTGCCGCGGACCTGCTGGCCGCCGGGCAGGCGGTTCATGACCCGCTGTGGCGCCTGCCGCTCTGGGACGGGTACGATCAGTGGCTCGACAGTCCTGTCGCCCACTTAAACAACATTTCAGGAAAAACCTATGCCGGAGCGATCGTCGGCGGGTTATTCCTGCGTCGTTTCGTTGTCGCCGGACTGTCATGGGCGCACCTCGACCTCTACGCCTGGAACGATCAGGCGCGGCCGGGACGACCCGAGGGGGGCGAGGCGCAGGCGATGCGGGCGCTGTTTGCCGCGCTCGCCGCGCGCTTCCGGCGGCCAGGGTTCAGGCAACCAGGTGGGTGATGCGCGGCGGTGAGCCGGCGTTGCAGGAAAGGGACAGACTGATGGTGACGTCACCGGCTAATGAACATCTCGTAACCATCCTCCGCGATACCATCGTTGCACTGGTGCGGAAGGATGGTCCGGACCTCTCGGCGCGGCAGCTCGGGGTTTTCCTGACCTGCTATCTGCAGGATGGCTCGCACACGGTTCGGGGCCTGGCGGCCGAGCTTAACGTTTCGAAGCCGGCGATCACCCGTGCGTTGGATCGGCTCGGGGATCTCGATCTGGCGCGGCGCAAGGTGGACCCGCTCGATCGCCGCAGCGTCCTGGTTCAGCGCACGCTGAAGGGCACGGCGTTCCTGCGCGACCTGCGTGCGATCATGGCCGAGGCCGGCGCGCCGGCGAAGCGCGGGACGCCCGAAGCGGCGCGGAAGGCGGCGCACGGCTGAGAAGGCGCCCGGCGCAGGCCGGGCCGCTCGTCAGGCCGCCGTCTGTCCCTCGTGCTGCGCGGCGCGGGTCTGGCGCCAGCGGGCGCCGACATAGGCCAGCCAGAGCAGTTGCGGCAGCAGCGGCAGGAGCAGGAAGGCGACCTTGCCTTCCGTGCCGGCGTCGACGAACCCGACGGCGCAGAGCCCGCCGAACGCGACAAAGCCCCAGTGCACGAGCGTCACCACGCGCGCATCCATGCCGCTGCGGTGGGCGAGTTGGTAGAGATGGCCACGGTGCGCCTCGGTGATCCGTTCCCCGGCGAGCGTTCGGCGCAGCAACGTGAAGGCGACATCGAACAGCACGCCGGCCAGCAGCATGGGCACCAGAACGAAGGACATCTCCACCTGCTCGAACCGGCTCGCCGCCACGCCCAGCGTCGCCAGCACGAAGCCGCAGAACTGGCTGCCGACGTCGCCCATGAAAATGCGCGCGCGGGGAAAGTTGAACGGCAGGAATCCGGCCAGCCCCGCGGCCAGGAGCAGGGCGGCGAAATAGACGAACCAGCCGCCCTGGCTGGCGGCGATCCCGGCGAGGAACAAAGCCGCGATCAAGGCCACCCCGGAGGCGAGCCCGTTCAGCCCGTCGATGAAATTCATCGCGTTGGTGGCGAAGAGCACCCATGCCAGCGTGGCCAGGGCGCCGAACCAGCCGAGATCGACCGGGCCGAAATAGGGCAGGCGGTAGACGCGCACGAACAGCCCGCTGCCGATCGCCATCAGCGCCGCGAGGATCTGCGCGCCGAGCTTCACGGTGAATGGCCAGTCCCGGAGATCATCGAGCATGGCGACCAGGGCGATCGCCGCCGAGGCGAGGATGACACCGCGGAAATACGGGTCGGCGAGGCGGGAGAAGGCGGCGAAGCGGTAGAGCACCGCGATGCCGATCATGAACGCCACCACCACTCCGACACCGCCGCCCTTCGGGATCGGGTTCGCATGCGCCTTGCGCGCATTCGGATGGTCCAGCACGCGGGCCGCGATCATCATCCGCACGCAGCCGGCGGAGACCAGCGCGAGCGCGGTGAGGAAGGCGATGTGGCGGAGGAAGGCGAGCAGCGTCAAGGCGATGGCTCCGGCGCGGGGCGGCCGACCATGGCCGAAGCCGGCGCCGCGGACAACCCGGTCCGCCGCGGCCGGCGCTGGCCTTTGCCGCCCAACGCGCTATAGGGGGCGGACATGGCCAGCCGTCGCTCGGTTTCCCGAATCGCCCTCAATGTCCTGTTCGACGGGACATTGGCCGCGCTCGCCGTGCCGCTGGCCCGCTGGCTGGCGAGCCCGGAGGGCGGCATCCTGCACCCCGTCTGGCCGCTCGCCCTCGGCGCCGCGGCGCTGCTCGCCGGCGGCTTGCCGTTCCGGCTCTCGACGCAGTACTGGCGCTTCGCCGGCATCGGCGATCTGCTCAGCGTCGCCGGCGCCAGCCTCGGCGGGGCCGGTCTGTTCGCGCTGGCGTTGACGCTGGCGGGACTGCCATTGCCCAGCCCGAGCTTCCCGGCGGTGCACGCGCTCGCCCTCCTGGTCCTGCTCGGCATCCCCCGCGTGGCCTACCGGCTGAGCCAGCGCCGCCGCGCTGGGCGCGGCGCCGGGGACGCCGAGCTATCGGCGGCGCTGCTGGTCGGCGCCGAGGAGGGCACGGACCTGTTTCTGCGAGCGCTCGCCGACGAGCCCGGCGCCGGGCTCAGGGTGAGCGGCGTGATCGCTCTGTCCACACGCCAGCCGGGCCGACGCATCCAGGGCCAGCCGATCCTCGGCACACTGGCCGAGGTGGGCGCGGTTCTGGCGCGGCTAAGGGCCGAAGGGCGCCTGCCCGGCCTGCTGGTGGTGACCGCCGAGCTTTCGGGCGCCGATCTCGCGCGTCTGCTGGAGGCCGCGGACCGCGAGGGCGTGGCCGTGCGGCGGGCGCCGCGGCCGACCGCGTTGCATCCGCCGCAGCGCCGCGGCGGCGCCGAACCGGGCGGCATCCAGCTGCGCAACGTGATGATCGAGGATCTGCTCAACCGCCCGCAGGTGCCGCTGGATCGCGAGGCGATGGCTCGCCTGGTGCAGGGACGGCGCGTGCTGGTCACCGGGGCTGGCGGCACCATCGGCTCGGAGCTGGCCCGCCAGGCCGCGGCGCTGGGGCCGGAGATGCTGGTGCTGCTCGACAACGGCGAATACGCGCTGTGGCAGATCGACCTGGAACTGTCGGAGAGCCACCCGCAGGTGCGCCGCCGCGCCATCATCGCCGATATCCGCGACGAATCCCGGCTGCGGGCGATCTTTCAGGAGGTGCGGCCCGAACTCGTGTTCCACGCCGCCGCGCTCAAGCACGTGCCGATGGTCGAGGCGAACCCGCTCGAAGGGCTGCTGACCAACGCCGCCGGCACCCGCCATGTCGCGGATGCGGCGCGCGCCGCCGGGGCGCTGGCGATGGTGCTGATCTCCACCGACAAGGCGGTGAACCCGACCAGCCTGATGGGCGCCTCCAAGCGCCTCGCGGAAATGTATTGTCAGGCGCTCGACATCGCCGCGCGCACCGCCGGGTCCGGCATGCGCTGCGTCACCGTCCGCTTCGGCAACGTGCTCGGCAGCACCGGATCGGTGGTGCCGCTGTTCCAACGCCAGCTCGAGCGCGGCGGGCCGCTGACCGTGACCCATCCCGACATGCAGCGCTATTTCATGACCGTGCGCGAAGCCGTCGGGCTGGTCCTGCAGGCCAGCGTGCTCGGCGCCGGCGAGGCGGCGCTGCCTGGCGCGCGCGAGGGCGGGATTTTCGTGCTCGACATGGGCGAGCCGGTGAAAATCGTCGATCTGGCGCGGCAGATGATCCGGCTCGCCGGGCTCCGGCCGGAGATCGACGTCGAGATCCGCTTCACCGGTCTGCGCCCCGGCGAAAAACTCTATGAGGAGCTCTTCCACGGCCGCGAGCCGCCGGCCCCGACCGGCACACCGGGGCTGCTGATGGCAACGCCGCGCACCGCGGACCCGGCCATCGTCGGGCGTGCCATCGATGAGATCGCTGCGTCCTGCCGCGCCTTGCAGGAGCGCCAGGCACTGGCGACGCTGGCGCGGTTGGTGCCGGAATTCGAGCACAACGCCGGCGGTGCGGCCGCGCCGGCCAAGGGATGATGACACGCATGACCGAGCCCGCGCCGCCGATTGCGTTCCTCGATCTGGCCGCCCAGCAGCGGCGCCTGGAGCCGGGCCTGTCGGCCCGATTGGCGGCGGTGCTGGCGCATGGCCAGTTCATCCTCGGCCCGGAAGTCACCGAGCTGGAGCATCGCCTGGCGGCGTTCTGCGGCGCGCGCCACTGCGTCGGCGTCAGCTCCGGCACCGACGCGCTGCAGATCGCGCTGATGGCCGAGGGCATCGGCCGTGGCGACGCGGTGTTCCTGCCCGCCTTCACCTACACCGCCACCGCCGAGGTGCCGCTGGTGCTCGGCGCGACACCGGTGTTCGTCGATGTCGATCCCGCCACCTTTCAGATCGACCCGGCCCATCTGGCGCTGCGCATCGCCGAGGTCCGGCGCGCCGGGCGGCTGCGGCCGCGGGCGCTGATCGGCGTCGATCTGTTCGGCCAGCCCGCGGACTGGCCGGCGCTCCGCCGCATCGCCGCGGCGGAGGGGCTGTTTACCCTCGATGATTGCGCACAGAGCTTCGGCGCCAGCCTGCATGGCGAGCGGCTGGGACGGATGGCGGCGGCGACGGCCGTCAGCTTCTTCCCCTCCAAGCCGCTCGGCGCCTATGGCGATGGCGGCGCGCTGTTCACCGAGGACGATGCCCGGGCCGCGCTCTATCGCAGCCTGCGCAGCCACGGCGAGGGGGCTACGCGCTACGAGGTGCTGCGCACCGGCATGAATGGCCGGCTCGACACGCTGCAGGCAGCGGTGCTGCTGGCGAAGCTCGATGTGTTCGAGGCGGACATGGCGGCGCGGGAGCGCGTCGCACGCCGCTACGATTCCTGCCTGGCGGGCCTGGTCGAAATTCCCGCCCGCGTGCCGAACGCCACCAGCGCCTGGGCGATCTACGCCGTTCTGGTGGCGGACGCGGCAACTCGGGCGCGGCTGCAGGAAGGGTTGCGCGCGCGGGGGGTGCCGAGCGCGATCTACTACCCGCGTCCGCTGCACCGCCAGCCGGCCTATCTGCCGCACCATGACGGCGCGGCGCTGCCGGTTTCCGAGAGCCTCGCCGAGCGCATCCTCGCGCTGCCGATCCATCCCGATCTGACAGATTCGGCCGGCGAGGCGGTCTGCGCCGCGGTACGCGCGGCACTGACCGGATAGCCGCCCGGGGCTGGCTCAGGCGGCGGGGGCCGGATAGCGGTCAGCCGGCGATTTCGGCTTCCCGTTCCGAACCGCCGTCCTCGCCATCGGGACGTGGCAGCGCGGGGACGCTCGGCTCGATGAACTCGAAATCCAGCGTGCCATCCTTCAGCCCGACCTTGACGGCGCCGCCCTTGGCGAGCCGGCCGAACAGCAGCTCCTCGGCCAGCGGCTTCTTGATCGTCTCCTGGATGACGCGCGCCAGCGGACGGGCGCCGTAGAGCCGGTCATAGCCGCGCTCGGCCAGCCACTCCTTGGCCGCGGACGACAGCTCGATGGTGACGTTGCGGTCGGCGAGCTGGGCCTCCAGCTGCATGACGAACTTCTCGACGACACGGGCGACGATCTCCGGGGTCAGCGCGGCGAACGCGATGGTGGCATCGAGCCTGTTGCGGAACTCGGGGGTGAAGAGGCGCTTGATCGCATCCTCGTCCTCGCCTTCGCGCGTTTCGCGGCCGAAGCCGATCGCCTCCTTGGCGAGGTCCGAGGCGCCGGCATTGGTGGTCATGATCAGGATCACATTGCGGAAATCGACCGACTTGCCGTTGTGGTCGGTGAGTTTGCCGTGATCCATGACCTGCAGCAGGATGTTGAACAGGTCGGTGTGGGCCTTCTCGATCTCGTCGAGCAGCAGCACCGCGTGCGGGTGCTGGTCGATGGCGTCGGTGAGCAGGCCGCCCTGGTCGAACCCGACATAGCCGGGCGGCGCGCCGATCAGCCGCGAGACCGAGTGGCGCTCCATGTATTCGCTCATATCGAACCGGATCAGCTCGATGCCGAGCGTCTTGGCGAGCTGGCGGGCGACCTCGGTCTTGCCGACGCCGGTCGGCCCCGAAAACAGATAGTTGCCGATCGGCTTCTCGGCATCGCGCAGCCCGGCGCGGGAGAGTTTGATCGCCGCCGCGAGGGCCTCGATCGCCTTGTCCTGGCCGAACACCATGGCGCGCAGATCGCGCTCGAGGTTGCGCAGCGTTTCCTTGTCATCGGCGGAGACGGACTTGGGTGGGATGCGGGCGATCTTGGCGACGATCTCCTCGACATCGCGCAGCGTCACCGTCTTGCGCCGCTTGTTCTCGGGCAGGAGCATGCGCGAGGCGCCGACCTCGTCGATGACGTCGATCGCCTTGTCGGGCAGCTTGCGGTCGTGGATGTATTTGGCCGAGAGTTCCACCGCGGCGCGGATGGCCTCCTCGGTGTAGCGCACCTTGTGGTGCTTCTCGTAATTCGTCTTGAGGCCGCGCAGGATCAGGACCGAATCCTCGACCGACGGCTCGTTGACGTCGATCTTCTGGAAGCGCCGGACCAGGGCGCGGTCCTTCTCGAAATAGTTGCGGAATTCCTTGTAGGTCGTGCTGCCGATGCAGCGCAGATTGCCCGAGGCCAGCGCCGGCTTGAGCAGGTTGGAGGCGTCCATCGCCCCGCCCGAGGTGGCGCCGGCGCCGATCACGGTGTGGATCTCGTCGATGAACAGGATCGCGCCGGGCTGGTTTTCGAGCTCGGTGACCACCGCCTTCAGCCGCTCCTCGAAATCGCCGCGATAGCGGGTGCCGGCCAGGAGGGCGCCCATGTCGAGGGCGAAGATGGTCGATTTGGCCAGCACCTCGGGAACGTCGCCCTCGACGATGCGCTTGGCCAGACCCTCGGCGATCGCCGTCTTGCCGACGCCGGGGTCGCCGACATAGAGCGGGTTGTTCTTGGTGCGCCGGCAGAGAATCTGGATGGTGCGCTCGATCTCGGTCTCGCGGCCGATGAGCGGATCGATCTTGCCGGCGAGCGCCTTCTTGTTGAGGTTGACGCAATAGGTGCCGAGCGCGTCCTGGCCGCGGCGGGCGTGCTTTTCCTCGCGCTCGGTCTCGCTCGGGGTCTCCGGGTTCTGGCTGGTGGCGCCCTGGACGGGGCGCTGGACCGAGCGCCCGGGCGCCTTGGCGATGCCGTGGCTGATGAAGTTCACCGCATCCAGCCGGGTCATGTCCTGCAGCTGCAGGAAATAGACGGCGTGGCTCTCGCGCTCGCTGAACAGGGCGACGAGGACATTGGCGCCGGTCACCTCGTCGCGCCCGGAGGATTGGACATGGATCGCAGCGCGTTGGACGACGCGCTGGAAGCCCGCCGTGGGCTTGGGATCGCCGGGCCGGTCGGTGCGCAGGCCGGCGAGGTCCTTGTCGAGGAACTCGGTGAGGTCGCCGCGCAGCTTGTCTAGATCGACGCCGCAGGCGCGCAGCACGGTGGCGGCGTCCGCGTCCTCGGTGAGGCCGAGGAGGAGATGCTCGAGCGTCGCATATTCATGGCGCCGATCGGCGGCGAAGCCGAGGGAACGATGGAGCGTCTGTTCCAGGTTTCGCGACAGCATGGGCTCGACACCGCTCCTCAAAAATACCGCACTACATCTTCGGCGCGGGTGGACGCCGCTCGGTCAATCCCGCTTGCGGCGCGACGACACCCGCCACCGCCTGTCCGGCTCACCCGGTCGGCGCCGGTCTACGGAACCACCCCCGGCCAAGGCCCACGCTACGCATATGGGCGCATCGGAGGCAGTGTGCATCTGTCTGCTTTCCGAAGTGTAGCGCGGCGAGAATTTTTCGCCGTATCCCGGTCGGCTCCGCCGCGCCCGCTGCACGGCGTCGATCGAGCCTATTCCTTCTCGATCGTGCATTGCAACGGGTGCTGGTTCTGGCGTGCCAGATCCATCACCTGTGTCACCTTGCTCTCGGCGACCTCGTAGGTATAGACGCCGCACACCCCGACGCCGCGGCGGTGGACGTGGAGCATGATGCGGGTGGCTTCCTCGCGCGTCTTCTGGAAAAAGCGCTCGAGCACGTGGACGACGAACTCCATCGGCGTGTAGTCGTCGTTCAGCATCAGCACTTTGTACATTGAGGGCTTGCGGGTCTTCGGTCGGGCCTTGACCACCACCCCGGTCACCGGCCCGTCGCCGCCGCCGCGCTTGTCGCTGTCGCTCATCGTTCGTACTTTACATCCTGGCGGCGCACCGCCCCATCGCCGTCCGGGTTACGGACCGGTCCGGCGTCACCGCCGAACAGCCTGGGACAGAATATCGGAACCCGGCCCGCCGGGGAAAGCCCCCGCTGCGGACCCTTCGGGGGTGTGGACCCTTGGGGGCGGCCGGAGGCGGCCCGAGGTGGTGAGGGGCCTGAAACGCGCGACGCCCGGGATGAGCCATCCCGGGCGTCGGTTCGGTCGGGTCCGGCGGCAGGCGTGCCAGGTGCCGCCGGTTCCGGCTCAGACGGCGTGGGAGAACTTCTCGACCGCGAGGGTCACGCGCGCGGCGATCGGCGCAACGGTCTGCTCGGCGAGCTTGAAGGAGGCGTCGCTGAGGCGGCCGGTCTCCGACATCGACTTCTCCAGCGCCGAACGCGCCAGCGTGCTCTGCAGGTCGACCGCTTCCTTCAGGGACTTCACCGTGGCCAGCGTCTTGAACGCCGACACGGTCTCCTCGAACTGCGCCTGGGCGTTGGCAGCGAACTGCTTGGAAAGGTCCTGCACGCCGGCGAACCAGATCTGGCCGGACTTGACGACGGCCTCGAGATTGCCCTGATTGAACGCGAACAGCTCTTCCGCGGTCTTCATGGCCTTCTCCACCTGCTGCTGCACCTGACCCTGAACGGCCTCGATTCCACTCTGCATAACGACCTCACTCCTGGTTTCTGTCGGCTTGTTCTTCGCTCCGCCCCGCACGACGGTGACGTCGGTGCCGGGGGTCGGCGTCGGTTCGGCATCGCGAGTTGCCGCGGTCGCGGGCAATGCCTTCACTTTGCTCGTCACGATCTGTCTCCTCTGTCGTGCAGTGCGGCGTTGGTCGCGGGATGGAGCCGAACAGGATGCCAGCCGGCCATCCCCTTTAGTCCGCCGCTTTGCTGCACTGCAACACACTGGGGTAGATAGATCACCGAGCCCAGGTGTCAAGCAGAATTTGTGCGGCGCACAATTTAGTGATTCCGAGGCTTGCGCCACCGCCGTAGCGTGCGCCCATAACTCCCCTCGTTAACCCATTCATAGGCATGAGGTTTCGTCTGGACAACCGAGCCGGGCGGAGATAGGATCAGGCGACGCAATCGCATAGGGTTGAAGGGCATGAATCTGGGTTCGCCGCAAGCCGCCTTGCCGTTGTTCGCGCCCAGGTTGCGCTCTTGGATTCGCCCCTTTTCGCCGCTGCTGGCCGTTCTGCTGGGGTGCGTCATCTTCGTCGCGGGTCCGGCGCGGGCGCAGATCGGGTCGGACCGGTACAGTTCGATGGTGATCGACGCCGGGTCCGGCTCGATTCTCTCGGCCGCCAACCCGGACGCGCCGCGCTACCCGGCCAGCCTGACCAAGATGATGACGCTGTACATGACGTTCGAGGCGCTGCGCGACCGCCGACTGGCACTCGATGCCCCGGTGCCGGTCTCAGCCGCCGCCGCCGCCGCCGCGCCCTCCAAGCTCGGGCTGCGGCCCGGGACTCGCCTCACCGTGCAGCAGGCCATCCTCGCCCTGGTGACGAAATCCGCCAACGACGCCGCGGTTGCCCTGGCCGAACGACTCGGCGGCAGCGAGGATCGCTTCGCGCAGATGATGACGCTGCGCGCCCGCGCCCTCGGCATGACACGGACGACCTTCCGCAATGCCTCCGGCCTGCCCGATCCGGAACAGGTCACGACGGCGCGCGACCAGGCAGCGCTGGCGCGCCATCTGGTTCGGGATTTCCCCGATCAGTACCGCTATTTCAGTGTCTCCGGCTTCGTCTTCCACGGCCGCATGATCCCCAACCACGACAACCTGCTGCGGACCTATGTCGGCGCCGACGGGATCAAGACCGGCTACACCGAGGCCGCGGGCCACAATCTCGTCTCCAGCGCGACGCGCGGGGACGTGCGGCTGATCGGGGTGGTCATGGGAGCGGGGACGAACCCGGAGCGGGATGCGCACATGATGGCGCTGCTCGATCAAGGGTTCGCGCGGATGAACGTGGCCGAGCCCGCCGCCGGGTCGATGCCGCTTCTGGCGCACGTGCCGTCTCTGGTGTCCAGCGCACACGCCGCCACCGTGCTCGCGCGCGGCACGCCGCGCGCGCATCTCGCCCATGCCCGTCACGGCACCACGGGGCGCGGCGTGGTTCGCCTCGCGGCGTTGCGCACGCGCCCGGCCGACGGGCAGGAGCCGACGCGCACCGCGCACCAGCACCGGCCGCACAAGGCGCAGTTCGCGGCGGCTAAGGGGCAGGCGGAACGGCCCTGCAGCACCTGCGCCACGCGCACGCCGCACACCCACCAGCTCGCCCGGAGCTGAAGCGCCCGCCAGCGGCGCGGCGCGCGAGAGGCGCCGTTGCGCCGCGCGATGGGCTGCGATGCGGGCGCCCCGCGATCGCCGGCGGGGCGACGCCCTTGCGCGAGACGCCCGCACCGCGCAACTGTTACCCTTCATGCCAGGGCAAAGCCGCAGGGAGCAGGGTGCGATGGACGGAGGGGCCGAAGCGCGCTCGATTGTCATTCACGGGATCGAGGATTTCGTCCCCATGCGCGCGGCCGGGCGGCTCGCCGCCGAGACGCTGGACATGATCGGGGAACATGTCCGCCCGGGCGTCTCGACCGGGACGCTGGACGCGCTGTGCCACGAGTTCATCCTCGCCCATGGCGCGGTGCCGGCGCCGCTGAACTATCGCGGCTTTCCGAAATCGATCTGCACCTCCATCAACCATGTCGTCTGCCACGGCATTCCCGGCGAGCGTCGGCTGGAGGATGGCGACATCGTCAATATCGACGTCACCGTGGTGCTCGGCGGCTGGCACGGCGATTCGAGCCGGATGTATGTCGCCGGCGCGCCCAGCCGCCGTGCCCAGGCGCTGATCGATACCACCTACGAGGCCCTGATGCGCGGCATCGCGGTGGTCCGCCCCGGCGCCACGCTCGGTGACGTCGGGCACGCCATCCAGAGCTTCGTCGAGGCTAGGCGCTTCTCGGTGGTGCGCGATTTCTGCGGCCACGGCATCGGCCTGCGCTTCCACGAGCCGCCCAACGTGCTGCATTTCGGCCGTCCCGGCACCGGGCTCGTACTGCGGCCGGGGATGTTCTTCACCATCGAGCCGATGGTGAATGCCGGCCGGCCGGAGGTGAAGGTGCTCGATGACGGCTGGACCGCCGTCACCCGCGACCGCAGCCTCTCGGCCCAGTTCGAACACATGATCGGCGTCACCGACCAGGGCTGCGAAGTGTTCACCCGCTCGCCCGCTGGGCTCGACGTGCCGGCCCCGGCGGGCTGATTGCGCCGACCATCTTCCGGTGCCGGCCGCAGCGTGACACACTGCGGCTGCAACCGGAGGTCTGAGCATGAGGCGCGGTCTCGCGGACGCCACAGGCATGTTGCCGCTGGAGCCGGACGCCCCGGCTCCGCACGCGACACCGTCGGGCGCCGAGGGGCACCGGACGCGCATGCGTGCGCGTCTGCTGACCGCGGGCCCCGAGTCGCTGGCCGATCACGAAATGCTGGAGATGATCCTATTCCTGGCCCTGCCGCGCCGGGATACCAAGCCGATCGCGCGCGCGCTGCTCACCCGCTTCGGCAGCTATGCCGCCGCCATCGCCGCGCCGCTGCAGGATCTGCGCGGCATCGAAGGCCTCGGCGAGGCCGGGGCCGCGGCGCTTAAGACCGTGCAGGCCGCCGCGCTGCGCCTGGTCCGCGCCGAACTGGTGAACCGCCCGCTCCTCGCCAACTGGGACCGGCTGATCGAATATCTCACCGCCGCCCTCGCCCGCGAGCGGGTCGAGCAGTTCCGGGTGCTGTTCCTGGACAACCGCAACCGGCTCCTGGCCGATGAAATGCAGGCCCGCGGCACCGTCAACCACACCCCGGTCTATCCGCGCGAGGTGGTGAAGCGCGCCCTCGAACTGCAGGCGAGCGCGCTGATCCTGGTCCATAACCACCCGAGCGGCGACCCTTCGCCCTCGCGCGAGGACGTGGCGATGACCCTGGAGGTGAAGGAGGCGGCGGCGGCCCTCGCGCTGGTGCTGCACGACCACGTCATCATCGGCAACGGACGCTGGCTCAGCTTTCGTCGCGAGGGGCTGCTGTAGGCGCGCCATGCCCCGCGCGCTCCGCCGCGCCATGCCCCGCGCGCTCCGCCGCGCCATGCCCCGCGCGCTCCGCCGCGACTAGAAATTCCCGGTTGCCCTCCGGGCCGGTGATCGGGCTCTCGGCCAAGCCTAGCACGCGCCAGCCTGGCAGCGCGGCCCACCAGGCGGTGACGCGGCTGCACACGGCCTCGTGTACGGCAGCGTCGCGGACCACGCCCTTGCGTCCGACGGCGCCGGGCCCGGCCTCGAATTGTGGCTTGATCAGCGCCACCGCCCAGGCGCCGGGGGCACAGAGCGCAAGCGGCGCCGGCAGCACCGTCTGCAGCCCGATGAAGCTGGCATCGCAGACCAGGGCGCCAACCGGCTCGCCGATCGTCTCGGCGGCGAGATGGCGAGCATTACACCGCTCGTGCACGATCACGCGCGGATCCGTGCGCAGTTTCCAGGCGAGCTGGCCGTGCCCGACATCGACGGCATGCACGCGGCTGGCGCCATGGCTCAGCAGCACGTCGGTGAAGCCGCCGGTCGAGGCGCCGATATCGAGCCCGACGCGGCCCTCCGGCGACAGCCCGAACGCGGCGAGCGCGTGGGCGAGCTTGATGCCGCCGCGCGACACCCAGGGATGCTCGGCGCCGCGGACCGCCAGTGGCGCGGTCGCCGGCAGCATCTCGCCGGGCTTGTTCACGCGCCGCTCGCCGCTGAAGACCAGCCCGGCGAGGATCAGCGCCTGCGCGCGGGTGCGGCTCTCGGCCAGGCCGCGCTCGGCGAGGAGCTGATCGGCGCGGCAGCCCGCGGCCACGGTCCGCGCCTCAGCTGCGGCGCGCCACCACGAAGGCGGCGAGCGCGCGCAGCGGGTCGGCGCGCGGGCCGAACCCATCGAGATGGTCGGCGGCCTGCGCGGCGAGCCGCTCCGCCTGGGCGCGGGCGCGTTCGGGTCCGAGCATCGCCACCAGCGTCGCCTTGCCGGCGGCGGCGTCCTTGCCGGCGGTCTTGCCGGTCTCCTCGGTGGTGCCTTCGGCGTCGAGCAGGTCGTCGGCGATCTGAAAGGCGGCGCCGAGATCCCGGCCATAGCCGGCGAGCGCCTGGCGGCGGGCGGCGGGAGCGCGGCCGAGAATGGCGCCGGCCTCGGCGCTGAACTGGATCAGCCGCCCGGTCTTCAGCGCCTGCAGCCGCGTCACCTCGGGCGGCGAGAGCGACCGGCCCTCGGCCAGCATGTCGATCATCTGGCCGCCGGCCATGCCGCGCGCGCCGGACGCGAGCGCCAGGGCGGCGACGAGCTCGCAGCGCGCCAGAGGGTCCGAGTGCGTGTCCTCGCCGGCCAACACCTCGAAGGCGCGGGTTTGCAGCGCATCGCCGGCGAGGATCGCCGTCGCCTCGTCGAAGGCGCGGTGCGTGCTCGGCTTGCCGCGGCGCAGATCGTCATTGTCCATCGCCGGCAGGTCGTCATGCACGAGGGAATAGGCGTGCAGCATCTCCACCGCAGCGGCGACGCGGGCGGCGCAGGTGTCGTTCACGCCGAACAGCGCCGCGCTCTCCTGCACCAGGAAGGCGCGCAGCCGCTTGCCGCCGCCGAGCGCGGCATAGCGCATCGCCTCGACGAGCCGGAGCTCGGGGCCTTCGGGGAGCGGCAGCAACGCATCCAGCGCCGCTTCCACACGCCCGGCAGCGGAGTCCAGCGCGCCACGGAGCATCGCGTCGGCGAGCGGGTCGCCAGAGGGGTTCGGACCAGAGGGGTTCGGAGGCGGGGGGGCTTCTGTGGTCATGGTGCGATCCTGTCGCCGGGCTCAGCCGAGTTCGCGAAGGCCGAGCGTGCCGCCCGCCTCGACGATCGCGGCCACGCGGGCCTCGACCTCGGCGAGCTTGGCGGCGCAGTGCCGGCGCAGCGCCTCGCCACGCTCGTAGGCGCCGATGGCATCCTCCAGCCGCAGCTGGCCGGTCTCCAGCGTCTTGACGATCTGTTCGAGTTCGGCGAGCGCGTCCTCGAAGGCGAGGGTTCCCGGCTCGGGCGGCGGCGCCGGGCGTGCGCGGCTGGCCTCTGTCATGATGGCAACTCCTCGGAAGTCCGACCAGGCGAACGAGCAGTCTGGTAGCGGCTTCGCGCGCCGCCGCCAAGTATCGCGCGGCCTGGCGGGACGATTGCCGGTGCTTGACGCGGCCGGCGGGATACGCGCATAGGACCGCGTCCCCACCGGGGATGCCGCCGCTCCGCGAGGGTTCGCGCAGCGGCGCGCTGTGCGTTGAGGGTCCTGATGTTCGAAAGTCTCTCCGGCAAGCTCTCCGGCGTGTTCGACCGGCTCCGCGGGCGCGGCGCGCTCAACGAGGCGGACGTCGCCGAGGCGCTGCGCGAAGTCCGCCTCGCGCTGCTCGAGGCCGATGTCGCCCTGCCGGTGGTCAAGACCTTCATCGCCGAGGTGCGCGAGCGCGCCGCCTCCGCCGAGGTGATCGAGAGCGTCACCCCCGGCCAGCAGGTGATCAAGATCGTCAACGACGTGCTCGTCGCCCAGCTCGGCGGGGCGGGCGCCGTGCCGGTCAATCTGAATGCGGCCGCGCCGGTGCCGATCCTGATGGTCGGGCTGCAGGGCTCGGGCAAGACCACCACCGCCGGCAAGCTCGGGCTGCGCCTGACCCAGCGCGAGCGCCGCCGGGTGCTGCTCGCCAGCCTGGACACGCAGCGCCCGGCTGCCCAGCTTCAGCTCGCCCAGCTCGGCGAGCGAGCCGGCGTCGCCAGCCTGCCGATCGTCGCCGGCCAGACGCCTGTCGAGATCGCGCGCCGTGCCATGGAGACCGGCCGGCGCGAAGGCTACGACGTGGTCATCCTGGACACCGCCGGGCGGCTCTCGATCGATCAGGCGCTGATGGACGAGGTCCGGACCGTCCGCGACGCGACCAGCCCGGCCGAGACGCTGCTCGTCGTCGATGCGATGACCGGGCAGGACGCGGTGAACACCGCGCGGGCCTTCAACGAAGCGCTCGGCGTCACCGGCATCGTGCTGACGCGGATGGACGGCGATGCCCGCGGCGGCGCGGCGCTGTCCATGCGCGCCGTGACCGGGGCGCCGATCAAGCTCATCGGCGTCGGCGAGAAGCTGGACGCGATCGAGGAGTTCCATCCCGAGCGCGTCGCCGGCCGCATCCTGGGCATGGGCGATGTCGTCGGGCTGGTCGAGCGTGCTGCCGAGACCATCGACCAGGAGGAGGCGGAGAAGCTCGCCGCGAAGATGGCGAAGGGCCGCTTCGATCTCGAGGACTACGCCAAGCAGCTGCGCCAGATCACGCGCATGGGCAGCCTTTCCTCGATCCTCGGCATGCTGCCCGGCGCCGGCAAGCTCGCCGGGCAGATCGACGAGAGCAAGCTCGACACCAAGATGCTGAAGCGGCAGGAGGCGATCATCGCCTCGATGACGCCCAAGGAGCGGCGCGCGCCGGACATCATCAAGGCCAGCCGCAAGCGCCGCATCGCCGCCGGCTCGGGCGTGACGGTTGCCGATGTCAACCGGCTCCTCAAGCAGTTCGACGATATTTCCGCGATGATGAAGCGGATGAACAAGCTCGGCCAGAAGGGGCTGATGCGCCACGGTCTCGCGGCGCTGATGCCTGGACGACGCCAGCAGACCTGGCGCTGAACCGACCCGATTTCCCCTGCAGGAGGCTTTCCCGACATGAGTCTGAAAATCCGTCTCGCCCGCGCCGGCGCCAAGAAGCGGCCGTACTACCACATCGTGGTCGCCGACAGCCGCTCCCCGCGCGACGGACGGTTCCTGGAGCGGCTCGGCAGCTACAACCCGATGCTGCCCGCCGAGCACGCCGAGCGCGTGCGCCTGTTCACCGAGCGGCTGCAGCACTGGCTGAGCCAGGGCGCGCAGCCGACCGAGCGGGTCGCCCGTTTCCTCGGCGCCGCCGGCCTTGCGCCCGCGCCGGTCTACCGCGAGCAGCCGGTGCAGTCGGCGCCGAAGAAGAAGGCGCAGGAGCGCGCCAAGGCCGCCGCTGCGGCAGGCTGAGGCGGCGCGGACGCGGCGCGGGGCGAGGGATACGATGACGGAGCGGAGGGTTATGCTCGGGGTGATCGGTCGTCCGCACGGCGTGCGGGGCCTGGTGCATGTCCTGAGCTATACCGCCGACCCGGTCGCACTCGCCGCCTACGGGCCGCTGACCGACGAAGCGGGGCGGCGCTACACGTTGGCCTGGCGGGGCGCGGGCATCGCCGAGATCACCGAGCTCGATGGCGAGGAACCGCGCCGGGTCGCCGACCGGACGGCGGCCCAGCGCCTGACCAATCGCCGCCTCTACATCGATCGGGCCGCGCTGCCCCCGCCCGCTTCGGACGAGTTCTACCTCGCCGACCTGATCGGGCTGGAGGCGCTGGGACCGGAGGGCGCGCTTGGCGAGGTGGTGGCGGTGCACGAGTACGGCGCCGGGACGAGTCTCGAGATCGCCCGCCCCGGGGCGGCGCCCTTGCTGGTGCCGTTCACCCGCGCTTCGGTGCCGGAGGTCGATCTCGACCATCGGCGCGTCCATGTGCGCCCGCCGGCGGAGATTCCGGCGCCATGACCTGGCGGGCCGACGTCCTGACGCTCTTCCCGGAGATGTTCCCCGGGCCGCTCGGGCTTTCGCTCGCTGGGCGGGCGCGCGGCGAGGGCGTGTGGTCGCTGGCGGCGCACGACATCCGCGCCCATGCCACCGACCGCCATCGTAGCGTCGACGACACGCCGTTCGGTGGCGGGGCGGGGATGGTGCTGCGGCCGGATGTGCTCGACGCCGCGCTGGCCGCCGTCGATGACGGCAGGCCGGCGATCCTGCTCAGCCCGCGCGGCGCGGCGCTGACCCAGGCCCGCGTGCGCGACCTGGCCGCCGGCCCGGGCGTGGTCCTCCTCTGCGGCCGCTACGAGGGCGTCGATCAGCGCGTGATCGAGGCGCGCGGGCTCGAGGAGATCAGCGTCGGTGACTACGTGCTCTCCGGCGGCGAGCCGGCGGCGCTGGTGCTGCTCGATGCCTGCGTGCGGCTGCTGCCCGGGGTGATGGGCGCGGCGGCGAGCGCGGAAGAGGAAAGCTTTTCCGCCGGGCTGCTCGAATATCCCCACTATACCCGCCCTGCCCTGTGGGCCGGGCGGGCGGTACCGGAGGTGCTGCTCTCCGGCCACCACGCTGCCATTGCCGCCTGGCGGCGGGCCGAGGCGGAACGGATCACCCGCGAGCGGCGCCCTGATCTGTGGGCGCGGCGCCACGCGGCCGGCGCGGTTGCCAGCACGGTGCCGGCGCCGTAAGAAACTTTGACGAGAGGATGACACTGATGAATCTGATCCAGACGATCGAGGCCGAGCAGATCGCCCGCCTCACCGCGCAGCGACAGGTGCCGGAGTTTGCGCCCGGCGACACGGTACGCGTGATGGTCAAGGTGGTGGAAGGCGAGCGCACCCGGACCCAGGCGTTCGAAGGCGTCTGCATCGCCCGCTCCAACAAGGGGCTGAACAGCAACTTCACCGTGCGCAAGATCAGTTATGGTGAGGGTGTGGAGCGCGTATTCCCGCTCTATTCGCCCATGATCGCCGAGATCCAGCGCATCCGCCGTGGTGATGTCCGTCGCGCCAAGCTCTATTATCTGCGTGGGCGCAGCGGCAAGTCGGCGCGCATCGCCGAAAAGGCCCGGACGATCGAGGGCGCGGCGCCGGCGGCGGCCGAACCGGCCGCCGAGGCAGGGAGCTGACGGCTCGCGGCGGTCGGGCCGGAACGCCGGCCCGCCGGACGGATAGGGGGGAACATGGGCGCGGGCATGCAACGCACGCTGTTCGACAAACTCTGGGATAGCCACGTCGTCGAGCGCCTGCCCGACGGCACGTGCGTCCTTTATATCGACCGCCATCTGGTGCACGAGGTCACCAGCCCACAGGCCTTCGAGGGTCTGCGCCTGGCCGGGCGGCCCGTGCGCCGGCCGGAGGCGACGATCGCCGTGGTCGATCACAATATCCCGACCTCGGACCGCCGGCGCGGCATCAGCGAGCCCGAGAGCCGGTTGCAGGTGGAGACGCTGGAGAAGAACGTCGCCGAGTTCGGGGTTCCCTACTTCCCGGTGCTCGATCCGCGCCAGGGCATCGTCCACATCGTCGGGCCGGAGCAGGGGATCAGCCTGCCGGGCATGACCATCGTCTGCGGCGACAGCCACACCTCGACGC
This sequence comes from Acetobacteraceae bacterium, assembly GCA_027449745.1. GTDB lineage: Bacteria > Pseudomonadota > Alphaproteobacteria > Acetobacterales > Acetobacteraceae > JAJZVV01. Next base: position 7,469 of record DAIDKZ010000104.1, on the reverse strand, counting down.
ATGGCGCGCTCGGTGCCCTGGCCTTCGGCATCGGCACCTCCGAGGTCGAGCACGTACTGGCGACCCAGACACTGCTGCAGCGCCCGGCGAAGAACATGCTGATCGAGGTCTCCGGCCGGCTGCCGCTCGGGGTGACGGCGAAGGACATGGTGCTGGCGATCATCGGGCGCATCGGCACCGCCGGCGGCACCGGCCACGTCATCGAATATGCCGGAGAGGCGGTGCGCGCGCTCGACATGGCGGGGCGGATGACGGTGTGCAACATGTCGATCGAGGCCGGCGCGCGCGCCGGGCTGATCGCCCCCGACGAGACCACCTTCGCCTATGTGAAGGGCCGCCCCTACGCCCCCGCCGGCGAGGCGTTCGAGCGGGCGGTGGCTTACTGGCGCACGCTGCCTGCCGATGCGGGCGCCCACTACGACAAGCGCGTTCACCTCGATGCTGCCGGGATCGCGCCGATGGTGACGTGGGGCACGAACCCGGAGGCGGTGGTGCCGATCACCGGCGCCGTGCCCGACCCGGACGCCGAAGCGGACGAAACCGCGCGGGCGCAGATGCGGCGGATGCTCGACTACATGGGGCTGAGCGCCGGCCAGCGCATGACCGAGGTGCCGATCGACGTCGTGTTCATCGGCTCCTGCACCAATGGCCGCATCGAGGATATCCGCGCCGCCGCCGCCGTGGCGCGCGGCCGGCGGGTGGCCGACGGGGTGCGGGCGCTGGTGGTGGCGGGCTCTGGCCTGGTCAAGCAGCAGGCGGAGGCCGAGGGGCTCGACCGCGTTCTGCTCGAGGCCGGGTTCGAGTGGCGCGAGCCGGGTTGCTCGATGTGCCTTGGCATGAACCCGGACAAGCTGGCGCCGGGCCAGCGCTGTGCCAGCACGTCGAACCGGAATTTCGAGGGACGGCAGGGACCGGGCGGGCGCACCCATCTGGTCTCGCCGGCGATGGCGGCAGCGGCGGCACTCAGCGGCCGGCTGGCCGATGTGCGGGAGTTCGTCTGATGGACGCATTCACCACCCTGACCGCGATCGCCGCGCCGCTGCCGCTGGGGAATGTCGATACCGACAAGATCATCCCCGCGCGCTTCCTCAAGACCATCAAGCGGACCGGGCTCGGCGTGCATCTGTTCGACACGCTGCGCTACCGTGCCGACGGCAGCGAAAACCCGGACTTCGTGCTGAACCAGGACCCGTACCGGCGCGCGCAGATCCTCATCGCGTTCGAGAATTTCGGCTGCGGGTCGTCGCGCGAACATGCGCCGTGGGCGCTGCTCGATTTCGGCATCCGCGCCGTCATCGCCCCGGACTTCGCCGATATTTTCTATAACAACTGCTTCAAGAACGGCATCCTGCCGGTGCGCCTGCCGCGCGCGGTGTGCGAGCAGCTGATGGCGGACGCGCGCATGGGCAACAATGCGCGCGTGACCATCGATCTTGCTCGCCAGGTCGTGCTGCGGCCGAACGGCGAGGAGATCGGCTTCGAGATCGATCCGTTCCGCAAGCATATGCTTCTCGAAGGGCTCGACGAGATCGGCCAGACGCTCCAGCACGCCGCGCGGATCGACGGCTTCGAGCGCGAACGCCAGGCGGCTCAGCCCTGGCTGCCTTCCTTGCACGCCTGAAAGGGGATTCCATGGCCTCGAACAAGCGCCTGCTCATTCTGCCCGGCGACGGCATCGGTCCCGAGGTCATGTACGAGGTGCGTCGCGTCATCGACTGGATGGAGCGGCGCCGGGCGGTGACATTCGAGCTCGACGAGGATCTCGTCGGTGGCGCCGCGATCGAGGCCACCGGCAAGCCTATTCAGCCGGCCACCGTGGAAAAGGCCAAGGCTGCGGACGCGGTTCTGTTCGGCTCGGTCGGCGGGCCGCAATGGGACCGGCTCGGGTTCGAGCTGCGCCCGGAACTCGCCATTCTCACGCTCCGGCGCGAGCTCGGTCTGTTCGCCAATCTCCGTCCCGCGGTGGTGCTGGATCCGCTGGTCGATGCCAGCACGCTCAAGCCAGAGGTCATCCGCGGCCTGGACCTGATGATCGTGCGGGAGAGCACGGGCGGGCTCTATTTCGGCGAACCCCGCGGCATCGAGACGCTCCCCGACGGTCGCAAGCGCGGCGTCAACACCGAAGTCTACACCACCGACGAGATCGAGCGGGTCGGCCGCGTTGCGTTCGAACTGGCGCGCAAGCGGCAGAACCGGGTGTGCTCGGTCGAGAAGGCGAACGTGATGGAGTCCGGCCTGTTGTGGCGCCAGACCATGACGGCGCTGCGCGAGCGCGAGTTCGCCGATGTGGAATTGTCCCACATGTACGCGGACAACTGCGCCATGCAGCTGGTGCGCAATCCGCGCCAGTTCGACGTCATCGTCACCAGCAATCTGTTCGGCGACCTGCTCTCGGATCTCGCCTCGATGCTGACGGGCAGCCTCGGCATGCTGCCGTCGGCGACGATCGGCGCGCCGGAGCCGGGCGGCAAGCGGCACGCGCTCTACGAGCCGATCCACGGCAGCGCACCGGACATCGCCGGCCGCGGCATCGCCAATCCGCTCGCGCAGATTCTCAGCTTCGCCATGCTGCTGCGCTACTCTTTCGGCATGGACGAAGAGGCCGGACTGATCGAGCGCGCGATCGTGACGGTGCTGGGCAGCGGCCTGCGCACGGCCGACATCATGGCACCCCACAGCGCCAAGGTCGGCACGCAGGTGATGGGCGAGGCGGTGGTGCGGGAACTGGACAAGCTCGCGCCGTGACGCCGGTCGGTGGCCCCTTGCGGGGGCTGACCGGTTCGGCTACATCGCACGCCTTGGCGGCGCCCGTAGCTCAATTGGATAGAGCACCAGACTACGGATCTGGGGGTTAGGAGTTCGAATCTCTTCGGGCGCGCCATTCCCGTATGAATCCACGAGCGCCCACCATGGCCGATGTCCCGCTTGAAGGGGCGGCCAGAGCGCGCGCCGCGGCCGACCTCGATCCCATGATGCGGACGTCTGGGCCCGCGGCGTCGACGCGCTGAGCCAGCGCTCGCCGGCTGGGAGGGCGCTCAGCGCCTTCCGATCGCTTGCAAGCCGGGAGCAATGTCGCGCGATACCCCGGGCCCTTTCGCACCTCGCCAAGTTTCGGCAAAACGCAACCACCGGGATGGCGACCGAAGCAAGTGGTGGGGTACGAAAGGGCACCGCGCCCTACGGTTGCAGGAACAGGGCGGCCGAGGAGGGGATGGAATGGGCGGAAATCTGGCAAAGCCGGAGGTGGCCGCGTTCGTCGATCGCGACACCAATACCATCAGCTACGTGGTGAAGGACCCTGGCTCGGACGCCTGCGCGATCATCGACAGCGTTCTGGATCTGGACTGGGCCGCGGCGCGGACGGCGACCGTTTCGGCCGATGCGATCATCGCCCATGTCCGCGCGCGCGGCCTTCGCGTCGAATGGCTGATCGAGACCCATGTCCACGCCGACCATCTCTCGGCGGCGCCCTACATCCAGTCCCGGCTCGGCGGGCGCATCGGCATTGGCGAGCGGATCGGCGTGGTGCAGGCGACGTTCGGCCGCATCTTCAACGCCCGGCTCGAAGTCCGCCGCGACGGCAGCCAGTTCGACCATCTGTTCGGCGATGGCGAGCGCTACGTCATCGGCGGGATTGAAGCCACGGCGCTGCACACGCCAGGCCACACGCCGCTGTGCATGACGCATGTGATCGGCGATGCCGCGTTCGTCGGCGATACGTTGTTCATGCCGGATTCCGGAACGGCGCGGGCGGATTTTCCTGGCGGCGATGCGCGCGCACTCTACCGGTCCATCCGGCGCATCCTGGCACTGCCGCCCGGGACGCGGTTGTTCGTCTGCCACGATTACGGCGCCGAGGGGCGCGGCCTGGCCTGGGAAACCACGGTGGCGGCGCAGCGCGCGCACAACATCCATGTCCGCGATGGCATCGGCGAGGATGCGTTCGTCGCCCTGCGCGAGGCGCGCGACGCCACGCTCGGCATGCCGCGGCTGATCATTCCCTCGATCCAGGTCAACATGAACGCCGGCCGCCTGCCGGACGCCGACGCCCACGGCCGCCGGTTCCTCACCGTGCCGCTGAACGCGCTGTAGCGGCGCGCGCCGGAGACCCTTGCGCTACTGGCCCATGCCGCGCTCGACCGGCCGCTCCACCGGCCACCGCAGGCTGTTGCCGACACGAGGCTGGTGTCGCCTCGCCGATCACAGCGGCGGCAGGCAGTCGCCGCCGAAGCCGGCGACGAGAAAGAAGCTGAACATGCAGGTGGCGCTTTGCAGGGTTGCATCGATGACCACGCCATTGCTGTCGAACTGCACCACCAGGCGCCGGTGGCGGCGCGCGTCAGCCTCCAGGACGCCCACCTGGTAGCCCGTCGGGATGAGAAGAAGGCCGCCGCCGAGCATGTCCACGGTCTGCCAGCCGAGGGTCCGGCCGTCGGGTCGGGCCTCGTCCGGCTCGCCCAGGTGAAGGAACACGTCGGCCAGGGTGGTGCGGCCCGGCTCCAGCCAGGTGGGCACGTCCTCCGGCACGTTGGCGCGTGTAGGGAGACATTCGTTCGGCGAGATGGGACGGCATGTCGCATGGTACGGCGGGATGGGAACGCATGCCGCCAGCAGAACGAGACCGGCGAGGAGGGCGTGGACGCGCATCTCACGGCTTCTGCTTCAGATCGACCAGCGCGTGCCGGCTGAGGACGCCGTTCTGGTCGAACTCCAGCACCAGGCTGTAGCGGGTGCCGTCCAATGGGCGATCGCGGGCCGGGGTGCCGCGGGGATCGGGGTTCGTCGGGATGTAGAACCCGTCGCGGTCGCGCTCGATCCGATAGGTCCACACATCGCCGTTGCCCCAGATATGCGGCGGCTCTCGCTCTCCGAGGGTTTGGGTGACGACCGGTTTCGTCGTCGTTCCGTCCTCCAGGAAGGTGAGCAGATCCTTGTTGCCCCGCGGATGCCCGGCGCAGGCGAGGAGCGCGAGGAGCATCGGCCACGAAGGGAACGCAAAGCGGTGCCGAACCGTGGGGGCGGGCACGGCGCGTCCGCGCCGTTCGGATCTGGGTTGGCGAGCGTCCATGCGGGCGTAACCGGCGAATTCGGAACGACGCGGTCACGCTGCGCCGAAGCAGCGATCGCGCAATGATCTTGATCAAATCCCCGCACCCCGCGCGCGCGAGGCCGATGGGCGCTTTCGGCCTCGCAGTTGCTGTCACAGGCGCGCGCCCCCGCGCGCGAGGCCGATGGTGTTTCCGATCACGGCACAAGGCTGGGATGACGCGTCTGCCGCCAAAAGAGCTTGCCCGCGGGCAGGCCATTCGCCACACTCATTTCGACACACGTTCGATACGACAGAATACTGGAATAGGCCTTCGATGTCCCGCCGATCCTGCAGCCAGGCTCTCCGCCGGGCCGGGCGATTCCTGGCCGCAATGGTGGCGCTCGGGGGATGCGCGACGATCGTCAACGGGGCGTCGCAGAACCTCTCCGTCGTCACCGATCCTGCTGGCGCCAGCTGCATCTTCCGCCGGGACGGGCAGGTGATCGGCATCGTCAACCCGACGCCTGGAACCTTGGCGATTGCGAAAGCCTCCGCACCGATCGAGGTGCGCTGCGCCAAGGAGGGCTACGCCGAGACGAGCGGCCAGGTCGGCTCGCACTTCCAGTCCGCGACTCTGGGCAACATCCTGCTCGGCGGGCTGATCGGCGTCGTCGTCGATGCGTCGAGCGGGGCGATGTCCGAATACGAGCCGGAACTGAAAGTCACGCTCGAGCCGCTGGTGTTCCCGACGGCGGCGGCGCGAGACGCGTTCTTCGAGAAGCGGCGGCGGGATTTCCTCGACGCGTCGGCGGCGGCGCAGAAGCAGATCACCGAACATTGCCGGGGCGACGGCTGCAGCAAGGCTCTCGCGCGCCTGAAACAGGAAGAGCAGGCGGGGCAGGCGCGCATCGATGCCGAGTACGGAACTGCGAGGATTCAGCCATGACATTGCACACCGGCGTCCGACCGACACACGGCGCCGCGCCAGGACGGATTCTGCTGCTGATCGGCCTGCTGTCGCTCGCCGGGTGCACCTATGCGCTCAAATACAACCCCGGCTACCTCGCCGCCGCACGCCGGCCGGCCAGCGCGCAGACCGACGGCAAAGCGCTGATCTACACGACGTCGGAGGAGGATCGATACACCTTCAGCGGCGCTCCGACGAGCATCACCGGCAGTACGACGACGGCGGTGGTGCCGGTCGGCGAGATCGTGCGCGAGGCGGCGCGTGCGGCGTTTACCGACGTGTTCCGCGGCGGTGCCGACACCGCCGACACGCTCGGTGCGGCGGCCGGCTATCGTGTGATCGCCGAGCCGCGCACGGTGGATTTCAAATACCAGTACAACCAGCTCCGCAATCTCGGCTTCGCGATCACCCCGATCGTCGAGATGACCCTGGAGGTTCGCGTGCTGGACGCCAACGGGGCGATGACGTGGCATCGTGTCTATCCCTCCGGCGAGGTCAGCGGGCCGTCCTACATGGTCAACCTCAGTCCCGCCGAGGAAATCAACAAGCTCGCCCACAAGGCGGCCTACGATTTGCTGGTGAAGGCGGCGGCGGACATCGTGACGGAGCTTCCGCCCCGTGGGCCCGCACCTGCAGCGGCGGCGGGAAGCGCTGCGGCGAAACCGGGCTCCTGACCGACGGACGGCGCAGCACCGACGCGGCCGCGAGCACCACGAGCGCGATCGGCGATGGCGGTGGGGCGCGAATGGGCACCCTAGAGCAACGTCCGATCTGACCGAGCCGTTCCGGCTCGGGCCGATCGGAGATAAGTTGCTCTAGAGTCATATGTTTCTAGAGCACGACCGTCCGACCAGATGATTCCATCAGGTCGGACCGTGCTCTAGCCTACGGTTGCCGGACAGCGGCCAGGCACGCAGGGCTTGCGCCCCGCCATGCCGAAAACCCCCGCGCTACTGACCCATGCCGCGCTCGATCGGCCGCTCCACGGCGCCGCCGCCCTCGATCCAGTCCTTGAACCCACCGAGATTGAACACCCGATCGTAGCCGAGCTCCTTCAGCGTCTTGCCGGCGAGCGCGGCGCGCCCGCCGGAGGCGCAATAGAGGATCACCGCCTTGTCCTTGGAAAAATTCTTGTCGTGGAAGGACGATTCCGGATCGGCGCGGAACTCGAGCATGCCGCGCGAGACATGCACCGCGCCCTCCGCCTTGCCGGAGGTTTCCACCTCCGGCGCATCGCGCACGTCGACGAGCAGCACGTTGCCGGCGGCGACCATCGCCTGCGCGTCGGCCGCGGAGATGCGCGGCACCGCCTCGTTGGCGGCCTGCAGAAGCTGTTTCACACTGGTTGCCATGGTCGCTCTACCCCCTCTCGGTTCGGACGATGTCCGTCATCCCACCACGGGCCTGCCTGCCAGACAACCGGGTCGGCCTCACGCTGGCACCAGCCGGCAGCCGCCGGCCGCCATCGGGCGG
>DAIDKZ010000103.1 GCA_027449745.1 Acetobacteraceae bacterium | reverse complement strand
CTCCGCGGTCACGCTGAGCGCCAGGCTCTTCTGCACGGTCAGGCGCAGGGAGAAGTTGGTGTAGCACGTGAACCACGCGGGGTCGATGCGCAGCACGGCATCCGGCTTGCGTCCCGCGTCGAACAGCGGGTTGAGAACCTCATAGCCGTGCGCCGTCAGGTCCGCGGTGAGCCGCTCGGAGAAGACGCGATTGGCCACCGGCCCGCCGCCGGCCCAGCCATCGCCGTAGCGCATGACCGGCGTGTCCAGTTCCGCCACGCCGCAGGACGGAGGCTCCTGCGTGACGCCGGCGCTCACCGCACTGTAGGCCCAGCCGGCCCGGACACTCGTATCGAGGGGAATGACGTCCGGCTTGTGATAGAATTTCGGGTCCATCAGCAGCACGGTATGAATGTCCGGTGCGGCGGCATGATCGAACCGCTGCGGCGGGATGACCGACATGGCACACCCGCCCAGCGCCGCGACCAGCGCCATCGGCAGCGCCGAGCGCCGCATCGCCCCCTGCCGGCGGTGGGTCCGCGATCGGTCAGGGCGCCGCACCGATGCCGATCCGCCGGTCGTGGGCAATGGTTCGAAGCCCGATCCCGATCCGCATCAGCGGCGCACCTCCGCAAACCTGCGACTGTCCTTCAAGGCGGCTACGACGGCATCCCGCAGCGCCCGTGCCCGGGCCGTGCGTGGGGCCAAGCGTAGACCGTATCGAGGCCGCAGTGAAAGGGCGGCGGCGGCGGATCCGGCAACGCCCGGGTAACCTCGGGCGGATAGTGTGGTGGTCGTTTCGGTCCTCTGACGACCTGCGGACGGGAGAGACATACCGCCCATGGATGCTTCTGGAGCGACGCCGGCGCCGCATGGCCCACCCGGCCTCGACGAGGCCGCGCTGGCGCCGCTGCGGCGCGCCGGAGCGAAGATCGAGCCGGCTTTGGCGGCGGCGCTGGGGCGGCTTTATGCGGGGATGCCGGCGGCGGACGCGGCGGCGCGCGAGGCCGCGCGCGGCGCCATGCACGCGCATCTGGCCCGGGTTCTCGGCGGCGCATTCGGTGCCGACCATGCCGCCGCGGCGGCCGCCATTGCATCCGCCCATGCGCGGCTCGGGCTCGATCCGGCCTGGCTCATCGGCGCCTACGCGCAGGTGATGGCCGAGCTCGCCGCCGTCCTGGCGCCGGGCCACGCCCTGCTGCGGCGCGGCGCCGGCCGGACGGAGACGGTGGCGGCGCAGCGGGCGCTGACACTGGCGCTGATGTTCGACCTCGAAACCGTGCTGTCCGCCTGGTCGGACACGCGCGAGGCCGCCGCGCGCGGCGCCTTCGATGCGGCGCTCGGCCGTCTCGACGAGAAAGTGGCCGACACGGTGAAGAGCGTCGCCGGCTATTCGCAGGACCTGGTCGCCAGCGCCGAGGCGATGGGCCGCACGGCCGGCGCCGTCGGCACCGACGCCGCCGCCGCGCGGGCGGCCGCGGAGGTTTCCCTGGGCGCGGCGCAGAGCGTCGCCGCCGCAGTCGAGGAGCTGCACGCCTCGATCGCCGAGATCTCGAACCAGGTCGCCCGCTCCGCCGAGACCGCGCGCAGCGCCGTCGGGCGCATGGAGGAAGCGAACGCCGTCGTCGATCAGCTCGGGCAGGCGGCCGACGAGATCGGCACCGTGGTGGCGTTCATCGCCGACATCGCCAAGCAGACCAACCTGCTGGCGCTCAACGCCACCATCGAGGCGGCGCGCGCCGGGGCCGCGGGCAAGGGCTTCGCGGTGGTGGCGAGCGAGGTGAAGGCACTGGCCGGGCAGGCGGCCCGCTCGGCCGAGGATATCGCCGCGCGCATCCAGCGCATCCAGGAAGTCGCCGGCTCGACCAACGGCGCCATCGCGCGCGCCGCGGAGACCATCGCCGCGATGGAGCGCATCGCCGCCGCCGTCGCCGTCGCGGTCGAGGAGCAGGAAGGGGCGACGCGCGAGATCTCCCGCCATGTCGCCGACACCGCCGGTCGCGCCAGCGAGGTCGGCACGCTGATGGAGACGGTGGCCGGGCGCGTCGGCGCGGCCGCCGAGGCCGCCGAGACCGTGCGCGCGGCGGCGCGGCAGATGGACGAGGTGCTGAACGGGCTCGGCGGCTTGCTGACGAAGGCGGTGCGCACCTCCTCGGACGCCGCCGACCGCCGGCACGCACGCCGGCGTGCCCTCATGCTCGAGGCCGAACTCACCCTCGGCGGCGAGAGCGGATCGGCGACGCTGACCGATCTCTCGGAGCACGGCGCCCACGTCACCACCCGCCTCGCTGCGCGGGTGGGTGCGCGCGGGGTGCTGACCATCCCGAGCACCGGCCACCGTCTCGACGCGACCGTGGTCGCGGTCGCGGAGGGCGCGGTGAGCCTCCGCTTCGAGGGCGGCGGCCTGGCCAGCGCGGCGGTCGATCAGCTCGCCGCCGCGGGCATCGCGCGCATGATCGAGGTCACCATCGGCGACCATCGCGCCTATGTGAAGCGCGTCGCCGACGCGGTCGCCGGCACCCAGGCGGTGAAGGCGGCGGCGCTGCCGACCCATCACACCTGCCGGCTCGGCCGCTGGTACGACGGCGTCGCCGACGAGGCGCTGGTGGCGCTTCCCGCCTTCCAAGTCCTGGCGGGGCCGCACCGGGCGGTGCACGACGCCGGGCGGGCGGCGCTGAAGGCGCTGGAGGGCGGCGACGGCGACGGCGCGCGCACGCATCTCGCCCAACTCGAACGCCTCTCCGAGCGGGTCGTCGCGGCGCTGCGCGAACTCGGCAGCCAGTACGCCGGCCGCCGCGCCGCCTGATCGCGGCCGGTGCGGGCAGGGGGCTACATCGCCAGGCCGGTATAGTTCTCCGCCAGCACCTGCGCCGCCGCGCGCGAGCCCGCGAGGTGCTCGAACTCCGCCCGCTGCAGCCGCCGCTCGAACCCGGTGGCCTCGGGGAAGCGGTGCATCATCGTCGTCATCCACCAGGAGAAGCGCTCCGCCTTCCACACCCGCGCCAGCGCCCGGCGGGAATAATCGTCGATCCCGGCGCTGGAGCGCTCGCGGAAATACTCGCCGAGCGCCGCGGCGAGATAGGTGACGTCGCTGACGGCGAGATTGAGCCCCTTGGCGCCGGTCGGCGGCACGATATGGGCGGCGTCGCCGGCCAGGAACAGCCGCCCGAAGCGCATCGGCTCGGCGACGAAGCTGCGCAGCGGCGCGATGGATTTCTCGATCGAGGGGCCGGTCGCGAGGCGGGCCGCATTGTCCGGGTCGAGGCGCAGGCGCAGCTCGTCCCAGAACCGTTCGTCGGACCAGTTGGCGACGTCCTCGCTCGCCTCGCACTGCACATAGTAGCGGCTGCGCGTCGCCGAGCGCATCGAGCACAGGGCGAAGCCGCGCGGATGGCTGACATAGATCAGCTCCGGCGCCACCGGCGGCCTCTCCACCAGCACGCCGAGCCAGCCGAACGGGTAGACGCGCTCGAACAGGCTGATCGCCGCCTCGGGCACGGAGCGGCGCGAGACGCCGTGGAAGCCGTCGCAGCCGGCGATGATGTCGCAGGCGATCTCGTGCGTCGCGCCGCCGTGGCGATAGGTGACGCGCGGATGGGCGCCGTCGAAATCGAGCGGGGTGACGTCCTCGGCCTGGTAGACGCTGATCCCGCCCCAGGCGGCGCGCGCTTCCATGAGGTCGCGCGTCACTTCGGTCTGGCCGTAGACCATCACCGAGCGGCCGACCAGGGCGGTGAAGTCGAACCGGTGGCGCGTGCCCTCGAAGCTCAGCTCGACGCCGTGATGCTCCTGGCCTTCGGCCTCCATGCGCTGCCCGGCGCCGGCCTCGTTCAGCGCCACGCGGCTGCCATGTTCGAGCACGCCGGCGCGGATGCGGCCGAGCACGTAGTCCGGGCTGCGCTGTTCGAGAATGACGGCCTCGATGCCCTGCCGGTGCAGCATCTGCCCCAGCAGCAGCCCGGCCGGGCCGGCGCCGATGATGACAACCTGGGTGCGCATGACGCCTCTCCTGTGGCATGGGCCGCGCGCAGCAGCGGATCACGGTTCGCCGCCGATGTCGAGGCGATCCGCCCGGAGCGCTCTGCCTCCCCCGGCTTGCGCTCGGTCCCGACTCTGTGGAGGATCGTTCCGCGTCGGGAGGTGCCGCCATGAGACACCCTGTGTCCACCCTGAATATGTCAGGCGGCGATTTTGTGGGCGCTGGCGTGCTGGTTGGGGTCGTAGGATGTTCTGTTTTGCCAGGCGCGCCAGAGGACGCGGACCCATGCACGGGCGAGGATTCGGAC
>DAIDKZ010000102.1 GCA_027449745.1 Acetobacteraceae bacterium | reverse complement strand
GAACGGGGCCGCGGCAAGGCGCGGGTTCTACGCAGCCGCCCCGGCCAAGTCAAGCAAGTCCGCGCTGCCTCCGGTCAGCGTCCGCTGAAGGCCGGCTTGCGCTTCTCCACGAAGGCGGCCATGCCCTCGATCTGGTCGTGGGTGCCGAACAGCGGGTGAAACAGCGTCCGCTCAACCCTCACCCCCTCGGCCAGCATGGTCTCGAAGGCGCGGTTCACCGCCTGCTTGGCGGTCGCGACCGCGACCGGGGAAAGCTCGGCGATGCGCCCGGCGAGCGCCAGCGCCTCCTCGATCAGCCGCTCGGCCGGCACGACGCGGGCCACCAGGCTGGCGCGCTCGGCCTCCTCGGCGTCCATCATCCGTCCGGTGAGGATCATTTCCATCGCCTTGGCTTTGCCCACCGCGCGGGTCAGGCGCTGGGTGCCGCCGGCGCCGGGGATGACGCCGAGATTGATCTCCGGCTGGCCGAACCGCGCTGTGTCTGCGGCGAGGATGATGTCGCACATCATCGCCAGTTCGCAGCCGCCGCCCAGCGCGTAGCCGGCCACCGCGGCGATCACCGGGGTGCGGATCTGGCTCACCGTCTCCCACTCGGTGATGAAATCGTCCATCGCCACCGCCGGATAGCGGCGCGGCTGCATTTCCTTGATGTCGGCGCCGGCGGCGAAGGCCTTCTCGCTGCCGGTGATGACGATGGCGCGAATCCCGGCATCGGCGTCGAAGGCGCGGAGCTGCGCGCCGAGCTCGCGCATCAGCTGGTCGCACAGCGCGTTGCGCGCCGCCGGCCGGTTGAGCCGGATCAGCCCGACCGGGCCATGGGTCTCAACCAGGATCATCTCCGCTGCCATGTCGTCTCCTCCTCGGGGTTCAGCGCTGCGTGCGCGGACAATAGAACGTGCTGCGCCCGGCCTGCACCAGGCGGCGGATGCCGTGGCAGGCCGGCGGCCCGGGGCAGCGCTCGCAGGCCTCGCCCTCGCGGCCATAGACCTTCCACTGGTGCTGGAAATAGCCGAGCGCGCCATCCGGCTGGACATAGTCGCGCAGGCTGGAGCCGCCGGCGGCGATCGCCGCGGTCAGCGTCGCGCGCACCGCGTCCACCAGCCGTGCCGCAAGCTGTCCGCGGATCGTGCCCGCGAGGCGGCGCGGGCTGATGAAGGCGCGGAACAGCGCCTCGCTGACATAGATGTTGCCGAGCCCGGCGAGCACGCGCTGGTCGAGCAGGGCGGCCTTGATAGCGGTCCGCTTGCCTTCCAGCGCGGCGGTGAGCGCTGCCGCGGTGAAGGCCGGCGAGAGCGGCTCCGGCCCCAGCCCGGCGAGCAGCGGGTGCGCGTCCTCGGCCGCGGTCGGGAGGAGATCGAGCAAGCCGAAGCGGCGCGGATCCACGAAGCCCAGGCGCCAGCCGCCCTCGGCGGTGAGCACGACATGCTCGTGGCGGGCCGGCGGTTCGGCCGCAGCGGCCTGGCGCAGCACCATCCGCCCGGACATGCCGAGATGGATCAGCAGGCTCTCCCCGCCCGAAACCCGCATCAGGATATATTTGCCGCGCCGGCGGAAGCTCTCGATGCGGCGGCCGATGAGCCGCGCGGCGAGCCCCTCGGGCAGCGCGCGGCGCAGATCCGGCCGGCCGACCGTGACGGACTCGATGCGCCGCCCGAGCAGGTGCGCCTCAAGCCCGCGCATCACGGTTTCGACCTCGGGGAGTTCCGGCATCAGGCCGGTCAGGCTATAGAGCCTGACGATGCAGGACAACGCCGCCCCGAACCGCGCCGCCGAACCGACCGCCGATTTCGGCTTCCGCGCCGTGCCGCGGGCGGAGAAGAAGCATCTCGTGCGCGCCGTGTTCGACAGCGTGGCGCCGCGCTACGACCTGATGAACGACCTGATGTCGCTCGGCGTGCATCGCGCATGGAAGCGGGTGCTGCTCACCGCGCTCGACCCGCGCCCGCGCCGCACGCTGCTCGATCTTGCCGCCGGCACCGGCGATGTCAGTCTCGCCTGGCTCGAGGCCGGCGGGGGGGCCGCGCTGATGACGGATATCAACGCCGCGATGCTCGCCCGCGCGCGGGACCGGGCAGTCGAGCGCGGGCTGATCGCGCGTGCGGGTGTCCTGGTCGCGGATGCCGAGGCGCTGCCGCTCTCCGATGGCGCAGTCGATACCGTCGCCATCAGCTTCGGGCTGCGCAACTGCACCGACAAGCAGGCCGTGCTCGGCGAGGCGTGGCGGGTGCTGCGCCCCGGCGGGCGGTTCTTCTGCCTGGAATTCTCCCGCGTCGAGGTCGCCGCGCTGGCGCCGCTCTACGATGCTTGGTCGTTCCAGGTGCTGCCGCGACTCGGCCGGCTCGTCGCCGGCGACGCGGCGAGCTACCAGTATCTCGCCGAGAGCATCCGCACCTTTCCCGATCAGGCGACGCTGGCGGCGATGATGCGCCAGGCCGGATTTTCGCGCGTCGCGGTGCGCAATCTCTCGGGTGGCATCGTCGCGCTGCATTCCGGCTGGCGGCTCTGAGCATGGCGCTGGCGGGCAAGCGCGTCCTGCTCCTCGTCGGTGGCGGCATCGCCGCCTACAAGGCGCTCGAACTGATTCGCCTGCTGCGCGCGGAGGAGGTCGGCGTCACCTGCGTGCTGACGCGGGCCGGGGCGCAGTTCGTCACGCCGCTGTCGCTGCAGGCGCTGTCGGAGAACCGGGTCTACACCGATCTGTTCTCGCTCACCGACGAGAGCGAGATGGGCCATATCCAGCTCTCCCGCGCCGCGGACCTCCTCGTCGTCGCGCCGGCGACGGCCGATCTGCTGGCGCGCATGGCCGCGGGTCTGGCCGACGATCTCGCCGCGACCGTGCTGCTCGCCACCGATACGCCGGTGCTCGTCGCTCCGGCGATGAATGTGCGCATGTGGCAGCACCCGGCGACGGTGGCGAATCTGGCGACGCTGCGCGCCCGCGGCGTGGCGGTGGTCGGGCCGGACGAGGGGGCGATGGCCTGCGGCGAGTTCGGCCCGGGACGGCTGGCGGAGCCGCCGGCGATTCTGGCCGCCATCGCGGCCCGGCTGGACGGCGCCAGACCGCTCGCCGGCCGCCGCGCGCTGGTGACCAGCGGGCCGACGCACGAGCCGATCGACCCGGTGCGCTATCTCGCCAACCGCTCCAGTGGGCGGCAGGGCCACGCCATCGCCGCGGCGCTGGCCGAGCTCGGTGCGGCGGTGACGCTGGTCAGCGGTCCCGTCGGCATCGCCGACCCGCCCGGCGTGCGGGTGGAGCGGGTCGAGACCGCCGCGCAGATGCTTGCCGCCTGCCTCGCCGCCCTGCCCGTGGATGTCGCGGTTATGGCCGCGGCGGTCGCCGATTGGCGCGCGGCCGAACCGGGCGGGCAGAAGCTCAAGAAGGTCGAAGGCGCGCCGCCACCTTCGCTGGCGCTGACGCCGAACCCGGACATCCTCGCGCACCTCGCGGGGCTGGCCGCCGGGCGGCCGCGCCTCGTCATCGGCTTCGCCGCCGAGACCGAGCATGTCCTCGCGCACGCCCGGGCCAAGCGGGCACGCAAGGGCTGCGACTGGATCGTCGCCAACGATGTCTCGCCGGCCACTGGCATCATGGGCGGGGCGGAGAACGAGGTGCATCTGGTCAGCGCCGACGCGGTGGAGGACTGGCCCCGCATGACGAAATCCGAGGTGGCGAGCCGGCTGGCGCGGCGCATTGCCGAGGCGCTGGCGTGAGCGCGGAGATCCAGGTCCGCCGCCTGCCGCATGGCGAGGGGCTGCCGCTGCCGGCCTATGCGACCGAGGGCGCGGCGGGGATGGACCTGCTCGCCGCCGTCCGCGAGCCGCTGACGCTTGCGCCGGGCGCACGGGCGCTGGTGCCGACCGGCCTCGTTCTCGCCCTGCCGCCCGGCCACGAGCTGCAGATCCGCCCCCGCTCCGGCCTGGCGCTTCGCCATGGCATCGTGCTGCCGAACAGCCCCGGCACCATCGACGAAGATTACCGCGGCGAGCTGCAGGTGATCGTGCTCAACGCGGGCAGCGAGGCGTTCGAGATCAGCCGCGGCATGCGCATCGCGCAGGCGGTGCTGGCGCCGGTCACGCGGGCGGCTTGGCGCGAGGTCGCGGCGCTGGACGAAACCACCCGCGCCGCGGGCGGTTTCGGCTCGACCGGGATCGGCGGGTCAGAACGGGATGCGCGCGGTCATGATCCAGGCGTGGTTATAGAGCGGGGTTAGCGTCGGCTCGTAGGTCTGCTTGGTCAGCGCGGTCTGGTAGCCGATACCGATATTGAACCGGAAACGCCAGAATAGCGGGAATCGGCCAAGAATGACGCCGGGCATGGCGAAGAGCTGATTCCGCCCACCACGTTGCATGCCGTCCATCCAGAGCGTGTCGTTGAATTCGAATTCCGGCCAAATGTATTGTAGGAAATGGTATTGCAAGGTCACATTCGTGATAAGTTGCTTACCGACGACAGCGGCATTGTTGATCGGGTAGGCGAGACCCATTGTTGCCTGGAAGTCGAAATCGCCCCAGCCCATGCCGCCAGCGATGGTCGGCGTGATGAAATAGGCGTTGGAGGAGAACGCCTTGATGCCCGCCGGAGCCTGGCCGGAAAGGAAGAAGGTGAGAATGTAGTTTCCGTTCTGTTCATTCGCTGTCAACAAGCGCTGCTTGTATAGGAAAAATGGCCAGTCGGCGAAGCCCTCGACCGTTTTGTGACCCGGAATCGTGCTCTGCACGTAAGGTGGGTATTGCAGAATGAACTCAACCGTTTCGAAGGGGATCAATTCGAGGCCCTTGCCGGCGTCATAGTTGACGATACCGGCTCCCTTGGCATTGGTCTGCCAATACTGGTCCCACCGCAATTCTTCTTCCATGCGCGGCGTGACGGTAACGATCGGCGTCATCCAGTGCGGCTGTTCCGCCTGGGACTTGTCGACGACGTTGAAAAAATTGGCGAAATACTGATGGATCGGCGAACCTGGGCCCTCGTCCGGATTGCTGACGCTGGCAGCATTTCCATTCGCCCCGCCCGCATCGGCGAGCATCTGGGTCGGGCCCGGCAGGTTGACCTCGGCGTTGGACTCGTCGGCTCGGGCCGGGGCAGCGAAGAGCGTGGCGGCGGCGACAAGGAGGGCGGCGCCGGCCGAGGCCAGCGGAACGGCGTGATTGGTCATGAGGTCCTCTTCCCAGGCAGGCCGGAATGGCCTTGGCTATTTGCGCTCAGATATAACGGAGTCCGCGCTATGCGCAACAGGACATAGAGCTTGTGCGTTCGGTCAGACTCGTCGAAAATCGCCGAACGCTGCACCCGAAGACGTGTCGCGGAATAGGCTCTTTGTCGCAAAACTTCGCAAAATTGGACATGATATTGCCAAAACGAACTGACTATACAAAAACAAGTAACACGCCAGAATCCTTGCAAGAACTGAATGCCGGCTCTACAACTCGCCGCCGCAGACCGTTTCGAGGACTATCGAGCTGGCCGAATTTGCCATGATCGGGCGCTTTCCTTCGGCCCCCCGCATTCACGGGCGCGACCCTGGGTG
>DAIDKZ010000101.1 GCA_027449745.1 Acetobacteraceae bacterium | reverse complement strand
GCGGGCGGATTTCGTCTGGCGCACGGTGCAGCAGATGCTGCGCATCACCCTCGGGCGCGCGCCGCGCCAGCAGCTGCCGGAGCCGACGCGCGCAGCCATCGCCCGCGCCGTGGACCTCGCGGATCCGGCGCGGCTCGAGGCGGCGCTGGACGAACTGGCGGCGGCGGTGCGCGCGGCCTTCACCCGGCTGGTCGGGCCGCCGGAGGCGGCCGGCGATCAGACGTGAAAGCTCTCGCCGCAGCCGCAGCGGCCCTTCTCGTTCGGATTGACGAAGGTGAAGCCGGATTCGAGCGCACCCTGCCGGTAATCCATCACGGTGCCGATCAGGAACAGCGCGGCGCGGCGGTCCACCAGCACTGTCAGGCCCTTGTCGGTGACGACCTCATCGCCTGCGCCCGGCGCATCGACCCAGCCCATGTCGTAGGAAAGGCCCGAGCAGCCCTTGGTGCTGACGCCGATGCGCAGCAGCCGGCCCGCCTCGCCGCGGGCATAGAGGCTGCGCAGCCGCTCGGCCGCGGCCTCGGTGAGCTGCATCAGCGGCGGCAATGCCCGCTTCGGGCGGGCGGGCGTGGCGGTCGGATCTGCCATCGTTGCCATCACGGCCTCCATTCAGAACATGTCGAGCTGCAGTCGCGCTTCTTCGCTCATCCGGTCCGGCGTCCACGGCGGTTCCCAGATCACCTCGACCTCGGCGTCGGTCACCCCTGGCACCGCGAGCACCGCCTCGCGCACCTGCTCGGGCAGTTCCTGCGCGCTCGGGCAGGCGGGCGCGGTGAGCGTCATCTCCACTTTTACGCGCCCGTCCTCGTGCAGGTCGATCGTGTAGATCAGCCCGAGTTCGTAGATGTTGACTGGGATTTCCGGGTCGTAGACGGTCGCGATCGCGGCGATGACGCTGTCCTCGGAGGGCGCCGGAACGGTCTCGCCCGTGGGCGTCCAGGCCGCGTGCGGGGCAGGCGGCGCGGGGTCGTGCGGCGCGGCAGAGGCTGGCGTTGTGTTCTCACTCACTGCTCGTCTCCTGCGTCCCCTCGATCGCGGCGATCAGCGCGTGCCAGGGCAGTGTCGCGCACTTCACGCGTGAGGGAAATTCGTGCACGCCGGCGAGCGGGCGCAGGCGCTCCAGCTTCTCGGCCAGCTTCCCGCCCGGCGCCACTGCCGCGTCCGGCCCGTCGCCATGCTTCGCCATCTCGCGGAAGGCGCTGAACAGCGCGCGGACATCCTCGACCGGGGTGCCGGCGACGATTTCGGCCATGAGATCGGCGGAGGCGACGCTGATGGCGCAGCCACGCGCCTCGAAACCGGTCTTCTCGATGCGGCCGTCGGGCGCGTATTTCAGCCAGAGCTGGACGCGGTCGCCGCACATCGGGTTATCGCCCTTGGCGGTGGCGTCGAAGGCGGCGAGCCGGCCGGCATGGCGCGGGTGGCGACCATGATCGAGGATCACGTCCTGGTAGAGATCGCGCAGCGCGTCGAAGCTTTCCGACATCAGGCGAAGAACTCCCGCACCCGCTCGAGGCCGGCGGCGAGCGCTTCGATCTCGGCCTCGGTCGTGTAGACGCCGAAGCTCGCGCGCGCCGTGCTGTCCAGTCCGAAACGCCGCATCAGCGGCTCCGCGCAGTGATGTCCGGCGCGCACGGCGATGCCCTGCCGGTCGAGCAGGGTGGCGACGTCGTGCGCATGGGCGTTGGCGAGCGTGAAGCTCACCACGCCGCCACGATCCTGCGCGCGGCCGAGAATGTCGACCCCCTCGACCGCCGCCAGCCGCGCCAGGGCGTGATCGGTCAGCCGGGCCTCGTGCGCGCCGATGGCGTCGTAGCCGACCGCCTCGACATAGCGGATCGCTGCCGACAGGCCGGCGGCCTCGATGATCGCCGGCGTGCCCGCCTCGAACTTGTGCGGCACCTGCGCCCAGCTCGAGCGCTCGAACGTGACCGAGGAGATCATGTCGCCGCCGCCGAGAAAGGGCGGCATCGCTTCGAGCAGCGCACGCCGCCCCCACAGCGCGCCGATCCCGCTCGGACCGTAGAGCTTGTGGCCAGTGAAGACGTAGAAATCGGCATCCAGCGCCTGCACGTCCACGCGCCGGTGCACGATCGCCTGCGAGCCATCCAGCAGGATTTTCGCGCCATGGGCATGCGCGATGCGGACGAGACGGTCGGCCGGTGTTACCGTGCCGAGGACGTTGGACATGTGGGTGATGGCGACAAGCCCTACCGTCCCGTCCGCGAGCAGCGCCTCGAAGGCGGCGAGATCTAGCTCGCCGGCATCGGTGACCGGCGCGACGCGGAGCCCGACGCCATGCGCATCGCGCAGCATCTGCCAGGGGACGATGTTGGAGTGGTGCTCCATCTCCGAGATCAGAACCGCCTGGCCGGGGCGCAGCACGCCGCGGCCATAGCTGTGCGCCACCAGGTTGATCGCCTCGGTGCTGTTGCGCGTGAACACGATCTCGGCGCGGTCCGGCGCATTGAGCAGCCGGGCGACGTCGTCGCGCGTTGCCTCGTAGGCGTCGGTGGCGCGCTCGCTCATCCAGTGCAGGCCGCGATGGACGTTGGCGTATTGCGTCTCCATCGTCACGCGCATCGCCTCGATCACCGCGCGTGGCTTCTGCGCGGAGGCGGCGCTGTCGAGATAGATCAGATCCCGTCCGTGCACGCGCTGCGTCAGGATCGGGAAATCGGCGCGCAGCCGCGCCATGCCGGTGGTGTCGTGCATGTTCATGCCGGCCGCGCGTCCAGCCACGCCGCGATCGCCGCTTCCGCCAGCCCACGCGCGCCTTCGTGCGGCAACGCCGCCACCGTCTCGGCGAGGAAGGCGTGCACCAGCATGCCGCGTGCTTCTGCCCGCGGTACGCCACGGCTCTGCAGATAGAAGAGCTGATCCGCATCGAGTTCGCCGATGGTGGCGCCGTGGCTGCACTTCACATCGTCGGCGTAGATTTCGAGTTGCGGCTTGGTGTCCATCTCGGCGTCCGGCGAGAGCAGCAGCGCCTGGCTCATCTGGTAGCCGTCGCTCTTCTGCGCCCCCCGCGCGACCTCGACCCGGCCCTGGAACACGCCGCGCGCCCGGCCGTCCAGCACCGTGCGCACGCTCTGGCGCGAGGCGCAGTGCGGCGCGGCGTGACGGACGATGGTGGTGATGTCCGCATGCCGGGCCTCACCGAGCGCCTGTGCCGCACGCAGGGCGAAGCGCGCGCCCGGCCCGGCGAGCGTGACGTCGATCTCGCTCCGCGCCAGGCGCGCGCCGAGATGGAGCAGGAACAGGTCGTAGCTGCCGCCGTCCGCGATCTCGGCATACGTGCCGGAGAGATGGAAGGCGCCGTGCGATTCCTCCTGCAGGCGCACGGCGACGAGGGCCGCGCCGGCGCCGATATTGAGTTCGGTGAGCGGGTTGTGCAGATAGACGCCCTGCCCGCGGGAGAGTTCGAGCAGCGTCAGCCGCGCGCCGGCGCCAAGCCGGATGGCATGGCGGGGATGGAAATCGACCGGATGGTGCGCCGCCTCGGAGGCGAGGCTGATTACCGCGAGCACGCCGGCATCGACACCCTCCGGTACCTCGATCCGCGCGCCGTCCTCCGCCAGCATCGTGTTCAGTGCGGCGATCGCATCCCGCCCGTCGCCGGGCAGCGCGCCGAACTCCGGCGCGGCGGCAAAGCCGCTGATACGCACGCCATCGGGTAGCACCGAGAGGTCCGGCTGCAGGCGGCCATCGACCAGAACCAGCCGCGGTATGCCGAGCGCGGGCAGCAGCGCGGACGGCGCGTGCGCATCGGCGAGGGCGGCCAGCGGCGCGTGGAAGGCGATCTCGGCGAGGGGGCGGAGCGAGGTGTATTTCCACGCCTCGTCGCGCGGCCCCGGCAGGCCGGTCGCGGCGAAGACCGTTGCCGCCGCCTGCCGCGCCGCGCCGTCGCCAGGCAGGCTTTCGCGCAGGCCCTCGTAGCGTGCGAGGAACGCATGCGCGGTTTCCGCCAGCGCAGCGCTCATGCCGCCTCCGCTGCGATCGCCGCGTAACCCTCGGCTTCGAGCGCGTGCGCGAGCTCGGGCCCGCCGGAGCGGACGATGCGCCCGCCCACCAGCACATGCACCCGGTCGGGCACGATATAGTCGAGTAGGCGCTGGTAATGGGTGATCACCAGGGCCGAGAAATCCGGCCCGCGCAGCGCATTCACGCCCTCGGCCACGATCTTCAGCGCGTCGATGTCGAGCCCGCTGTCGGTTTCGTCGAGAATCGCCAGGCGCGGGCGCAGCAGCGCCATCTGCAGCACCTCGTTGCGCTTCTTCTCGCCGCCGGAGAAGCCGACATTGACATTGCGCTTGAGCATGTCGTCCGGCATCGAAAGCTGCTTCGTCGC
>DAIDKZ010000100.1 GCA_027449745.1 Acetobacteraceae bacterium | reverse complement strand
CCAGCGCGTGCTGCAGGCCCTGCTCGCCGAGCGCGTCTCGATCCGCGACCTGCCGACCATTCTCGAAGGCATCCACGAGGCGACGGCGGGCGGCGGGCGCGGCATCGGCGGGATCGTCGCACATGTGCGAATCCGGCTCGCACGCCAGCTCAGCGATGCCCATGTCGGGTCAGGCGGCTATATTCCGCTGCTCGTGCTGTCGCCGGAATGGGAGACGAGCTTCGCCGAGAGCATGGTCGGCGGCCCGGAGGATCGCCACCTGGCGATGGCGCCGTCGCGGCTGCAGGAATTCACCCAGCGGTTGCGCGCGATGCTCGAAGCCCATGCCGCCGAGCAGCCCGTGGTGCTGACCAGCGTTATGGTGCGGCCTCAGGTTCGCGCCATCGTCGAACGTCTGCGCCCGGCAACGACGGTGCTCGCCCAGCCGGAAATCCACCCGCGCGCGCGCATCCGCACCATCGGCAGCATCTGAGATCATCGGCGCGGCAGGAGGGCCGTTCGCCCGTGCTGCTGCTATGCTTCCGGACGGCCCCGGACCGATCAAGCGGCGCTGATGGCGACGGCGCGGACATCCTCGCCGACCAATGGCGCGAAGGCGACGAAATTCGCCTCGAACCGGCCGGCAAGCGCGCGGGCTGCCTCGTCGTAGGCTTGCGGATCGGACCAGGCCTGGCGCGGGTCGAGCAGCGCCGTGGGCACGCCAGGCACGGCGTCGGGTATCATCAGGCCGAAATGCGGTTCGCGATGGAAGCGGGCGGCGGTGAGGCTGCCATCAAGGGCAGCGGCGAGCAAGGCTCGGGTATGGCGGATCGGCATGCGGGTGCCGACGCCGAAGGCGCCGCCGGTCCAGCCCGTGTTCACGAGCCAGCACTCCGCGCCATGCGTGGCGATGAAATCTTCGAGCATCTTGGCGTAGATTTCCGGATGCCGCGGCAGGAACGGGGCACCGAAGCAGGCGGAAAACGTCGCCTGCGGTTCCGCGCCCAGCCCCTTCTCGGTGCCGGCGACGCGCGCGGTGTAGCCGGACAGGAAGTGATACATCGCTTGCGCCGGCGATAGCCGCGCGATGGGCGGAAGCACGCCGAACGCGTCGGCGGTCAGCATCACCACGTTGCGCGGATGGCCGCCACGACCCGAGGGTTCGGCGTTGGCAACATAGTCGATCGGGTAGCAGGAGCGCGTGTTCTCGGTGTAGGTGGCGTCGGTGAGGTCCAGCCGGCCGCTCGGGTCGGCGACGACATTCTCCAGCACGGCGCCGAACCGGTGGGTCGCCGCCCATATGCCCGGTTCGGCCTCGGCGGAGAGGTTGATGACCTTGGCGTAGCAGCCGCCTTCGATGTTGAAGACACCGTCGGCGCTCCAGCCATGCTCGTCATCACCGATCAGCCGCCGCGCGGGATCGGAGGAGAGCGTCGTCTTGCCGGTGCCGGAGAGGCCGAAGAACAGGGCCACGTCGTCGTTCGGTCCGATATTGGCGCTGCAATGCATCGGCAGCACGCCCCTCGCGGGCAGCGACCAGTTCATCACGGTGAACACCGACTTCTTGATCTCGCCGGCGTACTGCGTGCCGGCGATGACGATGCAGCGCTGGCCGAACGAGAGCGCGATGGCGGTGGCGCTGCGCACGCCGTCGATGGCGGGGTCCGTCTCGAAGCGCGGCGCGTGCAGAATCGTGTAGTCCGGCGCGAAATCGCTCAGCGCGTGGGCGGACGGGCGGAGGAACATGTTGCGCGCGAAGGCGGCGTGCCAGGCATCGGTGGTGACGAGGCGCACACTCAGCCGGTGCGCCGGATCGGCCGCGGCGTGGAGATCCTGCACGAACAGTTCCTGGCCCTGCAGATAGGCCTGCACTCGCGCGCGCAGCAAGGCGAAGCTCTCCGGCGCGAGGCGCTGGTTGATTTTGCCCCACCAGACCGCGCCGCTGCTTTCGGGTTCGTCGACGACGAACTTGTCGGCAACCGACCGGCCGGTATGCGCGCCGGTCCGCACCGTCAGCGCGCCATCGGTGGTCAGGCGCCCTTCGCCGCGACGGATCGCATGGGCAAGGAGCTGGGGCAGGGCGAGGTTGGCGTGCACCGGCAGCAGCGTATGGACGCCCGTGCCCGCGAGCGGGGACGCGGCATCGGCGCCGACGTGGTGGGGTGACTCTGCAATGGTCACGATTGCCGTTCCTGGTTGCGCGTCGGGGGAGCGGAGCCTCGCTTGTCCCGGGCGGCAGCGTCAAGCCCACGCGCGGCGCGGGTAAGGCGGATCAATTCCGCACGCACGCCGTCGGCATCGTGGACCGGACCGGACCAGGGGTGGCGCAGCGTTGCCCTGTCATCGGGACCATCGCCCGGGCCCAGATCGAACCCGTCCACGTCCAGCGTTGTGAGCCGCCATGGACCCGGTTTGCCGGCGATGGCGGCCAGCGCGTCTGCGTGCGCGCCATTCACGTGCGCCAGAATGTCCGCCTCGGCCGCGGCGAGCGTCGCCACCGCCGTCGGGTCCGGCAGCAGGGTCTCGCGCCGGACCCGGTCGGCGCGGGCGAACCCGCCGACCAGCATCGCCGCGGTGGGTGTCAGACGCCATAGAGCGAAATCCGCGAAATCGGCGTAGAGCCGGGCGTAGGGGTGAATAGCGAGGTATCGCGCCTTCAGCGCCGCATCCGGCTCGGGCGCCGCGAGGCAGGTGAAGGTCGCCCGCGGCGCCGTCTGCGGGTTGGCGTCCGCGGCCGCCGCGGTGACCAGCAGGGCGCAGCGCGGCTCGCGCGCGAGCTGGCGGGTATGTTCGGACAGCGTCGAGAGCAGCAGCAGGATGGAGAGGTCGCCAGCCGTCGCCGGCGTCACGAGCGCGACATAGGGCTGGCCATCGCGGGCCGTCGCCAGACTCGCCGATCGGGCGGCGCGCAACAGGCCGCGGGCCTGCCATGCGGGCGCATTCTCGGGCGCCTTGATCGGGTCGGACTCGATCGTCGCCATATTTTGTTCACCTTTGTTGCCTGTTCTGCCACAATGGCATGCCATTCCGAGCCGGAGCAGCCAACCGGAGAGCATGCGTGACCAAGCAGACGATTGCCCTGGTGGACGACGACCGCAACATCCTGACCAGCGTCGCGATGACGCTGGAGCAGGAAGGTTTCGCCGTGCGCACCTACACCGATGGCGAGAGCGCGCTCCAGGGCCTGCTTGCCCGGCCGGTGGATCTCGCGGTGCTGGACGTCAAGATGCCGCGCATGGATGGGATGGAGCTGCTGCAGCGGCTGCGGGCGCGCTCCTCGGTGCCAGTGATCTTCCTCACCAGCAAGGACGAGGAGGTGGACGAGCTGATGGGGCTTCGGCTTGGCGCCGACGATTACATCACCAAGCCGTTCAGCCAGCGGCTGCTGATCGAGCGCATCCGCGCGCTGCTGCGCCGCAATGAGGCTGGGCGCGCCGACGGCGCCGGTGCCCAGTCCGGCGTGATCCGGCGCGGTGAACTGCTGCTCGACGAGACGAAGCACCAGTGCACCTGGCGCGGGCAGGACATCGACCTCACGGTGACCGAGTTCCTGCTCGTCAAGGCGCTCGCCGCGCGTCCGGGCATGGTGAAGTCGCGCGACCAGCTGATCGACGCCGCCTATGGCGAAACCACCTACGTGGACGACCGAACCATCGACAGCCACGTCAAGCGCATCCGCAAGAAGTTTCGTTCCGTGGATGACGACTTCAACCAGATCGAGACGCTCTATGGCATCGGCTACCGCTACAAGGATCATTGACGGGCTGAGCCCGGCGGAAGACGCTCCTGCCGCCGACCGCGCGCCGCGTCGGCGGGTGTCCGGTCGCTGGGTGTCGCCGCTGCTGCAGCGTATCCTCCTGGTCAATGCCTTGCCTCTGGCCCTGCTCGTCGCGGCGCTGCTCTATCTGAACCAGTACCAGAACGGACTGCTCGAGGCCGAGGTTTCCGCGTTGCGCGAGCAGGCGAAAATCTACGCCGGAGCGCTCGGCGAGGCGGCGGTGCACGAGGAGAACGGCCAGCGCTGGATGCTGGTGCCCGAACTCGCCCGGCCGCTGCTGCGCCGCCTTACCGAGCCCACACCGAACGCCCAGGCCAAGCTCTATGCGCCGGACGGCACCCTGATCGGCGACAGCCGCGAGTTGGAACGCGCCGCCGGCGTTGCCATCGCCGAACCGCCGCCGCCGCGTGCCGGCTGGCTGCTGGACGCCATCGGGTGGTTCTACGACCGGGTCTTCTCCGGCCTGTCGCAAGGCGGCACGCAGGACCTGCAGATGAGCCCAGCCGCTGGCGGTCTGGACTGGCAGCCGGACGTCAAAGAGGAGCTGCGCATGGACAGCTCCAACCAATCCCGCGAAATGCCGCCCTACATCCGGCGCACCGGGGCCAATCGGCTGCTCGTCACCGTCGCGGAACCGGTGCAGCGCGACAAGGTCACCGTCGGCATCATTCTGCTCACCCGCGAGGCACGCGAGGTGGATGCCTCGCTGTCCGCGGTGCGCGTCTCGATCCTGGCGCTGTTCGGCTTCGCGCTCGGGCTCACCGTGATCATGTCGTGGTATCTGTCGCTCACCATCGCGCGGCCGATCCTGCGGCTGGCGGAAGCGGCCGAACATATGCGCGAAGGACGCGGGCGGGCCGGTGCCGTTCCGTCCGCGCTGCTGGCGCGGCGCGATGAGGTCGGCGAACTGGCGCACGCGCTCGCCGAAAGCGCCGCAGCGCTGTGGGCGCGGATGGACGCGATCGAGCGGTTCGCCGCCGATGTCGCGCACGAGATCAAGAATCCGCTCTCCTCGATCCGCAGCGCCATCGAGACGCTCCGGCGTATCGACGACGCCGGTCAGCAGCGGCGCCTGCTGGCCATCATCGCCGAGGACGTGCAGCGGCTCGACCGTCTCATCAGCGATATTTCAGACGCCTCCCGGATCGATGCTGAACTGTCGCGCACGCCCACGGCGCCGGTGGATGTCGCACCGATCCTGGCCACGCTCGCCGAAATCGATCGCGCCACGCGCGGCGACGGCGATCCGCGCCTGATCGTGGATGCGCCGGAGAGCGGCCTCGTGGTGCCGGCGGTGGAGGACCGGCTGGTGCAGGTGCTGCGCAACCTGATCAGCAACGCCCAGTCCTTCAGCCCGCCGAACGGCCCCATCCGGCTTGCCGCGCGCGAGATGGGCGGGATGGTGGAAATCACCATCGACGATGACGGGCCGGGGGTTCCCGAGGCCAGGCTCGAACACATCTTCGACCGCTTCTATTCGGAGCGGCCGAAGGGCGAGCGCTTCGGCCAGCATTCTGGGCTTGGCCTCTCGATCAGCCGCCAGATCGTCGCTGCGCTGAAGGGCCGCATCACCGCGGAGAACCGCCGCGACGCCGGTGGGCGCGTGATCGGTGCCCGCTTCACCGTGCGTCTGCCGAAGGCGTGATCAGCCGCGGCGCAGCAGGAACAGACCCTGCTCGCCGAACAGGTTGGCGAGCCGCGGCGAGCGCCGCCAGGGCGAGCGCCGCCCCGCCTCGTCGGCGGCGAGCCAACGCTCGACGACATAGCCCTCGGCCTCGCACAGCGCGAAGAAGTCGCGGATGGTGCAGGGATGGATGTTGGGGGTCGCATACCAGGGCTTGTCCCAGGTCGGCGTCATCGGCATCCGGCCGGTGGCAAGCAGCTGCCAGCGCACCAGCCAGTGGCCGAAATTGGGAAAGCTGATCACCGCGCGCGCGCTGATGCGCAGCATCTGCCGCAGCACCTCGTGCGGCTTCTCCACTGCCTGCAGCGTGCGCGAGAGCACGACATAGTCGAACGCATCGGCGGCGTAATGGGCAAGATCGGTGTCGGCGTCGCCATGCATCACCGGCAGGCCGAAAGCGATCGCCCGCGTCACCTCGGCCATGTCGATCTCGATGCCGCGCGCGTCGCACCCCTTGGTATGGAACAGGTGCGCGATGAGAGTGCCGTCGCCGCAGCCGATGTCGAGCACACGCGCCCCGGGCGCGATCATGTCCGCGATCAGGCGGAGATCGACCCGCATGTTCTTGGCGACATGGCGGACGTCACCGCGCAGGGGAGCGTTCATCGTGCGCGCCTCATGCGAGGCCCGCATGCTCGGCGCAGCCGGCGAGGAACCCCGCCAGTGTGCGATGGAAGCCGGGCTCGTCGAGCAGGAAGGCGTCGTGGCCCTTGTCGCTCTCGATCTCGACGAAGCTCACATTCGCCCCGGCCCGGTTCAGCGCGCGCGCCACGGCGCGGCTCTCGGCGGTGGGGAACAGCCAGTCGGAGCTGAAGGAGACCAGGCAGAAGCGCGTCCGCGCATTGCGGAACGCACTGGCCAGGTCGCCGTCATGGTCCTGCGCCAAGTCGAAATAATCCATC
Organism: Acetobacteraceae bacterium; assembly: GCA_027449745.1. GTDB lineage: Bacteria > Pseudomonadota > Alphaproteobacteria > Acetobacterales > Acetobacteraceae > JAJZVV01. The sequence goes on along the minus strand of DAIDKZ010000100.1, from coordinate 3,819 downwards.
GCGCGGGTGATGGTGAGGTAGGAGTTGGCGTCGAACCGGCGCACGAACGTGCTGCCCTGGTGGCGGAGATAGCTCTCGACTTCGAAAATCTCATCGAACATGCCGAGTCCAACACCGCCGCCTCCCCCGCTCTGGGGAGCGGCATTCTCCGCGCCGCGCTGGCGGCGGCCGAACTTGCGCGTCAGTGCCTGCTCGCTGAGATAGGTGATGTGCGCGGCCATGCGCGCGACGGCGAGGCCGCGCGCGGGCACCCGGCCGGTCTGCCAGTAGCGACCGCCCTGCCAGTCCGGATCAGCGAAGATCGCCTGGCGGCCGACTTCGTGGAAGGCAATGTTCTGCGCCGAATGGTAGGCCGCCGCGGCCACCGGCACCGCGGCGAAGACGCGCTCGGGATAGGAAGCGGCCCATTGCAGCGCCTGCATCCCGCCCATCGAGCCCCCGACCACGGCGAACAGGCGATGGATGCCGAGATGCGTGATCAGCCGCTGCTGGGCGCGCACCATGTCGCCGATCGTCACCGGCGGAAACGCGGTGCCCCACAGCGCAACCCCGTCGCCTTTGTCATCGTCGCGCACCGAACGGGGACCGGTGGAGCCCATGCACCCGCCGAGCACGTTGGCACAGATGACGAAGAAGCGGTCCGTGTCGATCGGCCGCCCGGGGCCGACGACCGTCTCCCACCAGCCTGGCCGGCCGGTGAGCGGGTGGGGCTCGGCAACGTACTGATCGCCAGTCAGGGCGTGGCAGACGAGGACGGCATTGGTCCGTTCGCCGTTGAGCGTGCCGTAGGTGCGATAGGCCACTTCCAGGCTCGGCAGGCGTGCGCCGCAATCCAGCACCATCCCGTCCGCGAAGCGGACATGCTGATGTGCGATCGAGAGCGGATTCAGCACCTGTTCCATTCCACCTTCGTGCATAGGCGGAGCGGCGCCGAGCCGCAACCCTGGCCGCCACCATGCGCGCGCGGCAGGACAAGGGTATCCGTCGGCGCGGACAAATGTTGCGATGCAGCAGGGGCTCGGGCATGGTGGAACCGTGGATGCATCCGATCCCGAGGCGCTGGCCGCCGAATTGCTGACCTTGACCGAGGCCGCGCGGCTGCGCGCCGAGGAGGATCCGTTCGGCAACCCGGTGCTGGCCATCGCGCTGGGGATTTCACGCCGCCTCGACCAGGGCGCGCTCGATCTGCCCCGGATCGCTTCGCTGATCCGCCAGTTGCGGGACGCGGCCTTCGACGACCGGGCGGCCCGTCTCGCCCGCATGGTCGGCGGTCCCGATCCGGCGGCGAGCGACCGGGCGCTGGCCGCCCTCGCCGAACGGCTGGTGCGCCCCGACCCGGCCGATAGCCCCGTGCCCTTCGCCCAGTTCCGCGCCGCCGTCGAGCGGCCCCGGTTCGCCGCCGTCTTCACCGCCCACCCTACCTTCGCCCTGCCCGAGCCGGTGGCTGCTGCGCTCGCCGAGGCGGCCAGCGGACGGGCGGCGGCTCGCTTCGCCAGTCATCGGCCGGGGCCGATCACGCTCGAAGAGGAGTTCGCCCGGGCCAACGCCGCTCTGCTCAACGGCCGCGACGCGCTCGACCGGCTCGGCGCCGCCCTGCTCGCTGCCGCCCGTGCGATCTGGCCGGACCGTTGGAGCCAGCTGGTCCCGCGCCCGGTGATCCTCGCCAGTTGGGTCGGCTACGACACCGATGGGCGAACCGATATCGGCTGGTGGGACACGCTCGGCTTCCGCTTGCGGATGAAGGCCCTGCAGCTTGACCGGCTGCACGCGCAGGTGGCGCGGCTGGCTGCCGCGGGGCCGCTGGCGGGGCTGCTCGACGCGGCCCGCGCGGCCGTTGCCGAGCAATGTGCGCTCTGCCCGACCAGCGCCGACCCGGAGCAGACCGAGCGCTTCGCCCACGCCCTGGTGGAACGGCGGGAGGTCGCGCTGGTCTCGCCCGGTCCCGTGTTCGAGGCGCTCGAGCGGGCCATCGCTGCGGCCGACGAGCCGGCACGGCTGGCGCTCTGCGTCGCCCGTGCCGGCCTCGCCGCGCACGGCCTGGCCCTGGCACACACCCATGTCCGGCTCAACGCTGCGCAGGTGCACAACGCCGTGCGCCAGCGCCTCGGCTTGTCCGGCTCGCCGGAGGACGCGTCCCGCCGGCGCGGCCTGCTCGCCGCGATCAACGCCGCGCTCGACACGGTGGCGCCGGTTCCGGTCGATTTCGGTGCGTTGCTGACGGAGCAGGCATCGGCGGCGCGGCTGATGATGACGGTGGCGCAGATCGTCAAGCATATCGACGCGTCGAGCCCGGTACGCTTCCTCATCGCCGAGACCGAGAGTGGCTACACGCTGCTCGCCGCGCTGTGGCTCGCGCGGCATTTCGGCGTCGAGCGGATGGTCGAGATCAGCCCGCTGTTCGAGACCGCCGAGGCGCTGGAGCGCGGCGTCCGGCTTCTGGAGGAGGCGCTGCGGAGCCCGCACTGGCGGGCCTATCTGCAGGGCGTCGGGCGGCTGGCGCTGCAACTGGGCTACTCGGATTCCGGGCGCTATGTCGGGCAGCTCGCGGCGAGCAACCTGATCGAGCGACTGCGGCTGCGGCTGGCGGAGACGCTGGCGCGCAACGGACTCGCAGCGATCGAGGTCGTGTTCTTCGACACCCATGGCGAGAGCATCGGCCGCGGCGCCCATCCCGACCGGTTGACCGACCGGCTGGCCTATCTCGCGCCGCCGGCGAGCCGGCAGGCACTCACGCGCGCGGGGCTCGTGGTGCGCGAGGAGAGCGCCTTCCAGGGCGGCGACGGATTCCTCGTCTTTGCCACCCCCGAACTCGCCACCGCGGCGATCGCGCGCATCGCCGAACATGCATTCGCCCCTGCTCCGGCGGTAGCCGATCCGATCTACGCCGAGCCTGACTACGTCGCCGATTTCTTCGCCACCATCCGGGCGGCGATGGAGGAACTGGTCGAAGATCCCGGCTACGCCGCTCTGCTCGGCGTGTTCGGCCCGGCGCTCCTCGATCCCACCGGGTCGCGCCCGGCAGCGCGCCAGACGGACGGGCTCGGCGGCCCGGCGCTGATCCGCCATCCGCGAGAGCTGCGCGCCATTCCCAACAACGCCATTCTCCAGCAGCTCGGCTGGTGTGCGAACACGCTCTACGGGCTGGGCGCGGCGGCGGCGCGCCAGCCGGACATGTTTGCCGAGCTGCGCGCCGGCAGCGAGCGTTTCCGCATCGCGCTCGATCTGGCGCGGCATGCGCTGACGCATTCGGACCTCGATGTGCTGCGCGCGGTGGTGGCCAGCCTCGATGCGACCTCGTGGTTCGACCGCGCGGCGCATGCCCGCCGGCCGGAGCGCCGCGATGCGCTCGCCGCGGTGGCACGCGGCGTCGAGCGGCTCGGCCTCGGCGCCGCGGTGCAGGCGATGTTTCGCCGCATCCAGGCGGACCAGCTGCAGCTGCGCGCGGTCTGGCCGGAGGCACCGCGCATGGCCGCGCGCGAGGTGCTGCTGCACGCGCTGCGGCTGGCACTGATCCACCGCATCTGGCTCCTGGCCACCGAGATCCCCGATTTCTCGCCCCGCCACGGCCTCACCCGCCAGGCTCTGGAGGGCAGGCTGCTGCGGCTCGACGTGGCCGGCGCACTGTCCGTGCTGGCGGAGGTCTTCCCCGCCGCGGAGGACCCGGCTCAGGCGCGCGACTACGCCGAGCCGGCCTCGCCGCGCGCGCCGGGCGCCTATGCGCGCGAACATGCCGGTATTTTCGTCCCGATCCGCGATCTGTTCGCCGAAGTGCGCGAGATCGGGGCGGCGATCAGCCACGAGGTCGGCGCATTCGGCTAG
>DAIDKZ010000099.1 GCA_027449745.1 Acetobacteraceae bacterium | reverse complement strand
CCCGGCGGGATTGAGCTGGAGCAGGCTGATCGTGTCCGGCACCGTGATCGCCGCGCCGCTCACCGGCGTCTGCACGCTGTAGGCGCGCTCGGCCACGGCGCCGACGAGCGCGACGGCGGAACTGGCGCTGCCCAGCAGCGTCGCGCCGCTACCCATCCCGCTCACGGCGAGGCCGACATCGGCGGCCGTGCCACCGACACCGAGCGTCGCAGGGAGCGCCGCTGTGCCGCCGCTGGCGACGACGAAGTTCGTCGCGCCGATGCTGTCCGCGATACGGAACTGCTCGATGGATTGCCGGGTGAGCACGGAGACCGGCATTGTGCCCTGGCCACCGATATAGAGCTGGACATTGGCATCCGCCCCGTGCGCCAGCAACGCCGCACCGGTGCCGCTGGCGCCCGGATTGACCTGCAGGCCGTTGACCGCATTCGCCCGCCAGGCGGTCTCTACCGCGTTGTAGGAGAGATTCGGCTTGTCCCAGCCATTGCCGGCGTCTTTCACATTGACCGTGCCGATGCCGATGATCGAGGACGGCCCGGTCGTATTGATGCTCGTGTTCGCCCCCAGCATCACGGCCCCGGAGGTGGTCTCGATGTCGACCGGCGCGGCAAGCCCGGCGAAGCTGTTGCCGGCGATCGTGGCCATTGCCACCGCCTCGACCCGTACGCCGGTATTGCCTCCGGTCTGCGCCGTGACCTCATTGCCGACGAACAGAAAGCGTGCATTGGGCGCGTTGATGCGCGCGGCGTAGTACGGGCCTGGCGTCGCCGTGTTGGCGTAGTAGACCAGCTTGCTGTTCGTGATCGCGATGTCCAGCAGGTTGGCGCCGGAGATGTCGAAAATGGTGCCGGAGCAGAAGCCGACTTCCATGCCGGTGACCGTCAGCCTGGCATTCGCGCCTCCGCCCGCGGGCGGCGGATTCTGGATCGAGAACAATGGGACCGGCTGAGTAGGCGCGGTGCCGATGAGCCCGTAGGCGACGAAATCGCTGAACTGCACGTCCCAGGTCGTGCCGCCGTTCTCGCACAGCAGAATGGTACCGACCTGATCAAACCCCGTATTCGCGAGCCGCAGCAAGGCAAGATTGCCACCATCGACATGCACGCCGTAGCGTGGGCCGAAGACGTAGTTGTTGCTGCCCTGGATCCCGTCATTGCTCGGCGTTGAAATGGTGCTCGCGCTGCCATTCCCGGGCACCAGCAGCCAGGTGCCGAAATTCGCCGTATAGGTCTTGAGATAGTACGTCTGCTCGACGAAAGTGAGCGTCGAGGCAGCGGGGCAGTCGGCGATGGTGGCCAGGCTCAGGGTCAGGGTGTTGCCGGCAATCGAGGCCACGCTCTGCCCAGCCGGCATGCCGGGACCCGACACGTTCATGCCCGCGACGATCCCGCTCGCGCTGATCAGCGTCACGGTTGTGGAACCCGCCGGTGCATCGGCGGCGGCGGTCGCCGTGGTAGTCGTCTGCGCCTTGGTGCCGCCGCCGAAATAGTGGAGATATTCTGCCTCGAACACGCCGTAGCTGAACTGCGTGTCCGAGATATAGACGATGTCCGGCACCATCGGCAGCGTCAGGTACGTGTTGATGGCGCAGATGCGGCAGCCGCGGATCGTCATGTCGGCGACGACCGTCCAGTTTCCGGGCGCGTACTGGCCGGTCGTCAGGAAATCGTAGGCGTTCGTCACCTGCAGATTGGCGAAGGTGATGTTGGTCACCTGCTGCGCCGAGCCCGGAATGCCCGAGAACAGCGGCGGATAGGCGATCGGCGCTGAGGGCTGGTCCACCTGATCGGGCCAGAGGAAATTGACCCCCTCGATGGTGACGTCGGTGCCGAGCGCAAAGGGCGAGAGCGGATTGGCGAACCACACCAGGCTGCCAGCCGGCAGATCGGCGAGGGTCGCTGTGCTCAGCGTCACCGTATTGCCGGAAACCGCCGTCACCGTCGTCGGACGGGCGAAGATGGTCCCACTCGAGACCAGCATGCCGGCAACGATGCCGGTGGTGCCCGGCACGGCGAGCGTCGTGCTGCCAGCTGGGTTGTCCACCGCCGTGGTCAGCTCGGCCGCACCGCGGATCCAGAACTGGCTGCCGACATGGCCATAGGGATAACCCGTGTCCGCGACACCCGTGCCGATGATGGCAATGTTCTGCAACACAACCTGCGCGGCGCCACCGAGCAGGATCGGTCCGCCGGCGGGGACATAGAGCCGTCCGCCCATCGCCGCTGCCACCGCCGCGGCGACTTTCGGGCTATCGTCAGTGATGCCGTCGCGGGCAAGACCGAAATCGTTGATATTGACGGTGTCAGCGAAGTGCGCGGCGAGACTGCGCGGCTTCGACCCGATAGCACTCGTGGTGACGGTCGCCGAGGAGAGGTCGGCGCCGCCGATGGACCCGCCGGTGATCGCCACCGCAGTCGGGTTCTGCACTGCCAAGCCGCCGAGGCCGAGATTGCCGCGCGCGGACGCCGCATTCGCCAGATCGGCGAGATTGCTGCCCGCCTGCAAGGCGCCCGCCAGGCGGGGGTCATTGCCCGCGGCCGCGGTGCCGGAGACGGAGCCGAACACGACCGAAAGCGCGCCGTTCGCCGCGACCGCCAAGCCGGTGCCAGCCATCACCGCGCCCGGCACGCCCGCGCCCGCAACGGGGAAGTTCGCCGAGATCGTCCCGTTGCTGATGGCGATGTTGGCGCCGGCCTGGAACAGCCCGCTGAGCGCGGCGAGCGGCAACAGCGCCGGGCTCCCGCCATGGCTCACCACCGCATAGTCGGCGAGAGTCAGCGCGGCGAGAGTGGGAAAGCCGCCGATCTCGTTGCCAGTGGCGATGAGGCCGCCATTCACCATGGCCAAGCCGGTGCCGATCGTGATCGGTTCGGCCGCGCCGGTTCCGCTGCTGGCGCGGCCGAGCAGTGTCCCGCTCGGCAGAAGGATCGACGGCTGTGCGCCGCCGAGCAGGGTGCCGACGGTCACCGCGCGCGTCACGCCAGACTGATTGACGGGCAGTTCGTCGGTCGATGTGACCGACGAGGCGACCGGCAGCTGCGGAATTGTCGGCATGCTCGTTCGTGCTCCTGGCGATGATGCGATGGCGTCGGGGTCGGCGGTGGCGTGGTCAGGCGATCGCCGTCCAACCCGTCGTGTCGGTCCCGCTCTGCTTGATCCAGAGCGTCGCCCCGGCGCCGCCGTCGAGATTGCGGTAGTCCGAGCCTGGCGGTGCGGCGAGCACGCCGGCCGGCGAGCCGCGCCCGACCGTGGAGATCACGCCGCCCGCCTCGTTCTGGCTGGTGATCCGCAGATGCCCTCCGGCGCCCGGGCGCACCCAGACATCGGTGCCGGCGTGGCTGGACAGCGTCAGGCTGCCGTCGCCGGCGAACTGGAGATAGTCCGCGAGCGGCACCAGGCCCGCGCGCCACGCGCCCCAGGTGCCGGTGAACACGACCTCGGCATTGGCCGGCACGGTGATGTCGGCCAGCGTCCAATTGTCCTGAAACGGCGCCGAACCATTGCGCGCGAACGTCACCGCCGTGTTGCATCGGACGGCGAGACGGCGCTCCTCGAACACCGGCAAACCGGCGCAGGCCGTCGCTGTCGCCCCCGAGCCATCGCCGCCGATTGTCACCGACACGCTCGTTCCCGGAGCGCCATAGCCAGCCCCGCCAGCGGTCAGCACGACGCCGATCACGGCGCCGTTGCTGACCAGCGCAGTCGCGCTCGCGCCGGTGCCAGTGCCGCCGATGCTCACCGTGGCCTGGCTGTAGCCGCTGCCGCCGCCGGTCACCTTGACGAAGGTGATCTGCCCACTGGTCGCGACCTGGCTGGTGCTCAGCATCGACGTCACCGGCTGCGATGCGGCCGTGATCATGAACCCATCGAGCACGTCGGGGAAGATGATCTCGCCGCCGCTCCCGGTGCCGCCCGGATTGCAGATCGCACGGCTCTGGAAGTTCCAGGAATTGCCGTGGAGCAGGAGCTGATCGGTGTACGGAGCCAGGCATTGCGCGCTGGTTGCCGCGCCGGTGCCGATGAAGCTATTGCGCGCAACCTCCACGCCCTGTGGCGCATCGCGCAGCATCACGCCGCCGCCCGAAGCGGTGGCGAAGGAGAACCAGTTGTCGGTGATGGCGAGCCCATTGCAGGCGAGCCCGAAATTGCGCCCCTGGCCGTCGGTTTCGACGTTGTTGACCAGCACCGCCCAGCCGCTGCAATTCTGCACGCGGTTGCCGCACACCCGCAGATTCTGCCCGCCGCCCGGATTGATCCCGTTCACCGTGCCGGCGATGCTGTTGCCGATGATGTCGGTGTCGATCGAGCCGCCGACATCGATGCCGAACAGAGGGCTGACGGCGCTGTTCGTCACCAGATTGCCGGCTACGACGCTGGCCGAGACATTGGCCGTGAGCCCCGCGCCGGTCCCGGCCCCGCCATTGTCGGCAAGCAGGTTGCCGTGGATCGCCAGTCCCCGGCCGGCGGCGTAGATGCCGTAGACGCTGTTGCCACGGCAGACGTTCTCGCTGAGGAGAATGGCGAGCGCGTCCGGATTGGCATTGCCCCAAAGCGGGGGAGACTGGTTCGTGGCGTTGAAATTGCCCACGGAGATGCCGCGCTGGTTGGCCCAGGCGGCATTTCCGCTGATCTGGCAGAGATGCACCTTCTGGATGAAGGCAGGGTCCGCGTAGTCGAGGCAGATGCCGTACGCGCCATTGTCGTGTGCCCGGCAGCCCAGGATCTGCACTCCCTGGACGGCCTGTACCCAGATGCCATGCAGCGCGTTGCCGAAGGCCTCGCAGCCATCAATGAGATGCGCGGTCGCCTCCGGGTCGGCGGCGGCGATCACCAGTCCGCAGCCCTGGGTCGCGCCGCTCGCGCCGGTGAAGACGCAGTTCTCGAACACCGCGGTGGTGCAATCCGCCGTCACCAGCACGCCCCAGCTGTCGGCGGTCACGCCGGCACGGTTGGCATCGAAGGTGACCCCGGCAGCGAAGAATCGCGCGCACTGCACGGCGACGAAGGCGCCATTTCCGGTCTGGCCGAGGCGGCGGATCACGCTCTGGCCCGGAACGCCGAGCAACGCCGCGCTGGTGCCGGGGATGGTCCATTGCCCCTGTACAGCGTAGGTGCGCGCGCCCAGCCGCACCGGCCGGCCGGAGGCGAGCGCGGTGGCAAGCGCGCCGGTGTCGTCGGTGATGCCGTCGCCGACGGCCCCGAAGGCCTCCACGGCGATGGCATCGGCGAGGCTATCGGCCAGCCGCCGGTTCGCGGTGGCTCCGGTCGGCGTGGCGAGCATGTTGCTTGCCGAAATTCCGCCGAGCGTGCCGATCCCCGCCATGAAGCCGGCATAGCCGATGGCCTTGTCCACCCCGCCTTGGCCCAGCGCCACGAGATCGCCCGCACCTGGCGCGAGAGCCGCCGGGAGCGCCGCGATCTCGAACGGGGCCGCTGCCGCCGAGAGCGTATTGTTGGCCAGCGTCAGGTTGGCGCCGAGCGCGATCGGCGCGGCGCCCCCCGTGGCACCGCTGCCATTGCCGAGCAGGCTGCCGGCTGGCAGGCTCAGCGCCGGTTGCGTGCCGGCGAGCAGCAGCGCGCGACTGATCGCCCGCAATACGCCGCCCTGGTCGATCGGCAGCAGGTCCGTATCCGCCGCCGCCGTCGCCGCCGGGAGCTGATCGACGGTTGTCATGGCGTCACCGCGGCGACGAGGATCGGGTTGCCGTTCTGGTCGGTCAGCGGCAGTCCGGCGCTGGCCAGCAGTGCGGCGAGCGTCGCCGGCGGCGAAGACAGGGGCAGGACCGGGAGCAGCACGCTACGCGCGAGCAGGCGCCCACTCTGCAGGCCGATGCTGAGCGTGACCGTGTAGATCGTCCCGGCGACGCCACCGGCCAGCCAGAGCACCGCACGGCTGCCGTCGGCCGAACTGCTGTTGAGCGTCAGATCGCCCGGGTTGGCTGGGGAGATGGTGACATCGAGCGTCGCGATCCCGTCGCCCTCGTCGCCGGCGATGGCGGCGGAGAGGTCGAGCTGATAGTCGAGCACGTCGCCCGGGCCCTTGACCGGCCAGACGAGCAGCGGCGGCACCACCGGCGCGGTGCCGCGCGGCGTGGGCACGGAATCGTCGAGCACGACGAGGCGGGCGTTCGACGGCCGCCAGAGATGGGTTGCCGGTGTCGGCATCTTCGTTCCCCTATGTCAGCCGTGAAGCCGCCTCACCACTCGATCACGACGAGCCCGGCGGCGCCGGCCCCGCCAGCGCCGGTGCCGATGCCGCCGGAGCCGCCGCCGCCGGGAAAATTCCCGGTGGCGCCGGCGATGTTGCTGCTACTGCTGCCGGCCGGGCCGAAGGCGGGTCCACCGGCATGCCCCGCCCCGCCCGCGCCGCCGACCAGCCCGGCCGAGCCGAAGCCGCCCGAACCGCCGAACGCCAGACCGTTCTGGCCGCCCGTGCCAGGCAGCAGCAGACCGGTGCCGCCGCCCACGCCGGGGGCGTTGCCGGCGGCGCCGACCGCGCCCGCGCTTC
>DAIDKZ010000098.1 GCA_027449745.1 Acetobacteraceae bacterium | reverse complement strand
TGACCCTCGTGCTGCCGCGGCGGTCGGGGGCCCGGGTGGCGCTGCTCGCCGGCGCCGGGTTGGAGACGCTGGCGGTGCGGGTGCCGTCCCATACGCTCGCCCACGTCCTGCTCGCCGCCCTGCCCGTCCCGCTCGCCGCGCCCTCGGCCAACCGCTCCGGCGCGGTCAGCCCGACCACCGCGGCGCACGTGCTGGCGGAGCTCGGCGGGCGCATCGCTGCCGTCATCGATGGCGGGCCCTGCGCCGTCGGCGTCGAATCGACAATCCTGGATCTCTCCGGCGCGGCGCCGCGCCTGCTGCGCCCGGGCGGCGTGCCGCGCGAGGCGATCGAGGCGTTGATCGGACCGCTCGCGGCCGCGCCCGCCGGCGGCGCCGTCCGCGCACCCGGCATGCTGGCCTCGCACTACGCGCCACGCCTGCCACTGCGGCTGGACGCGGCGCGCGTCGGCGCGGACGAGGCACTGCTGGCCTTCGGCCCGCCGCTGCCTGGCGCCGGGGCGATGGTCCAGCTCAGCGCAGCGGGCGACCTCGCCGAGGCCGCGGCGCGGCTGTTCGCCGGGCTGCGCTGGCTCGATGACGAGGGCGCGCGGCGCGGGCTCGCCGCCATCGCCGTCATGGCGGTACCGGCGCGCGGGCTCGGTGCCGCGATCAACGACCGCCTCGCCCGCGCCGCCGCGCCGCGCGGCTTTACCAAGCCGGCCTCCAGCGGCCATGATGCGGCGCACCAGGCCGACGCGGACTCGCCGGCCGGCGCCTCCCCCACGCCGCGAGGATGATGCAAGTGCCAGACGCCGCCTTGGCCCGCCCCGGACTTCCTGCCCGAGGACTTCCCACCCCTGGGCTCATCGACGCGCTCGCGAAGCGCCTCGGTCCGCGCGGCCTGCTCACCGACACCGCCGACATCGCCCCGTTCAGCACCGACTGGCGCCGCCTCTATCAGGGGAGGAGCATCGCGCTGCTGCGCCCGGCCGAGACCGCGGAGCTCGCCGACTGTGTCCGGCTCTGCGCCGCGGCCGGGGTCGCGCTGGTGCCGCAGGGCGGCAACACCTCCATGGTCGGTGGCGCCGTGCCGCCGGAGGACGGCTCGGCGCTGCTGCTCTCGCTGGCGCGGATGAACCGCGTCCGCGCCCTCGACCCGGTCGACATGACCCTGACCATCGAGGCCGGAGCGACGCTGAAGGCGGCTCAGGACGCGGCGGCGGCGGCCGACTGTCTGCTGCCGCTCTCGATCGCCTCGGAAGGCAGCGCGCAGATCGGCGGCGTGCTCTCCACGAATGCCGGGGGCAACAACACCGTCCGCTACGGCAATGCGCGCGAACGCGTGCTCGGGCTCGAAGTGGTGCTGCCGGACGGGCAGGTGTGGAACGGGCTGCGCCGCCTGCGCAAGGACAATACCGGCTATTGCCTGCGCCAGCTCTTCGTCGGCGCCGAGGGGACGCTCGGCATCATCACCGCCGCCGTGCTCGCGCTGGCGCCGCGGCCGCGGCAGGTGGAAGTTGCCTTCTGCGCCGTACCGGACGCCGAGGCGGCGCTGGCGCTGTTCACCCGGCTACGCCGGGGGGATCCGGCGGCGGTGAACGCCTTCGAATATATGAGCCCGACCGGTCTCGAACTGGTCCTGAAGCATATCCCCGCTACCGCGCTGCCGCTCGCCGCGCCGTCGGGCAGCCATTTCGCGCTGATCGAGCTAGCCACGCCGCGCCCGGGCACGGATCTGCGCGCGGCGCTCGAGACGGCGCTGGAAGCCGCGCTCGCCGAGGGGCTGATCACCGACGCGGCGGTCGCGACGAGCGAGGCGCAGCGCCGGGCGATGTGGAAGCTGCGCGAGGAGCACGCAGAGGCGCAGAAGCGCGACGGCGCCTCGGTGAAGAACGACGTCTCGGTGCCGGTTTCCCTCGTCCCCACCTTCCTGCGTGAAGCAACAGCGGCGTGCGAGGCGCTGATCGCGGGCGTCCGCGTGCTCGCCTTCGGCCACATGGGCGACGGTAACATCCACTTCAACTGCCAGCAGCCGGAAGCGATGGCGGCGGCAGATTTCCTCGCATACGACCACGCCATCATGGCTGCGGTGAACGACGTGGTGCGCCGGCTGGACGGCAGCTTCTCGGCCGAGCACGGCGTCGGCCGGCTCAAGACCTATTTGATGGCGTCGTGGCGCGGCGGCGCCGAGCTGGACCTGATGCGCCGGATCAAGCACGCCGTCGATCCGCGCGGGCTGCTGAACCCGGGCAAGCTGCTGCCCTGAGCCGGCCAACGTCTGTTGCCTTGGCCGCGGCCCTGCCGCAGAACATATCGTCTCCGACGGGATCCCGCCCGCCATGCGCTCCGGACCGCTGATCACACAGACCGACCGCTACCTGATGCGCCAACTGCTGCTTGCGCTGTTCGCCGCCACCGGCGGGCTGGTCGCGCTGATCTGGCTCACCCAGTCGCTGCGGTTCCTCGAACTGGTGGTCAATCGCGGCCTGTCGATCCTGGTGTTCCTGCGCCTGACCGGGCTGCTGATTCCGGGGTTCGTCGCGGTGATCCTGCCGATCACGACCTACGTCGTGGTCCAGTTCGTCTATCAGCGCCTCGACAGCGACCGCGAGCTGGTGGTGATGCGCGGCGCCGGGCTCTCGCCCTGGGCGCTGGCGCGGCCGGCCCTGGGCGTCGCCGTGCTGGCGAGCGTAGCGTGCTTCGTGCTCAATGTCTGGATCGTGCCGGCATCCTCGGCGTCGTTCCGCGAGCAGCAATTCCGTATCCGCAATCGCATCGCCGCCTTCCTGCTGCAGGAGGGCGTGTTCAACACGCTCTCCGACAGTATGACGGTCTATGTCCGCACCCGCGACAAGGACGGCACCCTGCACGGCATCCTGATCGACGACGCGCGGGACAAGGAGCGCCGCGCCACCATCCTCGCGCGCACCGGGCGGCTGATCTCGGCGGGCGAGGCGCCGAGCGCGCTGCTGTTCGATGGCTCGCGCGAGGAGATCGACCGCCGGACCGGCCGGCTGGATGTGCTTACCTTCGCGCAGAACAACGTTGCGCTCAGCGATACCGGCCGCAAGGAGGCGCAGCGCTATCGCGACGCCACCGAGATGTCGCTCGCCGAATTGCTCAATCCGGATCCGTCGGTGATCTCGGCGCGCGACATGCCAAAATTCCAGGCCGAGGCGCACAAGCGGCTGGCCAGCCCGTTCACCACGATCACGTTCGCCCTGGTCGGTCTCGTCGCGGTGCTGAGCGGCGCGTTCCGGCGCCATGGCGGGCTGCTGCGCCCGGCGGTGGCGGTGCTGATCGTGGTGGCGCTGCTGGCCGCGCAGCTCCTGGTCGGCAACCTCGCCGCTCGCATCGCCGCGCTGACGCCGCTGATATGGGCCGAGGCTATCGCCCCTGGCGTGGTGGCCGCGTGGATGCTGCTCGGCCCGAGCTGGCCGCGCCGCCGCGCCCCGGCGATGGCGGGCTGAGCCGATGGGGCTCGCCGTCACCCTCTCCCGCTACATCGTGCGCCAGTTCAGCGCCGCGGTGCTGGCGATGCTGAGCGCGCTCACCCTGCTGGTGGCGCTGTTCGATTTCATCGAGTTGCTGCGGCGCGCCGCCACCCGCCCGGCGGTCGGCTTCAGTCTGGTCAGCCAGATCGCCGCGCTGCGCCTGCCATGGGAGGCAATGCAGATCCTCCCCTTCGCCGTGCTGCTGGGCGGCATCATCGCTTTCTGGCGGCTGACGCGCTCCTCGGAATTGATCATCGCCCGGGCCTCGGGGCTCTCGGCCTGGCAGTTCCTCGCGGCGCCGATCGCCTGCGCGGTGGCGTTCGGCGCATTCGCCACCGGCGCGCTGAGCCCGCTCTCCGCGGTGCTCTATGCCCGCGCCGAGCGGCTCGACAGTCTCTATCTGCAGTCCGGCAGCGGCCCGCTGTCGCTGGCCGGCGGGCAGCTCTGGCTGCGTCAGGTCGACCGCGCCCTCACCCCGGAGGGGGTGGCGATCCTGCATGCGCTCGACGTGACGGTGCGGCGGCGGACGCTGACGGCGCGCAACGTGAGCATTTTCCGCCTCGGCCCCGACGATGCCCTGCTCCAGCGCGTCGAGGCCACCTCCGCACGGCTGGCGCCCGGCGCCTGGGTGCTCGAGGGCGCCCGCGTGCTGCTGCCCGGCCACTTGCCGGACGCCGCGCGCCGCATCGAACTGCGGACGGATCTCACGGTCGGCCGCGTCGAAGAGAGCTTCGCCTCGCCGGACACGCTCTCCTTCTGGCGCCTGCCGGGGTTCATCGCCCTGCTCGACCGCTCCGGTTTCTCGGCGCTGCGCCACCGGCTGCGCTACCAGACATTGCTGGCGCTGCCGGTGCTGACGGCGGCGATGGCGCTGGTGGCCGCCGGGTTCTCGATGCGCCCGGCGCGGCGCGGCGGCGTGGCGCGGATGATCGGCAGCGGCGTCGCCGCCGGCTTCGCGCTGTTCATGGTCTCCAAGATCGCCGAGGAGTTCGGCGACAGCGGCGCGCTGCCGGTGGTTCTGGCGGCGTGGGCGCCGGCGCTCGCGGGTCTGCTGCTGGCGATCAGCCTGCTGCTCCACCTGGAAGATGGCTGACATGGCGCGCGCTTGGCGCATCGGCCTCGCCGCGCTGCTCCTTACCCTGATCGGGCTCGCCGGGCCGGCACTGGCCCAGGGCCCGCGCGTCGGCGCCGGCGCGCGCCAGCAGCCGCTCAGCAAGACCCAGCCGGTGACCTTCACCGCCGATACCGTGACCTATGACCGCGAACGGGCGCAGATCATCGCCGCCGGCCATGTCGAGGCGTGGCAGAACGACCATGTGCTGCGCGCCGACCGCGTCGTGTTCGACCGCAACACCGATGTCGCCACCGCGATCGGCCATGTGGTGCTGCTCGAACCCGACGGCGAGGTGCTGTTCGCCGACCGCGCCGAGCTCACCCAGGGCATGCGCGAGGCGGTGCTGCACGGCATGCGCGCGCTGCTGACCCAGAACGGGCGCATCGCGGCCGAGGGCGCGCGGCGCACCGACGGGCTGGCCAACGAATTGTCGCGGGTGATGTATTCGGCCTGCAATCTCTGCAAGGACGACCCCACCGCGCCGCCCTTGTGGCAGGTGCACGCCGCCTCGGCGGTGCAGAACATCGCCGCCCAGCGCATGGAATTCGAAGACGCGACGATGGAGATTTTCGGCGTGCCGCTGCTCTACACGCCCTATCTCTCGGCGCCGGACCCATCGGTGCGGCGGGCCAGCGGGTTCATGATTCCCGATTTCGGCACCACCACCTTTCTCGGGCAGTTCCTTCAGGTTCCCTACTACTGGGTGATCGACAAATCCTCCGACCTCACCGTGACCGGCCTGATCGATACGATGCAGGGCCCGGAACTCGACCTGCTCTACCGGCGCGCCTTCAACAACGGCTCGATAAAGATGGAGACCGCCGCCGCCTATGACGAGGGGGCGATGCAGGGGCTCGTGTTCGGCACCGGCAACTTCGCCTACGACGATACGTGGCGCTACGGCTTCAACGTCAACGTCGCCTCCTCGGTCAATTATCTGCGCGATTTCCGCCTGCCCGAATATGGCCAGGACGTGCTGACCTCGAACCTTTTCACCGAGGGGTTCGGCCAGGGGTCCTATGCGCGGCTGGAGACAATCTACTATCAGGGGTTGTTGCAGCAGATATCCTCACAACAGATGCCGCTCGTCCTGCCGCGCTACACCTATAACTATGTCGGCAAGCCCGATGCCATCGGCGGTGTCACGTCCGTCACCTTCAACAGCTTCAACGTGCTGCGCCCGGCCGGCGCGAGCGACCAGCAGGCGCAAGGTGAGCTGCATTACGAACTGCCCTACACCGGCCGCTACGGCGACCAATGGACGCTCATCGGTGACCTCGCCGCCGTCGGCTACAATGCCTATGGCCTGGACCTGATCCCGACCTACAGCACGACCGGCCAGGCCCAGGGCGCCTTTGCCATGCCGACCGTGGCGGTACGACTGGACTGGCCATTCGTGCGCCATGATGGCACCAGCAGCATGATCGTCGAGCCGATCGCGCAGGCGCTGATGCGGCCCTATGTCGGCGCCAACACCTACACCCGCGCTCCGAACGAGGACGCGCTCGACCCGTTCTTCACCGACATGAACCTGTTCTCGCTCAACCGCTTCCCCGGGCTCGACCGGCTCGGCGGGGGGCCACGCGCCGATGTCGGGCTCCATCTGGAATGGATCCGCGACGGCAAGATCGTCGACGCTCTGGTCGGCCAATCCTATCGCCTGACGCCGGAGAACGGGCTGTGGCCCGCGGGATCCGGCCTCGCCGGCACGACGTCCGATATCGTCGGCCATGTCCGCGTGGTGCCGAGCGACTGGTTCGACATCGCCGACCGCTTCCGCCTCGATCACCGTAACGGCGACGTCGCCTTCGATGATCTCATCGCCGGCTTCGGGCCGACGAACTTTCGCATCAATGCGGGCTACATCTACAGCAACATCGAGCCGTTCTATTTCCTCGACAACCCGCCTGGGGTGCCCCAGCCGGAACCCTACTTCCTGCCGCGCAACGAAATCACCCTCGGCTTCGACGCCAAGCACGGCCCGTTCAAGCTCGGCATGTTCGCGGCCCAGAACCTGCAGACTGGCCAACTTGTCGAGGTCGGCGCTAATGCCTCCTACGAGAACGAGTGCTTCATTCTCGCCTTCACCCTGTTCCAGCTCTACACGTCGTATAATGGCGTCAGCAACATCACCGCGGCGACCTTCAATTTCACCTTCAAAACGCTGGGCCAGTTCCGCATTCCGGCGCTCTGATGGCTGTGGCACGCAATGAGGGCTTGACTGACGCGGCCCGAGGCGTCACCACCAGCGCCGGAATCGGTCCTGCCGTGTCGTGGCGAGCGAGGGACGAGGAGGACATATGCCGATGAGGCAGCGCCCATCGACGCACCGGAGCCGGCCCGGACACAGGGGCTTCGTCACCAAGGCGCGGAGACTAGCGGCCGCAGCGACGATCGTGGCGATTTCGCTCGCCGGCACTGCTTGGCTCGGCGACGGCGCCTCCGCGCGTCCGGCCGCCACCACGCCGCCCGCGCCCAGCAGCGATGTCAGCCGCATCGTCGCCATCGTCAATGGCAGCGTCGTCACCGGCGCGGATATCGATAACCGCGCCCGGCTGTTCGCGCTCTCGACCAACCTGCCGATGACCCGCGACGTGCTCGACCGGCTCACCCCGCAGGTGATCCGCCAGCTGATCGACGAACGCCTGCGCCTGCAGGAGTCGCAGCGGCGCAAGATCGCCGTGTCCGACAAGCAGGTGGCCGAAGCGATCGAGTCGATCGAAAAAGACAATTCGATGACACCAGGAGCACTGCGCCAGCGGCTCGAGGGCCAAGGCGTGGCGATGGCGACGCTGATCGACCAGGTGCGCACCCAGATCGCCTGGTCGCGCGTGCTGCGTGAACAGATCGGCGCCGAGGGCCGGCTCACGCCGCAGCGCGTCGATGCCCAGGAGGCCGCGATCAAGGCCGAGACCGGCAAGCCGGAATACCATGTCTCGGAGATTTTCATCCCCTACGACGATCCGTCGCACGAAGACGAGGCTCGCCGCTTCGCTGATACTGTGATCCAGCAGCTCCGCCGCGGCGCGCCGTTCGCCGTGGTGGCCGCACAGTTCAGCCAGAGCCAGACGGCATTGCAGGGCGGCGATCTCGGCTGGGTCCAACCTAATCAGGTCGACCCGGAGGTCGCCCGCGTCATCGCCGAAATGCCTGCCGGGGCCGTCAGCAACCCGATCCATGTCGCCGGCGGTTTCGCCATCGTGTCGCTGCGCGAAAAGCGCATCATCGGCAACGATCCGGCGACGCTGATCAAACTCGCCTCGATCTCCCTGCCCTTCGACGCTGCGCTCGACCCAACGCACCCCACGGACCAGCAGGTGAAGCAGCTCGAGCGCGCGAAGAAGCTGCAGGCGAGCGCGCATGGCTGCGACCAGTTGCAGGCGCAGGCCGGCGGCTCGGCGACGCCGCCGCAGATCATCCGCCTGGAGAACGTCAACCCGCCGAAACTGCGTGACATGCTGGCCAACCTGCCCGACGGCAAGGCGAGCGAGCCGCTGGTCTCGCCGACCGGCATCACCGTGGTGATGCCCTGCATGCGCGAGACGAAGAATCTCGGCATGCCGTCGAAGCCGGAAATCGCCAACCAGATCATCAGCCAGCGCATCGAGCTGGCCTCGCGGCAATTGCTGCGCGACCTGCACCGCCGCGCGGCGATCGAAGTCCGCAACTCAGGGGTGTGAGTTTTCCAGATCTGCCACCACTGCGCGAAGTCATTGCCCGGCATCAGCTCGACGCGCGCAAGTCTCTTGGCCAGCACTTCCTGCTCGACGGCAATCTGACCGCCCGCATCGTGCGCACGGCCGACGACCTCGCCGGCCGCAACGTCATCGAGGTTGGCCCCGGGCCCGGCGGACTCACCCGCGCACTGCTGGCGAGCGCAGCGGCGCAGGTGGTGGCGATCGAGATCGACCCGCGCGCCGTCGCCGCAATCGCCGAGCTTGCGCCCCACGCGTCAGGCCGGCTGCGCGTCATCGAGGGCGACGCGCTGGCGATGGACCTGCCCGCGCTCGTCCCGGCGCCGCGCCAGATCATCGCCAACCTGCCGTACAATGTCGCGACCCCGCTGCTGATCCGCTGGCTGCGCGAGGCCGGCGCCTATGAGCGGCTGACGCTGATGTTCCAGCTCGAAGTGGCCGAGCGCATCGTCGCCGCACCCGGCACGGCTGCCTATGGGAGGCTGTCGGTGCTGGCCCGGCTGGTGGCGGCGCCGCGGATCGTGCTGCGCCTGCCGGCCGCGGCCTTCACCCCGGCGCCGAAAGTGGCCTCGGCCGTGGTCCAGCTCACCCCGCACGCAGTGCAGCCGGCACCGACGCTCGTCGCTGCGATGGAGCGACTGACCGCTGCCGCCTTCGGCCAGCGGCGCAAGATGCTGCGTGGCGCGCTCGCCGGGCTCGGCGGCGAGGCGCTGCTGGACGCGGCGGGAATCGCCGGCACGCGGCGGGCGGAGACGCTGGAAATCGCCGAATTCATGCGGCTTGCCGAGCGGATCGCCGCAGGCTGAGCGCCACCAGCACGAGCGCGGCCACGCCAGCGGCGAGGCTCAGGCCGAACAGCGGGCGGTGGCTGCCCAGCGCGGCGAACATCCAGGCGAACAGGAACCCCGTCGCCGTCTGCGCCGCGCCGAACGAGGCGCTGGCCAAGCTCCACAGGCCGGGCGCGCCGTCGCCGGCGATCTCCCGCGCGCGCGTCAGCACCAGCCCGGTGGTGCCGATGGCGGTCGCGCCTGCGAGCGTGGCCGAGGCGGCCAGCACGGCGCCGGCCCCCACGCCGGGCGGCAGCACCAAGGGGAGAGCCAGTGCGATGGCCTGGGCGGTGAGGGTGACGACGAGGGCGGTGGCGACGCCGAGCCGGTCCGCCAGCCGCCCGCACAATGCCGGGCCGGCGATGGCGGCGAGGCCGTAGAGCAGCCAGAACGCGGCCCCGGCGGCGGTGCCACGGCCCAGCCCGCGGGCGACGAAATCCGGCCACCACAGCATGTGCGCCGTGGCGGCGACGGAAGCGAGGCCGTAGGCGGCGAGCATCTCCACCCCGTCGCGCCCGCCGATGCGCCCGCCGATCCACCCGCCCGGGCGGCGCGGAGGCGGCGGCACGTCCGGCCAGGCGGTCCAAGCCAGGGCGGCGACGACGAGGGCAATCGCCGCGAGCGCGCGCCACGTCGCGGCGAGCCCGTACGGCAGCAGCAGCGGCACGGCCACGGCGCCGGCGACGATGCCGAGCCCGACGCCCATAAAGGTGAGCCCGGCCGCGAACCCGCGCATCCGCGCCGGCACCACCGCCTGCACCGCCGGCCCGGCGAGCACCATCAGTACGCCGCCGGCGAACCCGGCGACGACGCGCCAGGGCAGGAACCAGACCAGCCCACCGCGCCAGGCGCAGAGGGCGAAGGCCACCGCCTCCACCAGCGCCGCCGCGCGCAGGGCGCGCTGCACCCCCACGGCGCGGCCAACGGCGGGCGCGAACAGGGCGCCGAACAGGTAGCCGCCGAGATTGGCCGCCCCCAGCACGCCGCCCGCGCCCGGGCCCAGCCAATGCGCATCGATCATCGCGGGCAGCAGCGGCGAATAGGCGAATCGCTGCAGGCCGATGCCGAGGAAGATGGCGGCGATGCCGCCGGCAATGGCGCGCGCTGGGCGCATCGGGACCATCGGGCGCGCGTCCGCCGGCTCAGCCTTGCCGGGCGCGCAGCAGCAGGGCCTCGGCCTGCTCGGGCGCCATCGCCAGCACCCGCTCGGCGATCTCGCGGGGGAAGCCGGCGCGGGCAAGGATGGCGAGCGGACGACGCGCGGCGGCCTCGTCATCGGAGGATGTATCGTCGGGCGTATCGGCAGGGCGGGCGTCGGCCGGGGCGAACGGGCCGAGGCGGCGGCGGCGGGCGAGCGCCAGCGCGGCGAGCAGATCGCCATCCTCGCCCGCGGCGAGGGCAGCGCGCGCGGTCTCGGCATCGACGCCCTTGGCGGCGAGATGGGCGGCGATGGCGCGGCGCGAGCGGCCCGCGCGGGCGAGGCG
>DAIDKZ010000097.1 GCA_027449745.1 Acetobacteraceae bacterium | reverse complement strand
CGGCTGGCCGGCGGCGGCGGGGCGAGGGTGCCCACGGCGAGCGCTATCCGCCGCGGCCGCTGCGCGCGACCCGCCAGTGGCCGCGGCCGCTGCGCTTCACTTCGTACATCGTCTGGTCGGCGCGGTGCATGAGGCTGTCGATGTCCTCGGCTATGCCGGGCCAGTGGGTGGCGATGCCGATGGAGAGGGTGAGCTCCTCCGGCGTGCCCTCGCCGATTTCGGCGAGCGTGCGCGGGCCGCGCAGGCGCAGCATCTCGGCCCGCTCGGCGGCGGCGAGGTCGTCGGCGCCGTCGAGCCAGATGGCGAATTCGTCGCCGCCGAGGCGGGCGAGCAGGTCGGTGGGGCGGAAGGTGGCGCGCAGCAGCGCGGTCACGCCGCGCAGCGCCTCGTCCCCGGCCTCGTGGCCACGGCGGTCGTTGAGCGCCTTGAAATTATCGAGATCGACGAACATCAGCGTGCCGGGCAGGTTCTCCTGCTCGAGCCGCTCGACACGGCGGTCCAGCTCCTCGAGGAAGGCGCGGCGGTTGTAGAGGCCGGTGAGCGGGTCCGTGCGGGCTTGCCGGACCATCTCCCGCTGCACGGATTCGTGATCGAGCGCCATGTGGACGATGCCGGCGGCCGCCGCGAGCAGCGCCTGCTCGTCGGGGTCGAAGCTGCGCCCTCCGGGAGGGCGCCAGACCACCAGGGCGGCGCCATGGTCGAGGCGGGTATCGCAGGTGCAGGCCAGGACCGGGCGGCCATCGAGGGCGAGGGTGGCGCCGACGGGCGCGTCGCCGGTGGCGACCATGCCGAGCCCGGCGCTCACCGCCATCGGCGCCTCGGCGCCGGAGATGTGGCGGATGATCCCCTCCGGCGCCGGCCGGTCCAGCGGGGTCTCGATGACGGCGGCGCTCTCGGCGCCGAGCGCGCGCACCAGGGCGACGAGCGCCGCCTGGATCATGCGCGGGGCGAGCACTTCCTGGCGGACGCTGTAGAGAATGTGGTCGACCAGCTCAGCCCGGCGCAGTCCGGCGGCGATGCGGGCGTTGAAGGCGTCGTCCTCGGTGATGTCCATGCCGAGGCCGCGGCTGCCGAGCACGCCGCCGGAAGCATCCAGCATCGGCGAGGTGTTGAGGCAGAGGCAGACGGAGCTGCCATCGCCCCGGCGCAGCCAGATGCGGCGGTGGCGGGTGCGCAGGCCGGGGCGAAACGGATCGAACCCGCCCTCGGCGACCGGGGTGGCGAGCAGGGTCTGCGCCGGCTTGCCGAGCAGGGACCCGGCCGGCCAGCCGAGCACCGGGTCCGGCGCGATGAAGACGATGCGGCCCCACGGATCGGTCTCGAAGGCGAGATCGGCGCTCATCAGCACCAGATCCTGCCAGCGCTGGCGGCTTTCGAGCAGCGCCTCGCACAGCGGCGTCGGCAGGCCCGGGCCGTCCATGGTGGCACCAAGCAGAGGCATCTCGCTCACGGGGATCATCGCTGTTCTACCGCCGGGCTGGTCGTTATGGGCAGGATACAACCATTGCGGCGGTAAATGCGCGGTTATCATCGACCATTCCGTGTCTCCCGCGCGGTCACGCCTGGATCGCGGCGTTGACTTCGCGCGGGGCGGTCTGCATCGTCCGCGCCGATTTGCCCCAAGGATCCCACTGCCATGAACCATGCCGACCTCGCCGCCGCCATCGACGCGCTCTGGGAGCGGCGCACGACGCTGACGTCGGCGAGCAAGGGCCATGACCGCGCCCCAGTCGCCGCCGCGCTCGATCTGCTCGACGAGGGCACGGTGCGCGTGGCCGAGCCATCGGCCTCGGGCTGGGTGGTGCATCAATGGCTGAAGAAGGCGGTCCTGCTCTCCTTCCGCCTGCAGCCCAACCGGCCGATGCCGGGCGCCGGCGGGGCGCCGGTGTTCGACAAGGTGGCGATGAAGTTCGACGGCTGGGACGAGGCGCGCTTCGCCGCCGGCGGCTTCCGCGCCGTGCCCGGCGCGGTGGTGCGCCATTCCGCCCACATCGCCGCGGGCGCGGTGCTGATGCCGTGCTTCGTCAATGTCGGCGCGCGGGTCGGCGAGGGCACGATGATCGACACCTGGTCCACGGTGGGAAGCTGCGCCCAGGTCGGGCGCAACTGCCACATCAGCGGCGGCGTCGGCATCGGCGGCGTGCTGGAGCCGCTGCAGGCCAACCCGGTGATCATCGAGGACGACTGCTTCATCGGCGCCCGTTCCGAGGTGGCGGAGGGGGTGATCGTGGAGCGCGGCGCGGTGCTGTCCATGGGCGTGTTCCTCGGCGCCTCGACCAAGGTGATCGACCGGACCAGCGGCGAGGTGTTCCAGGGCCGCGTGCCCTCCTATGCCGTGGTGGTGCCGGGCAGCCTGCCGGGCCGCCCGCTGCCCGATGGCACCCCCGGCCCGGCGCTCGCCTGCGCGGTGATCGTCAAGCGCGTCGATGCCCGCACGCGCGAGAAGACCTCCATCAACGAGTTGCTGCGCGACTGATCCGGTGGCGCACTCGCCCGACCCGCTGCCGCTCGCCCAGGCGCTGATCCGCTGCCCCTCGGTCACGCCCGCCGATGGCGGGGCGCAGGACGTGCTGGCCGACGTGCTCGCCCGGCTCGGCTTCACCGTGACGCGGCTGCGGTTCGGCGCGGTGGAGAACCTCTACGCGCGCATCGGCACCGGCGGGCCGCATCTCTGCTTCGCCGGCCATACCGACGTGGTGCCGCCCGGCGACGGGGCCTGGCGCTTCGATCCCTTCGCCGCGACGGTGCAGGACGGCGTGCTCTACGGCCGCGGCGCCTGCGACATGAAGGGCGCCATCGCCGCCTTCGTCGCCGCCGCCGAGGCCCATCTCGCCGACGGCGCCGCTGCGGGCTCGCTGAGCCTGCTGATCACCGGCGACGAGGAGGGCGAGGCGGTGGACGGCACCGCCCGGGTGCTGGAGTGGATGCGCGCGGCGGGCGAGGTGCCGGATTTCTGCCTCGTCGGCGAGCCGACCAACCCGGCCCGGCTCGGCGAGGTGGTGAAGATCGGCCGGCGCGGCAGCCTGAACGCGCGCATCCGCATCGAGGGCACGCAGGGCCACACCGCCTATCCCCAGCGCGCCGACAACCCGGTGCACCGGCTCGTCGCGGCACTGGCCGCGCTCACCGCCCTGCCGCTCGATGCCGGCAGCGCCTGGTTCGAGCCCTCGACGCTGCAGATCACCAGCGTCGATGTCGGCAATCCGGCGAGCAACGTCATCCCGGCGGCGGCGGGCGCGCGGCTCAATATCCGCTTCAACGACCGCCATTCCGGCGAGAGCCTCACCGAGTGGCTGCGCGCCGCGCTGGCGCGGTTCGCGCCGCGCGCGGAGCTGGCGGTGAGCGTCAGCGGCGAGAGCTTCCTCACCAGCCCGGGCGCGGCGGTGGCGCGGCTCTGCGCCGCGATCGAGGCCGAGACCGGCATCGCGCCGCGGCTCGATACCGGCGGCGGGACCTCCGATGCGCGCTTCATCACCCGCCTCTGCCCGGTGGCGGAGTTCGGCCTCGTCGGCAGCTCCATGCATCAGGTGGACGAGCGCGTTCCGGTGGCGGAGCTGCGCGCGCTGGCGCGGATCTATCGCGGCGTGATCGGGGCCTTCCTGGCGGCGGAGGCGGGGCGGTGAGCGCGCCGGGTGCGGCGCTGCGGGTGCTGAGCGGCATCGTCGCGCTGGCGCGCTTCGACCGGCGCGGCTTCGCCCGCTTCGAGGCCAGCCCGGACGCGTTCCTCGCCAGCTTGGCGCCGCTGATCGCGTTTCCCCTGGTCGGGCTCGGGCTGATGCTGGCCAATGGCGGCGGGCTGCCGGCGGTGGCGGACCTGTTGGCGACGCTCTGCGCCCTGCTCGCGCCGCCGGTGCTCTCCCACGCGCTGGCGGTGCTCTGGCGCCGGCAGACGGTGTGGCTGCGTTATGCGGTGGCGTTCAACTGGTGCCAATGGGCGATCCCGGCGGCAGCGGCGTTGTTGGTGGTGCTGGCGCACGCCGCGGTCGTCCTGGGTGCGCCGACGCGGCCGACCTCCTACGCGCTGCTCGCCGTGCTCGCGACCTATGGCCTGGCGCTGCACGGGTTCCTGGTGCGCTACGGCCTGGCGCTGGCCTGGCTGCCGGCGGCGGCGGTGGTGGTGGTGGTGAACGCGGTGACGACGGCGCTCGTCGTCGGGCCGTCGCTGCTGCAGCGGCTGGTCTCGTAGGCGCGACGATGGCTGCAGCCGCGCGGAGCTCGGGGTTAAGATAGTCCATGGCCAAGCGATCCGAGAGTTTTGCCGTTCCCGGTGGCGCCCGCGCGGTGCTGGTGCACTCGTGCTGCGCGCCCTGCGCCGGGCCGATCATGGAGCGGCTGAAGGGCGAGGGCGTCGAGTTCACCGTCCTGTTCTACAACCCGAACATCCACCCCCGCGCCGAGTACGAGCTGCGCAAGGAGGAGAACATCCGCTTCGCCGCCCGGCTCGGCGTGCCCTTCATCGATCTCGACTATGAGACCGAGGCCTGGTTCAAGCGCGTCAAGGGGCTGGAATGGGAGCCTGAGCGCGGCGCGCGCTGCACCGCCTGCTTCGACATGCGCTTCGAACGCAGCGCGCTCTACGCCGCGGAGCACGGGTTCAGCGTCTTCACCAGCACGCTCGGCATCTCGCGCTGGAAGGACATGAACCAGATCAACGCCGCCGGCGAGCGCGCCGCGGCGCGGCATGAAGAGCTGCGCTACTGGACCTGGAACTGGCGCAAGGACGGCGGCAGCGCGCGCATGGTCGATCTCGCCAAGGAAGAGCAGTTCTACCAGCAGGAATATTGCGGCTGCCTCTACTCGCTGCGCGATTCCAACCGTCATCGCCTGGCCCAGGGCCGCGAGCGCATCATCCGCGGTACCAAATACTACGGCCGCGACACGCCCTGACCCACCGCTCCCCGCATTCCCGGAGACCGCCATGCCCGCCTATCGTTCCCGCACCACCACCCACGGCCGCAACATGGCCGGCGCGCGCGCGCTGTGGCGCGCCACCGGCATGGGCGAGGGGGATTTCGGCAAGCCGATCATCGCCATCGCCAACTCCTTCACGCAGTTCGTGCCCGGCCACGTCCATCTCAAGGATCTCGGCCAGCTCGTCGCCGGGGAGATCGCCAAGGCCGGCGGCGTGGCCAAGGAGTTCAACACCATCGCCGTCGATGACGGCATCGCCATGGGCCATGGCGGCATGCTCTACAGCCTGCCCTCGCGCGAGCTGATCGCCGACGCCGTCGAATACATGGTGAACGCGCACTGCGCCGACGCGCTCGTGTGCATCTCCAACTGCGACAAGATCACGCCCGGCATGCTGATGGCGGCGATGCGGCTCAACATCCCCACCGTGTTCGTCTCCGGCGGGCCGATGGAGGCGGGCAAGATCGTGCAGGATGGCGGCAAGCGCGCGGTCGATCTCATCACCGCCATGGTGGTCGCGGCGGATCCGACGCAGAGCGATGCCGAGACCGCGGTGATGGAGCGCTCCGCCTGCCCGACCTGCGGCTCCTGCTCCGGCATGTTCACCGCCAATTCGATGAACTGCCTGACCGAGGCGCTCGGCCTGGCGCTGCCCGGCAACGGCACCGTCGTCGCCACCCACGCCGACCGGCGCCGGCTGTTCGTCGAGGCCGGCTGGCTGATCGTCGATCTGGCGCGGCGCTGGTACGAGCAGGACGACGCCACCGCCCTGCCGCGCGGCATCGCCGGCTTCGCCTCGTTCGAGAACGCGATGTCGCTGGACATCGCCATGGGCGGCTCGACCAACACCGTGCTGCACCTGCTCGCCGCGGCCGAGGAGGGCGGCGTGAACTTCACCATGGCCGATATCGACCGGCTGTCGCGGCGCGTGCCCAACCTGTGCAAGGTCTCGCCCTCGGTCGCCAACGTCCATGTCGAGGATGTCCATCGCGCCGGCGGCATCATCGGCATCATGGGCGAACTCGACCGCGCCGGGCTGATCCATCGCGACGTGCCGACGATCCATGCGCCGAGCATCGGCGCTGCGCTGGACCGCCATGACGTGCGCGCCAACGGCAGCGAGTCGGTCGCCGAGTTCTATCGCGCGGCGCCTGGTGGGGTGCGCAGCATCGAGGCGTTCAGCCAGTCCAACCGCTACGAGTCGCTCGATCTCGACCGCAGCGCCGGCGTGATCCGCGATGTGGCGCACGCGTTCAGCCAGGATGGCGGGCTCGCCGTGCT
>DAIDKZ010000096.1 GCA_027449745.1 Acetobacteraceae bacterium | reverse complement strand
CTGATCGAGTGTTGCTTCTCCAAGCTCAAGCAGTTCCGCAGGGTCGCAACTCGCTTCGAAAAGACCGCCAGGAACTACCTCGCCGTCGTCACCCTCGCCGCAATCGTCCTCTGGATCAGATAAGTGTCCACAGGACCTAGGCGCTACTGGGTCAGCGCGCCCGCCATCACCTGGCCGCGGATTTCGCCGCCCTTGTTGGCCGCCGTGTGGATGTTGACGTACCATTTGCCGGCCATCAGGTCTGCCATCTGCTCCTTGGTCAGCTTGGCCTTCGCCTCGACCGGGCTGGTCAGCGGCGCCGGGATCGGCAGCGCCACGCCGGCGTTGCTGCCGGCGGCGGCAGGGCCATGGAAATGGGCTGCCAGAGCCGGGCCGGTCAGGCTCATGAACGTGAGCGTGTAGCTCAGCTCCATCGTCTTGCTGTCGAGTTCCGCGGTGAGCGTGCCGATGCCCGGGCTGGTGGTGCCCGGGACCTCATGGGCGCCGTCCAGATAGGCGTGGAATTTGAGCATTTCGGCCCGCGCGCCGACGGGCAACAGCAGCGCAGCGGTGGCAGCGGCGAAGAGCGTGCGACGAAGCATGGATCGTCCTCCCTGACTGAAATCCCCACACTCCAGTAAGTGCGCATAGCTGCCACATGCGCAAGGCAACAAACACCGGCGGCGCCGATGTCGCGATTGATCGGTTGTGGCGGCGGGTGCAAGCTACGGCGACACGAGAGGGGAAGGGAAACGCCATGCTCGAGGAACCGCCGATCCTGCAAATCCGCCGCCATTTCCCCCGCCCGACCGCGGCCCAACTTGCCGGCTTTGCTGGTGCGCCGACCGGGTTCCTCGCCGATTGCATGGACGGGCGCGGCGCCATGGACGCGACGTTGAAGCCGGTCGATCCAGCCCGGGCCAGCTTTGCCGGCGTCGCCGTCACTTGCCTGTGCGGACCGGGTGACAACCTAGCCATCCTCGCCGCCCTCACCGTGCTGCGTCCCGGGGATGTCATCGTCGCCGCGGCGGACGGGTTTGCCGGCCTGGCGGTCACCGGCGACCGGGTCGCCGGCATGGCCCGCAACCAGGGCGGGGTGGCGATGGTGGTGGATGGGATGGTGCGTGACACGCCCGGCATTCGCGCCGCCGGCCTGCCGCTGTTCGCGCGCGGTGTGACGCCGAATTCCTGCGCCGCCTCCGGGCCCGGCACGGTGGGCGAACCGATCGTCGCGGGCGGTGTCGCAGTCGCGTCCGGCGATATCGTCGTCGGCGATGTCGATGGCATCGTGGTCGTGCCGCAGGCGCGGATTGACATGGTACTGGCGAGACTCGCCGAGATCCGCGTCGCCGAGGAGGCGATGGACGCCAAGGTGGCGGCGGGTCTCGGCATCCCCGGGCGGATCACTGCGCTGATCGAGGCCGGAAAGGTCAGGTTTCTCGATTGACCGGTGGGCGGAAGAAGGCATCGGCCGCCGCCCGGTGATCCTGCTTGCGGGCGATGTCCGCCTCGACACGGGCGATCTCGGCGCGCAGCTCTTCGATATAGGCGGCGAGCTCCGCCACCCCCATGGGCCCGAGGGGCGGCGGGATCAGCTTCGGCGGGCGGCGTTGCGCAGCGTCATCCTCGTCCTGCATGGGTCTCCCTCCTCGCGCGACCTTGACCGGCCAGGCAGGCGAGGTCCATATCGCGTTTTTCTCAAAGCAAGAACCGCTCGTCCCGCCGCGCGGCCGTGTCAGGCGATGACGCGGCCCACCCGGGACAGGAAAGTGAAACGAGACATGCCCCTTCCATTGATGCCAAAGGCCACCGCCGTCTGGCTGATCGACAAGACCGCGCTGACCTTCTCCCAGATCGCCGAGTTCTGCGGCATGCACCCGCTCGAGGTGCAGGCGATCGCGGACGGCGAGGTGGCGCAGGGTATCATCGGCTACGATCCGGTCGCCAACGGCCAGGTGAGCGCCGAGGAAATCCGCCTGTGCGAGGCCGATCCCAAGCGCCCGCTCCATCTCGCGGCCGCCGCGCTGCCGCCGCAGAAGCGGGCCAAGGGCGCGCGCTACACGCCGGTCTCGAAGCGCAATGACCGGCCGGACGCGATCGCCTTCCTGCTCAGGAACTACCCGCAGCTCAGCGATGCGCAGGTCAGTCATCTGCTCGGCACCACCAAGGATACGATCCAGAAGGTGCGCGAGCGCTCGCACTGGAACTCGGCGAATATCAAACCGCGGGACCCGGTCATTCTCGGCCTGTGCACCCAGACGGATCTCAATGCGATGGTCTCGCAGGCGAATGAGCGGCTCGTGCGGGACGGCCAGACGGTGCCGGAGGTACCACCGCCCGAAGAGGAAGCCGCCTGAGCGCACGCGCTTTCGGGGTTCCAACCCAGGATCGGGGGCGGTCGGGGTGCGGCCTCATGCCAGGCCGCGCCGCCCTGGCGCTGCCCGCCCGTCCGATCCGGAACCGAGGGATTCGCGTTCCGGACCGGTGAGGGATTTGAGGTGAATTTCGGCTGGGGCTCAGGCGTGTTGATGCGCGCCGAGCAGACGGTCCAACTCCTCCTTCACGTGCAGTTTCTCAACCTTCAGACGCATCAGCGTATCGGTGTCCGGACGCGGACGGCCATCTTCGTCAGCGATCCGCGATTCGAGGCTGGCATGACGTTCCTTCAGGCTCTCGATCCTGCCGTCCATGCTCATTGCGACTCCCCTCTTGGTGGAAAGGCCGCCGATCGTGGCGACCTCAGGCTGTGCGGAACCGGACGCTTCCACGTCCGGCCGCAACAGAAACGTAATCCACGAGGCCATCGATTTCCATGGCTAAACGCACCCGCCGAGGGGCCGGCGCGGCGCGCCGCCGAGGTTGACATCCCACCGGCGGCACCAGCGGCCAAAGCGTGATCCGCGCCTGAGGGCGCATCGCACCCTAGAGCACGGTCCGATCGGATGGAATCATCCGATCGGACCGTGCTCTAGAAACCATATGATTAGAGCAACTTTGCCCGATCAGACTGACCGCGAAGCGGTTCAGTCTGATCGGACGTTGCTCTAGCGCCGGCGTCCCACCACCACGGCCTCGTTGCCGCCGGCGAAGAGGTAGGTCTCGGCCGGCATATCGACGGCAGCGAAGGCGGCGACGATCTCGTCGGGGCGGAGCAGATGGTTCCCCTGCACATGTTCGCTGAGGTTCTGGAACGCCAAACCGCGGCGCGCCGGCTCGCGGAGCGCGGTGCGCTCGGCCGGCCAGTTCGGCTCCCAGATCACCGCCACGCCGCCCGGCTTCAGATGGTTGCGCAGGATGGCGAATACCGCCTCGCGCCGGTCCCAGACATGGTGCAGGGCCCGGTTCATGGCGATCAGGTCGGCGGGCTCGTCGAGATCGAACTCCATGATATCGCCCCTGGCGAAGGCGACGCGCCCCTCCAGCCCGGCCGCCTTGGCGAGGCGCGTGGCCTGGGAGACATTCTCCTCGAAGCCGTCGAGACCGAGGCCGCGCAGATGCGGGCAGCGCCGGGCAAGGGCGCGCAGGTACCAGCCATTGCCGCAGCCGAGATCCACCGCCAGCCCGCCGCGGGCGTCGACCTCCTGGAAGGCGGGCACGCCCGGGCAGATCGTGGTTTCGAACAGCGGGCCGAAATTGCCTTCGAGCATGGCGCCGAACCAGGGCAGGATCGTCTCGCGTTCGGCGAGCACCTGCTCGCCTGGGCGGATGCCGGTCTTCATCAGCCCGGCGGCGCGCTCCGCCATATGCGCGGCGAGCATCGCCTGGACCACCACCGGCATCAGCGTCTCCGGCGCCTCGGGGCGCATCGCCGCGCCGGTCTCGGTGAGCCGGAACCCGGCCGCGGCCTCGTCGAGATAGCCGAAGGCGTAGCCGGCGTCGCACCAGCGACGAACATAGCCGGGATCGACGCCGCAATGCTGCGCGAGAGTTTCGGGGGAAGCGTCACCGAGCGCGTGCAGGGCGGAGAACAACCCATTGACGATGCCGATATAGGCGATGTCCAGGCCGGCCGCGGCCTGGGCCTGGGCTCGGAACTGCTGCTTCAAGGTCTCAACGCCCATGCGGAACCTCTCGATTCGGGACAAGACAATGGAATGCCGGGATCAGCCGCGGCTCCGGTGCGAACGCGGCGCGCTGGAATTGGCCATGGTCACCGCCGCCCCGGCGGCGATCAGGCCGAGCGAGGCCAGGAGCAGCCAAGCCGGGCGGGTCAGCAATGGAACGGCCAGGGAAGACCACGCCCAGTCCGGCAGATCCCGGCGCAGGGCGGCCTGCAGGCTCGCCGCCATGGCGTCGTCCAGAAGCGCCAGAAAGGCGGACAGGGGCATGTCAACCGGCCAGGCAGTGGCAAGCGCGAACGCACCCACCAGCAGCACCGCCGCCAGCAGGGCCAGCCCCCGCATCGTCACCGTCCAGGCCATCGTGACCCCAAAAACCAATCCCCCGCGGGCCGGCGGGCCAGCGCCGGCCTCGTTGCGCGATTCCCCCGCGCCCGATCCGCCGGACCGGCCCCTCGCACCGCTTCCCGGTCAGCAGCCCCTGCATTCGCTGGCGCGGCGTCACCCGTGCCGCACGCTACATGAACAGCTTCTCGGCCGTCTTGCCGGCATAAAGGCCGGCGACCTGTTCAGCATAGCCGTTGTAGAGCCGGGTTGGCACCCTCTCATCGCTCCCGAGCAGCCGCTCGCTCGCCTGGCTCCAGCGTGGATGCGGGATCATCGGATTGACGTTGGCCCAGAACCCGTATTCGGCGGGTTGGATCGCTTCCCAGAAGGTCGCCGGCCGGGTCTCGGCGAAGGTTACCTTGACGATCGCCTTGGCCGACTTGAAGCCGTATTTCCACGGCAGCACCAGGCGGATCGGGCCGCCATTCTGCGGCGGCAAGGGCTTGCCATAGAGGCCCGTGGCGATGAAGGCGAGTTCGTTGGTGGCTTCGGCGATGGTGACGCCCTCGATATACGGCCACGGATACCAGAGCATGGCGAGGCCGGGCATGTGCTTGGCGTCGGTCAAGGTCTCGAAGACCACATAGCGGGCCTCCGGGGTCGGATCGGCGAGCTTCACCAGCGCGGCGAGGGGGAAGCCGGTCCAGGGCACGGTCATCGCCCAGGCCTCGACACAGCGATGGCGGTAGATCCGCTCCTCCAGCGCGACCTGCTTCAGCAGATCCTCGAGCGCGATCGTTCGGGGCGCGCGGACCTTGCCTTCGATCCGCAGCGTCCAGGGGTGCTGGGGCAGACGCTGGGCGGCCCGCCAAAGGTCCTTGTCGGTACTGAATTCGTAGTAGTTGTTGTAGGTAGTGGCGAATTTCTCCTCGGTCAGCGGCCGGTCCGGATCATAGCGTCGCGCCGTTGGCGCCGCGTCCGCCCGTGCCCTGCCCACGCCACCGAAAGCCAGTCCGCCGATGGCCAAGCCAACGGCCCGGCGTCGACCGAGCGTGGCATGTTCCGGTGTCACCGCGGATTCCGGAAGGTCCCAGCCGCGCCGCTGACGGATCAACATTGCATTGCTCCCCGTGCTGGCGGGCGACCCCCGGGAGGTGGGGGCGCTTCCGCCTCTTTCCCCAATACGTCCAGTTGGGAGAAAAAGTTGCACCGGCAAGCGCCACGGGCGCCGGCTGCCGATGCAGCCGACGCCCGTGCCAAGGCGGGGGAGGTTAGCCGGCGGCCGCGCGGTCACGCGGTGGTCGCGTTCTCCTCGGTCCGCAGGGCGGCGGTCGTCGCGTTCTGCTCGCTACGGAGCGCCGCCGTCGTGGCGTTTTCCGGCGTGCGCAGCGCCGCGGTGGTCGAATTCTCCGGCGCACGGAGCGCGGCAAGGATCTGCCGCTCCTGCTTGGGCTGCGCGCCAGAGGCCCAGTTCTGCTCGGTATGCACCTTGGCCAACGCCGCGCTCATCCCGAACCCCGGCAAATGGTCGCCGGCGACGATGCCCGCAGCCGCCATGCCCAGTACGGTCGCGCCCACAACAAGCATCCGGTTCATGATCATCATCCTTCTCAACCGACCCCCCGATCCGGCGGGGGCGTCCAACCCGGTCGGGGGTGCGGGTATGTCCCGGCCGCCGACAGGAGGAAATTTAATAACTCGGGTTACGATTAGCAGTGCTATCAAAAGGTGGCTGATCTGCGGCGCGGTCATAGCTGTGTGGGCAGAGCAAAGGCCTCCTTGCGTTCGCTGTAGCGGTCGGTGAGGTAGTCGGCGCGGTCCCGCAGCAGCCAGGTGAATCGGACCAGCTCCTCCATCACGTCGACGACGCGATCATAGAGCGGCGAGGCCAGCATCCGGCCGGCTTCGTCGAATTGCTCGTAGGCCTTCGGCACGCTCGACTGGTTCGGGATGGTGAACATCCGCATCCAGCGGCCGAGCAGGCGCAGCGTGTTGACGGCATTAAAGCTCTGCGAGCCGCCGCAGACCTGCATCACCGCCAGCGTCCGCCCCTGCGTCGGGCGCAATGCGCCGTCGGAGAGCGGCAGCCAGTCGATCTGGTTCTTGAACACGCCCGTAATGGCGCCGTGGCGCTCGGGACTGCACCAGACCTGGCCCTCCGACCATTGCGACAGGCCGCGCAGTTCGACGATTTTCGGGTGCGTGGCCGGGGCGCTGTCGACAACGGGCAGCCCGTGCGGGTCGAACACGCGGGTCTCGGCGCCGAGATGGCGCAGAATGCGCTCGGCCTCAAGAACCAGGAGCCGGCTGTAGGAGCGCTCCCGCAGCGAGCCATAGAGCAGCACGATGCGCGGTGGGTGGCTCGCGCGCATCGCCGGCTCCAGCCGGGACGGATCGGGCCGGGGCAGCAGGTCCGGCGCCAGGGCCGGCAGCGCGACCTCCCGCGCCTCGGCCGCCGGATTCTCCCCCGGTGCCGCCGCGCTCACTGGTGCACCTTCGGGTTGGCGGCTGCGAAGCGGCGTAGCAGCGTAGCAGGCGCCAACCCGAGCGCCTGCCGTGACGGCCTGCGTCGCTTGCCGCGTGACGGCCCGCATGAGACCTGCCGCGCGGCAGGTGCC
>DAIDKZ010000095.1 GCA_027449745.1 Acetobacteraceae bacterium | reverse complement strand
CTGATCGAGTGTTGCTTCTCCAAGCTCAAGCAGTTCCGCAGGGTCGCAACTCGCTTCGAAAAGACCGCCAGGAACTACCTCGCCGTCGTCACCCTCGCCGCAATCGTCCTCTGGATCAGATAAGTGTCCACAGGACCTAGGGCGTCGATCGCCGCCTGCACGCCGCCCGGGCGATGCGGCACGCCGGCGGCACGCAGGCCAAGCTCGACGCCCCCGAGCGTGCCGATCAGCTGCAGGTCGTTGAAGTCGCCGAGATGGCCGATGCGGAAGACGCGGTCCCTGAGCGGGCCGAGCCCGTTGCCGAGACTCATGTTGCAGCGTTCCAGGATGGTCGCGCGGAGAGCGTCGGCGCTGGCGCCTTCGGGCAGGCGCACCGCGGTGAGGCTGTTCGAATAGTGGCGTGGCTCGGCGCACTGGATCTCGAGCCCCCAGGCGCGCACCGCGGCACGGGTCGCCTCGGCATGGCGGGCATGGCGGGCGAAGACGGCGCCAAGCCCCTCTTCCTCGAGCATCCTGAGCGCCGCGGCCAGGCCGTAGAGCAGGTTGGTCGCCGGCGTGTAGGGGAAGTATCCGCTCGCGTTGGCGCCGCGCATGGCCTGCCAGTCGAAATAGGAGCGCGGCATGCGCGCCGCCGCGGCGGCGGCGCGCGCCTTCGGGCCGACGGCGTTGAATCCCAGCCCGGGCGGCAGCATCAACCCCTTCTGCGAGCCGCCGACGGTGACGTCCACACCCCATTCGTCGTGGCGGTAATCGATGCTGGCGAGCGAGGAGATGGTGTCGACGAGGAGCAGCGCGGGATGACGGGCGGCGTCGATGGCGCGGCGCACCTCGTCGATGCGGCTGGTGCATCCGGTCGAGGTTTCGTTGTGGACGACGCAGACCGCCTTGATGCGGTGCTCGCGATCCGCCGTCAGCGCCGCCTCGATCGCCTGCGGATCCGCGCCGCGCCGCCAGTCGGTCTCGAGAAAGACCGGGGTGAGCCCGAGTCGCGCGGCCATCTCCTCCCAGAGTGTGGCGAACCATCCGGTCCGGCTCATCAGCACCGTATCGCCCGGGGAGAGCGTATTGACGAGCGCCGCCTCCCACGCCCCGGTGCCGGAGGAGGGGAACACGATCACCTCCTCGGCGGTCTGGAACACGCGCCGGAGTCCGGTCAGAATCTCCCGCCCGAGCCGGCCGAACTCCGGGCCGCGATGGTCGATGGTCGGCATGTCCATCGCCCGCAGCACGCGGTCCGGCACGTTGGTCGGGCCGGGGATCTGCAGGAAATGGCGCCCCGGCTGATGGCGTGGCGGCTGGTTCGAGGCGGATGCGGACATGGCGATGCTCCTTCGGCGCCGAACATGGCGCGCACGCACGCCAGGCGCCAATGAAAACGCCTTGTCGCGGCGAGAACGATTGCTGATGCTTGGCACCCGCCAGGAGAGTTCCCAGCCCGATGAACGCCCCCTTCGCCGCGTCTCGCCTTGCCGATCGGCTCGCTCGCCAGATCGAGGGCGATATCCTGTTCGACCGTGCCAGCCGGCTGCGCTACGCCACCGATGCCTCAATCTACCAGATCGAGCCCCTGGGCGTGGTGGTGCCGAAGCGCGTCGACGATGTCAGCGCGGCGCTGGCGCTGGCGCGCGAGGAAGGCGTGCCGGTGCTGCCGCGCGGCGCCGGCACCAGCCAGTGCGGCCAGACGGTCAACCGTGCGCTCGTCATCGATTGCTCGAAATATCTCCGCCGCATCCTGCATATCGACCGCGAACGGCGGACGGCGCTGGTCGAGCCCGGGCTGGTGCTGGCCGACCTCAATGCCGGGTTGCGGCCGCTCGGCCTGTTCTTTCCGGTCGATCCCTCGACGCATCAGCGCTGCACCCTGGGCGGCATGGCGGGGAACAATTCCTGCGGCGCCAAATCCATCCGCTACGGGCTGATGGCCGACAACGTCCATGCCATCGACGCCATTCTGGCCGACGGCTCGTGCCACCGCTTCGGCCCGCTGGCCGAGGCGCCGGCCGCGCTCGCCGACCTCGTCGCCCGGCTGCGCGCACTCGGCGCGCGCGAGGCCGAGGAGATCGCCGCCCGCTTTCCGCGCCAGCTCCGCCGCGTCGGCGGCTACAATATCGATGTGCTGACCCCGGCGGCGACGGCCGCGGGACGCGACTCGCTGGCTCGCCTGCTGGTCGGCTCGGAGGGGACCCTTGCCTTCACCGCCGCGATCGATCTCGCGCTCTCGCCGGTGAAGCCGCGCAAGGTGCTCGGCATCTGCCAGTTCCCGTCCTTCCGGCGCGCGATGGAGGCGGCCCGGCACCTCGTGACGCTGGATCCCGAGGCGGTCGAGCTGGTCGACCGAACGATGATCGATCTCGGCCGGGCGATCCCGATCTATCGCGCCACCATCGAGCAGATGGTGCGGCCGGGCACGGACAGTCTGCTCATTGTCGAGTTCCACGGCAGCGAAGATGCAGCGCTCATTGGCAAGCTCGCCGAACTCGAAGCGATGATGGGCGATCTCGGTGCCCCCGGCGTGGTGCGCGCGACCGAGCCAGGCTTCCAGGCAGCCATCGCCGAAGTGCGCGAGGCCGGACTCAACATCATGATGTCGATGAAATCCGACGCCAAGCCAGTCTCGTTCATCGAGGACTGCGCCGTCGATCTCGATGATCTCGCTGACTACACCGAGCGTCTCAACGGCGTCATCGAGCGCCATGGCGCCAAGGGTACCTGGTACGCGCACGCCTCGGTGGGGTGTCTGCACGTCCGTCCGGTGCTGAACATGAAGGACGGCGCGGATGTCACGCGGATGCGCGCCATCGCCGAGGAGTGCTTCGCGCTCGTGCGCGAATACAAGGGCTCGCACAGCGGCGAGCACGGCGACGGCATCGTCCGCAGCGAGTTTCACGAGCAGATGTTCGGCGCCCGCCTGGTGCGGGCGTTCGAGCAGGTGAAGGATGCGTTCGATCCGGCGGCGATGTTCAACCCCGGCCGCATCGTCCGCCCGCCGCGCATGGATGACCGCAGCCTGTTTCGGTTTCCGCCCGGCTATGCGCCGGCGCCGTTCACGCCGGTGCTGGACTGGTCGGAGCATCCGGGCGGGCTGCTGGGCGCCGCGGAAATGTGCAACAACAACGGCACCTGCCGCAAATTCGACGTCGGCGCCATGTGCCCCAGCTACCGTGCCACGCGCGACGAGGCACATCTGACGCGCGGACGGGCGAATACGCTGCGGCTCGCTCTGTCCGGCCAGCTCGGGCCGGATGCCATGGCCGGGCCCGATCTCGCCGAGGCGATGCGCCTCTGCGTTTCGTGCAAGGCCTGCAAGCGGGAATGCCCGACGGGCGTGGACGTGGCGCGCATGAAGATCGAGGTGCAGGCGGCGCAGGTCGCCCGGCACGGGGTCGCGCTGCGCGAGCGGCTCATCGCCGCGCTGCCGCGCTATGCCGGGCTCGCGGGGCGGTTTGCGCCGTTGGCCAATCTGCGCAACCGCAGCGCGCTGCTGCGCCGGTTGACCGCCCGGCTCGGCTTCGCCGCTGAGCGGCCGTTGCCGGCCTTCCGCCGCGACGCGTTCCGCGACGGCGAAGCGGCGGAGCACGCACCCGGCGCCGAGCGCGCGGTGCTGCTCTTCGCCGACACATTCAATCGCCATTTCGAGCCGGAGAATCTGCGCGCCGCCCTGGCCGTGCTCGCCGCGGGCGGGGTGCGCGCGACTCTGCCGCGCGCCGGGGTGCGGCCACTCTGTTGCGGGCGGACCTATCTCGCCGCCGGCATGGTCGAGCGCGCCCGAGCGGAGGCACGGCGGACGCTGGCGGCGCTTTCGGGTGAGCTGCCGGTCATCGGGCTGGAACCGTCGTGCTTGCTGACCTTGCGCGATGAGCTCCCGGCCCTGCTGCCCGGCGCGGAGGCGCGGGCGCTGGCCGGGCGCGCGATGCTGCTCGGCGAGTTTCTGGAGCGCGAGGCCATCGCGCTGCCGTTCCGCGCCCGGGCCGGGGTGGCCCATGTCCACGGGCACTGCCACCAGAAGGCGCACGGCGCGTTTCCGCCCGCGCTGGCGGCGCTGGGCCGCATTCCCGGCCTCACCGTGAAGCCGATCGCCGCGGCCTGTTGCGGCATGGCGGGAGCCTTCGGCTACATGGCCGAGAACCAAGCGGTCTCGCGCGCCATGGCCGGCGCCGGGTTGCTCGGAGCGGTGCGCGGCGCGGCGGCGGAGGATGTCATCGTCGCCGACGGCACGTCCTGCCGCCACCAGATCCGCGATCTAGGCGAGCGTGAGGCGGTGCACTCTGTGCGCGTGCTGGCTGAAGCCTTGGCCATGCCACGATGAGCACTACCAGACCATGCCGACCTCGCCCGTTTTCTTGCGTGCGAGCGCCTCCTGCCGCAGCCATTCCTTTGTGGTCATGAACCGCGGCGTGAGGAACCGGTAGGTGGCTTCGACCAGGCCCCAGAAGCGGAAGTCCTCGCGTTGGGCGGGGTCGGCCCAGGCAGAGAGCGTCGGGGCCCAGGCACGCTGAGTGCGGTAGAGCCAGTCCCGGTTGGAGCGCAGGAAGGCGCGGTGGCTCTGCAGGTTGCGCAGCGCCGCCAGAACCTCGCCCGTCTGTGCGTCCAGCTCGGCGAAGCGGTCGCCGATCTGCTTGTGGGCGCGCAGGGCGAGCCGGGTGACCTGGGTCAGCGTTTCGCGGTGGGCGGTGTCACCCCGCCAGCGGCGATGGCGGCCGCCGAGTTCGGCGACGATGAAGTCGACCCCGTGCAGCAGCCGCTCGCGCAGCGCCTCGATATAGGCGATCTCGTGGGCCAGCTCCCCCATCAGGGTCACCGCGGCTTCGGTATCCGGCAGGCCGAGCTCTTGGGCTGCCTTGTTGAAGGCGCCCTGCAGCTTGGGCCGGAAGGCCGGGTCCTCGACGAGCGCCAGAAGTGTGTCGGGGTCCGCGGTCGCGGCATCGTTGCCGCCGGTGAGCAGGGCCACGAGCTGCACCCGCAGCTTGGCCATGGCGAGCGCCAGATGGCGCGGCTCCGGTTCCCAGCTCGCCTCCCCGTTCAAGACCTCGGTCGGGAGCGGGTCCCCCAACCGCAGTACGCTGACGAAGGCCAGCGCCTCGGCGACCAGTGCGAGCACCTGGCCATCAGGCGAGTCGTCCGGGATCGCGAACTCGCGCTGGATCGCGACCAGCGGCAGGACTGCGTCCCGTCCCCCGAGATCAAAGCCCACCGAAGGGGTCTTGCCGTCCTCGGCCATGCGAAAGACCGGCTCGCCGAGCACGGCGAAGCCGGGGTGGGCGAGCGTACACGCCTGTGGCGCTGCGGGCTCGTCGGTCGCGGGATCGGTTGTCACGGGGACCCTCTTCTACGGCCAAGTCTGCGCCCAAGATGTGAAACGTCTGCTAAGTCCGTCTCTGGTCACAGAGGTCCTGACGATGAACGTGCTGGCACGCCTGATGAGCTTCGTCTTCCCCGCCTGCGCCAGTGCCGGCGCCGCCGGGCTCGCCGTTCCGCCGCCGGGCGAGCTGACGCATCTCGTCCGCCCGCCTACGCCCAACTCGGCGCTCGCCGGCCCGGCGGCGTTCTCGCCCCGGCCGGATATCGTGCTGCCCTCCTATGCCGTGCCGGCGGCACGGCTCTACGCCGCGGTGCGCGCGGTCGCCGCCGGGCAGGAGCGAACGTTCCTGCAGGCCGAGCACCCGGCCACGCTGGAGGTTCGCTACGTCGTCCGCAGCGCGGTGCTCAACTTTCCCGACCTGATCGTTGCTCAGGTTTCATCGCGCGCCGAGGACAGCAGCGACCTCGTGCTTTATAGCCGAAGCCTCTATGGACGCTCCGATCTCGGCGTGAACCGTGCCCGGATTGCGGCCTGGATCGCCGCCCTCGACGCAACGCTGCGCCCGCCCAACCGGAGTTGATACGCTGATGCGCAATCTCGGCCTGTTCCTGAAAGACGCCTGGCGCCTGGCGCTGCCCTATTTTCGCTCCGAGGAGCGCTGGTCGGCGCGGCTGTTGCTGGCCACTATCGTGGTGCTGAACCTCGCCATGGTCGGCATGGACGTGGTGCTCAATTTCTGGAACGGCGCCTTCTATGACGCGCTGCAGAGCAAGGACTGGAGCGCCTTCATCCAGCTCCTGCTGCTCTACCATCACGACCCGAAGAGCGGCTTCATGCCTGGATTCATGGCGGTCGCCGCGCTCTACATTCTCGTCGCCGTGTATCGAACCTATCTCAACCAGTGGTTGCAGATTCGCTGGCGGCGCTGGATGACCGGGCAATTCCTCGACGAGTGGCTATCCGATCGGGTCTATTACCGTATCAGCCTGATCAATGACCCGACCCACAAGGGCACCGAGAATCCCGATCAGCGTATCGCCGACGACCTGCGCAGCTTCGTCTCGGAGACCCTCTCGTTCAGTCTCGACCTGCTGTCGAACGTAGTCTCGCTGTTCAGCTTCATCGGCATTCTTTGGAGCCTTTCCGGGCCGGTTCACGTCATGGGCTTCACCATCCCGGGCTACATGGTCTGGGTGGCGCTGGTCTACGCCGTGCTCGGCACGACGTTCACCCATCTCGTCGGCCGTCCACTGGCGGCGCTGAACTTCCTGCAGCAGCGCTTCGAAGCCGATTTCCGTTTCGCCCTGGTGCGGCTGCGCGAGAACGTGGAGGGCGTTGCGCTCTATGGCGGCGAAAAGGAGGAGCATGCCGGCATCCACGAGCGCTTCGTCAATGTGGTGCAGAATTGGTGGAGCATCATGCAGCGCACGAAGCTGTTGAACGCGCTGGTCGCCGGATATTCCCAGGTGGCCGTGGTGTTTCCCATCATCGTCGCCGCCCCGCGCTATTTCAGCGGTGCCATCGCTCTGGGCGGGCTGACGCGAACGGTGAACGCGTTCGGCCAGGTGCAGGGAGCGATGTCATGGTTCGTGAACTACTACGCCAGTCTGGCGAGCTGGTTCGCCACTGTTGAGCGTCTTGCCAGCTTCCACCGTGCCATCGTCACCGCGCGGGCCCTCGCCGGCTCCGGCGTGCAGGCCGAGACCGGCGCGAGCGGGGCCTTCGAGCTTCACGATGTCACGCTGGCGGTCCCGGATGGCGAGGTGCTGATGCGCCGGCAATCCTTGGTCCTGGAACCGCACCAATCGGTCCTGATCTCCGGCCGATCGGGGTCGGGCAAATCGACGCTCTTTCGCGCCATCGCCGGTATCTGGCCGTTCGGCGAGGGGCATATTCAGCGACCGCCGGCGAGCTTGCTGTTCCTGCCGCAGCGCCCGTATCTCCCGCTCGGAACCCTGCGCCACGCGCTGGCCTATCCAAGGGCCAGCAGCGACTTCGACGACGTGGCGATCGAGCGGGCCTTGCAGGATGCCGGGCTCGCCGCGCTGGCCGGGCGGCTGACCGAAGAGGCCAACTGGGCACAGACGCTTTCGGGCGGTGAACAACAGCGTGTCGCCATCGCGCGGGCCCTGTTGCTCCGCCCGGACTGGCTGTTCCTCGACGAGGCTACCTCCAGTCTCGATCCTGAATCGGAGATCGAACTCTACAGCGTGCTGCGCGCACGTCTGCCGCAGACGACGATGGTCTCGATCTCGCATCAGCCGTCGGCAGCGCGTCTGGCCGACCGGCATCTGGTCTTCGATCGCGCTGCCGGACGGCTCCTGGAGCCGCAGGCTGCGGCGTAGAGCGACGTCCGATCAGACTGTGCCGCGCAATGAAAACCCCACCCTGCGAGGCAGGGTGGGGTTGGCCGGCTTGCCCGGTTCGGCCCGGACGCGGAGGCCGCGATCAGGCTGCGTTGCGTAGCACCGCCAGCGCCGGGCGGCGGACCCGCATGACGTCGCGGACCAGAAGCTCGATCAGAACCGGCGCCATGCCCGACGGCCGGAGGCTCGGCGGCAGGACGATTTCGGCGGCCCCATCGGTCCAGCGCCAGGATTCGGCGGCCCCACGCTCGACGCGGTAGAAGCCGGCAGCCAGTGCCGGCGAGTCGAGCGGGACCAGGGCGCCATCGACGAACACCGCGCCGACGCAGAGCCCAAGGCCGCGAACGTCGGTGATCGCGACATTCAGCCCAGCAGGCACGCCAACGTCGGTGCGCAGGCAGATCCGATCGGTGCCGGCCGGCAGACTGAGGCGAAGCAGCCGCCCGGACGCCGGGGTCGGCACTGGCTGGCGGATCACACGGTCACCGGCAACGGCCTCGACGGTCAGGGCCACCGGCTCGGCGGCCTCGAAGCCGAGCCCATCCAGCCGCTCCAGCAACCGGCTCCGCACCGCTTCGACTTCGGCGCCACCCGTGCGATAGGGCGCACACCCATCCACCTCGTGGCTGCGCGGTGAGAAGTCCGGCTGCAGCGTCATCGCCTGATCCGAGTTGGCGAACGCGCCGCGATTGCCGGTGTCGAGATAGCTCTCCGAGGCCAAGCCTTCCGAGAGCAGGACGTCGTGGCTGTCCAGCTCGACATGGAAGTAGGTGACGCTGGCGACGCGCTCCTGGAAGATCGAGGCGCCGTTGATCAGATGCGCGACCGGGATCAGCAGCCCATCGACGAACACCGCGTGGCCCGGCGAGATCAGCAGGTCGCGTCGCGGCAGCCCGTCACCGAAGGCGCCGCTGCGCACGCGCACCGGCCAGACCTGCGTCGGCACCGGATGCGCCGTGCAGTCGATCCGCCGTGTGCCGATCCAGGCGATCGGCCGCGCCGCGCCGGAGGCCGTGAGCACCAGCCCGCCCTCGGCCAAGGTCTCGACGGCGACCTCTCCCTGCGGCGTGGCAATGCGCGTTCCCTCGGCGAAGCAGGGGAAGCTGGTGGTGATGTCGGTGCCGCCCGAGCCGTTGGTGGAGAACTGGAAGCTGCTGGCGGTATAGGGCCCGGTGAAGTCGAGCGCCCCGACGACATGGCCGTTGCTGGTGATGGTGAGAACGAAATCGGCGCCGTTACCGACCTTCACGCCGGCGTTGGCGACGTTGGCGAGGTCGATCGTATCCCCGGCGACAAAGCCGGTGATGGACCCGGCGACCCCGAAATTGCCACCCGCGCCTTCGAGGACCAGGTCGGACCCGCTGCCGTTGAAGGCCACGGCGTCGGTTGCCTGGATGAGCCCGGCGTTCAACAGCGTGCTGCCCGCCGACATGTCCACGCCGATGGCCGGCGTCTCGCTGACATTGTGGGCGATGCCGTGCTGGGCGACGAGGTGGCCGTTCTCCGCCGTGATCGTGCCGTAATTGTCGACCACGCCCGCGGCGCCGAGCTCCACGCCGATGCCGCCATGGACGGCCACGTTCTGCGCGATCCCGCTCTGCGCGACGACGGCGCCACCCGCGGCATCGATCCGGCCGAAATTCTGCACCGTGCCGCCGCCCGCCAGATCGACCCCGACCGCGGCTTTGACATCCACATTCTGCGCCACGCCGCGCTGGGCGACGAGAACGCCGCCCGCCGCCTCGATATAGGCGTAGTTCTGCACCAGGCCGGGCTTGCCGAGTTCGACCGCCACGCCGCCGTCCAGCACCACGTTCTGGGCCGACCCGTTCGGCGTGACGACGACGCCGCCGATGGCCTGGATGTAGCTGAAATTCTGCACCGTGCCGCCGCCGGCGAGATCGGCCCCGACACCGCCCTGCAGGGTGACATCCCGCGCCGCCCCGTGCGGTGCCACCAGGATGGCCCCCGAGGCCTGGATGTAGCCCGCGTTCATCAGCGTGCCGGCATGTTTGAGCTCGACACCCGTGCCGCCGGCAAGATCGACGACCCCTCGAACCCCACCGGGCGCCACGACCACGCCGCCGGTGGCGTCGATCACGCCCATCGCGTTGATGCTCGGATCGAGGATCGAGGACTGGACCGCGATGCCCCGTGTGACATCGACAACGCTGCCGGTCGCGAACGTGGCCGGAGTCACCGTGACGGTGACACTGCTGGAGTAGGTACCCGTATAATTGCCAGAGGCCATCGTCTTGGTCCCTTCTCGCTGGTCAGCCGCGATGGGCACGCGACAATGCACGTCCCCGCACCTGAACGACTCTGTCCCACCACTGTGTGTATCGGAGGCCCCTGCCGAATGCAACCGAAACCGCTCGTGCGTGCGCGACAGATCTGTGACTTTATGGCCGTTCTCCGCGGTTCGCGCGGGGCGATCATGGTGTCGTGAGGACCCGATGGGCATGCGCAAGGTCTGGATCGAGGTGGCGCTGAACGGGCCGTGGGGGCGGGCACGCCAGCCCGGAATTCCCATTGCGGAGGCGGAGATCATTGCCGACGGTATTGCCTGTGCCGAAGCCGGGGCGGCGATCATCCACCTCCACGCCTACGACGCTGCGACGGGGCGGCAGCGCGACGACTGGCAGATCTATGCGCGGATCATCGAGGGCATCCGGGCCCGCGTGGATGCCCTCGTCTATCCCACCATTCCGCTCGCCGGCTCCGCCTATGCCGGGGCCGAAGGCGACGCCGCGGCACGGTTCGCCCATGTCGAGGCGCTGGCCGC
Organism: Acetobacteraceae bacterium; assembly: GCA_027449745.1. Classification (GTDB taxonomy): domain Bacteria; phylum Pseudomonadota; class Alphaproteobacteria; order Acetobacterales; family Acetobacteraceae; genus JAJZVV01. The sequence continues at coordinate 4,944 of DAIDKZ010000095.1, read as the reverse complement.
GCGCGGGCTGATCGAATGGACGGTGGTCGATCCCGGATCGGTCAATTTTGTCCGCTTCGGCGCGGAGGCGGCGCAAGGCGCGGGGTTCGTCTATCTCAACCCGCCGGACCACGTCGCCGAGGGCCTGCGCCTGGCAGTCCGGCACCGGCTGCACCCGTCCTACGCGATCTACGAGCCCGGGTTCCTGCGGCTCGGCGCGGCGATGGCGGCGGGTCTGCACGGGCTGCCGGCGCCGATCTACCGCCTGATGTTCTCCGACGAATTCGCCTGGGGGCTGCCGCCGGCGCCGGCGTTCCTCGATGCCTATCTGGCCCTGCTGGCGCGCGAGGCGCTGGCGGACGCGCCGTGGATGGTGGCCGGGCTTGGGGTCGACATCACGCCGCTGATCGAACCCGCCGTGGTGGCCGGCGGCCACGTCCGCGTCGGGTTGGAGGATGCGCCCTGGGGGTCGGAGCGCAGCAACCGGGCCTGGGTCGAGGCAGCGGCGCGCGCGGTGGCGGCTGCTGGCGGCGCGGTGGCCGGCGCAGCCTCGGTGCGGGCGGCGCTTGCGCGCCCGGCCGGCGCGGAGTAACCGGCCCCGGTTCGGACCAGGGAGCGGGTGATGGCGGCGAAGGGTGTGAAAAAGGTCGTGCTGGCCTATTCCGGCGGGCTCGACACCAGTGTGATCCTGCGCTGGCTGCAGCAGACCTATCGCTGCGAGGTGGTGACCTTCACCGCCGATCTCGGCCAGGGCGAGGAACTCGAACCGGCGCGGCGCAAGGCCGAGATGTTCGGCATCAAGGAGATTTTCGTCGAGGATCTGCGCGAGACCTTCGTGAAGGACTTCGTCTTTCCGATGTTTCGCGCCAACGCGCTCTACGAGGGCCAGTATCTGCTGGGCACTTCCATCGCCCGCCCGCTCATCGCCCAGCGCCAGATCGAGATCGCCGAGCAGGTCGGTGCCGATGCCGTGGCCCATGGCGCGACCGGCAAGGGCAACGACCAGGTGCGCTTCGAGCTCGCCTACTACGCCCTCAACCCGGACGTGAAGGTGATCGCACCCTGGCGTGAATGGGACCTCACCAGCCGCACCCGGCTGCTCGCCTTCGCCGAGGCGAACCAGATCCCCATCGCCAAGGACAAGCGCGGCGAGGCTCCATTCTCGGTCGATGCCAACCTGCTGCACTCCTCCTCGGAGGGAAAGATCCTCGAAGATCCGGGCGCCGAACCGGACGAGATCGTCTATCAGCGCACCATCCGCCCGGAGGACGCGCCGGACCGGGCAACCGTGATAGGCATCGAATTCGAGCACGGCGATCCGGTGGCGATCGACGGGGTGCGGCTGGCGCCCGCGGCGCTGCTGGCCCGGCTCAACCAACTCGGCCACGACAACGGCGTCGGCCGGCTCGATCTGGTCGAGAACCGCTTCGTCGGCATGAAGTCCCGCGGCGTCTACGAGACGCCCGGCGGCACCGTCCTCCTCGCCGCGCATCGCGGCATCGAGAGCATCACCCTCGATCGCGAGGCGGCGCATCTCAAGGACAGTCTGATGCCGCGCTACGCGGAGCTGATCTACAACGGCTTCTGGTTCAGCCCGGAGCGGCGGATGCTGCAGGCGCTGATCGATGCGAGCCAGGCCTCGGTCTCCGGTCAGGTGCGGGTGAAGCTCTACAAGGGCAACGCCACCGTCATCGGCCGCGAGAGCCCGAACTCGCTCTATTCGATGAACATGGTCACGTTCGAGGATGACCAGGGCGCCTATGATCAGGTGGATGCGGCCGGCTTCATCAAGCTGAACGCGCTGCGCCTGCGCCTCGGCGCGCGCGCCGGGCGGCGCGGCGGCGCGCTGTAGCGGAGGGCGACGCGGTGCCGGTGATCAATCGCATCGCCGCGTTCCACGATGAGCTGACGGCGTGGCGGCGCGACCTGCACGCCCATCCCGAGCTCGGCTTCGAGGAGCATCGGACCAGCGCCCTCGTCGCCGACAAGCTCGCCGAATGGGGCATCACGGTGACGCGCGGCATCGCCGGCACCGGCCTGGTCGGCACGCTGCGCGCTGGCGCCAGCACGCGCGCCATCGGCATCCGCGCCGACATGGACGCGCTGCCGATGGCCGAAGGGAAGGGGCTCGCCCATCGCTCGCAGAATGAAGGCGTGATGCACGCCTGTGGCCATGACGGGCACACCACGATGCTGCTCGGCGCCGCGCGCTACCTCGCCGAGACGCGCAATTTCGACGGCACGGTGCATTTCATCTTCCAGCCCGCCGAGGAGGGGCTCGGCGGTGGACGCAAGATGGTGGAGGAGGGGTTGTTCGCGCGCTTCCCCTGCGACGCGGTCTATGGCGCGCACAACGACCCCGGCCTGCCCGTCGGCACCATTCTGGCCGCGCCGGGGCTGGCCTCGGCCTGTTCGGACCGGTTCTGGATCACCATCGCCGGCGAGGGCGGGCACGGCGCGCGGCCGCATCTGGCGATCGATCCGGTGCTGGTCGGCGCGCATATCGTGCTCGCGCTGCAGAGCGTCGTCGCCCGCCGGCTCGATCCGGCCGATCCGGCGGTCGTTTCGGTGACGCAGTTCCACGCCGGCTCCACCGGCAACGTCATCCCGTCGGAGGCGGTGCTGAACGGCACCGCGCGGGCGCTGAGCGCCGCGGTGCAGGACCGGCTGGCGGCGCTGATCGCGGAGATCGCGGAAGGCACGGCGCGGGCCCACGGGGCACGCGCGGTGGTGGACTACCGGCGCGGCTACCCGCCGGTGGTGAATGCGCCGGAACCGACCGATCGCGCCGCCGCCGCGGCCGAGCGCGTCGTCGGCGCGGCTCACGTGCTGCGGGCGGCGGCGCCGATGCTGGGTGGCGAGGATTTCGCCTACATGGCGGCGACGGCGCCGGGCTGCTTCGTGCGCATCGGCCAGGCGGGGCCGGATCGCGGCGGCGTCGGCGTGCATCATCCGGATTATGATTTCAACGATGCCATCCTGCCGATCGGCGCCTCGCTGTGGGCGACCCTGGTCGAGCAGACACTCGGCCCCGAAGGCTGATCCCCGCCGGCGACTCCCGGGCGTCGCTCTAGCCACGGCCGCCCCACTTGACTACGCTGCACCCGCACATGGCCTGATATGCGGCAGCATCGCCGCAAGGGAGAAAACAGCATGGACGACATCGTCATCGTCGCCGCGGCCCGCACCCCCGTGGGCAGCTTCAGCGGCGCGCTCGGCACCACGCCGGCCCACGAGCTCGGCAGCATCGCCATCAAGGCTGCGGTCGCGCGCGCGAAGCTCGAAGTGGGTGATGTGGACGAGGTCATCCTCGGCCAGATCCTGGTCGCCGGTCAGGGCATGAACCCGGCCCGCCAGGCCGCCCGCGCCGCCGGCATTCCCGATGAAAAGACCGCCTTCGGCATCAATCAGGTGTGCGGCTCCGGCCTGCGCACGGTGGCGCTCGCCGCCCAGCAGATCCGTACCGGCGAGAGCACCATCGTCGTCGCCGGCGGCCAGGAGAGCATGAGCCTGTCCCAGCATGCCGCCTTTCTTCGCGCCGGCGTCAAGATGGGCCAGCTCGACATGATGGACACCATGCTGAAGGACGGGCTGTGGGATGTATTCCACGGCTACCACATGGGCATCACCGCCGAGAACGTCGCCAAGGCCTACCAGATCACGCGCGAGGAGCAGGACGCCTTCGCCCTTGCCTCGCAGCAGAAGGCCTCGGCGGCGCAGAAGGCGGGCAAGTTCAAGGACGAGATCACCTCGGTGACGGTCAAGACCCGCAAGGGCGAAACCCTTGTCGCGGAGGACGAGTATATCCGCCACGACGCCACCCTCGAGAGCATGACGAAGCTGCGCCCGGCCTTCACCAAGGACGGGACCGTGACCGCCGCGAACGCCTCCGGCATCAATGACGGCGCTGCGGCGCTGGTGGTGATGTCGGCCAAAGAGGCGGCGAAGCGCGGTCTCACCCCGCTGGCGCGCATCGCCGCGTTCGCCACCGCTGGCGTCGATCCGGCGCTGATGGGCACCGGCCCGGTGCCGGCCAGCCAGAAGGCGCTGCAGCGCGCCGGCTGGAAGGCCGCCGACCTGGATCTCGTCGAGGCCAACGAAGCCTTCGCCGCCCAGGCCTGCGCCGTGAACAAGGGGCTCGGCTGGGATACCGACAAGGTCAATGTCAATGGCGGGGCGATCGCCATCGGCCATCCGATCGGCGCTTCCGGTGCGCGCATCCTGGTGACGCTGCTGCACGAGATGGGCCGGCGCAATGCGCACAAGGGCCTCGCCACGCTGTGCATTGGCGGGGGCATGGGCGTCGCCATGTGCGTCGAGCGCTGAACCTGGTTGCCGGCCGGCCGGCGGGCCTCCGCCGCCGGCCGGCGCTTCCTCGGTGACCGCGCTGAGCAACTGATCTATAACAAGAAACCGCGGCCATCCTGAACCGGCCGCGTGGAGGCAGGGAGAAAGCACCATGGCCCGAGTGGCTCTCGTCACCGGCGGTACTCGCGGCATCGGCGCCGCGATCAGCCACGCACTCAAGGCGGCGGGGCGGACCGTCGTCGCCACCTACCACGGCAACGACGCCGCCGCCGCCGCGTTTCATGCCGAGAGCGGCATCAAAGTGGTGCGGTTCGACGTCGCCAGCTTCGAGGCCTGCCAGGAGGCCGCGGCGAAGATCGCCGCCGAGGACGGGCCGATCGAGATTCTCGTCAACAATGCCGGCATCACTCGCGACGCCGGCTTCTCGCGCATGACGCCGGAGATGTGGCACGCGGTCATCGAGACGAATCTCTCTTCGGTCTACAACATGACCAAGGCCGTGTTCGACGGCATGCGGGCGAAGAAGTTCGGCCGCATCGTCAATATCAGCAGCATCAACGGCCAGGCCGGGCAAGCGGGGCAGGCGAACTACTCGGCGGCGAAATCGGCGCTGTTCGGCTTCACCAAGGCGTTGGCTCAGGAAGGGGCGCGTCACGG
>DAIDKZ010000094.1 GCA_027449745.1 Acetobacteraceae bacterium | reverse complement strand
CAGATCGGAGATAAGTTGCTCTAGCCATTATGGTTTCTAGAGCACGACCGTCCGACCTGATGATTCCATCAGGTCGGACGGTCGTGCTCTAGCGTGCCAACGCCCGGACCGCGTCCTCCACGCTTAGGAACAGGCGGTCGGCGCCGAGCAGGTCCAGCAGGCCGAACTCCCGGAACGCGGCCTGGGCCCGCACCGATTCCAGGCGCGCGACGGCAAGAACCACCCCCGCGGATCGGCAGTGCCGAATGATCCCGGCGACGAGTTCGGCCGCGGTGAAGTCGATGGCGATGATGCTGCTCGCCTCCAGCACGACGAGATTGGGCCGTTTGGCGCGGCGCGCGATCAACTCCAGCACACCGTGCTCGAAGCTGTAGGCGTTGAGGAAGGAGAGCGGTGCCTGGAAGGCGATGACAAGAACCGAAGGCTCGGTCTCGCCCTTCGATTGCGGCGTCGGCGCCCACCAGATCGAGGTGCCAGGCACCCGCTCGAACTCCACGGGCTGGGCGCGGGTCATCGTCCACATCCCATGCGTGAGCGAGAGCACGATGCCGATGCCGATGCCGGTCTCGATCGGCAGGACGACGATCGCGGCCAGAGTGGCGAGGATGAGAGCGAACTCGGCGCCCGTCCGGCGATAGACCTCGATCATCCGCGGCACGCGGAAAATGCGGAGCGCGATGAACAGCAGCACGCCGGCGAGCGCGGCCTGGGGGATATGCGCGAGCAGCCCGGTGCCGAAGGTGACCAGCCCGAGCACGATCGCTGCGGCGAGCAAACCCGCGAGTTGGGACCGGCCGCCGGTCTCGGCGACGATCGCGGTCCGCGGCGGGCTGGCATCGACCGGAAACGCGCCGAACAGGCCAGCCAGGATGTTGCTGGCGCCGACACCGAGAAAGTCGCGATCGACCGCGGGCGCCTGCCCGGGTTCGGACGGGAAGGCCCTCGTCGTCGCGGCGGTCTGCAGCATGACGACGACCGCGACGACGAGTGCCAGCGGCAGGACGCGGAGCCAGGTGGCAGGCGCCGCGTCCGGGAGGCCAAGGGGCGGCCAAGCGCCGGGAACGGGCCCGAGCACAGCGACACCGTGCGACTCCAGGCCGCCTACCAGCACGGCGGCGGTGGCGGCGACGAGACCGATGAGCGCGCCCGGGATGCGTGCGCTGAGACGCTCCGCCCCGACGGTCAGGCCGAAGACGGCGAGGCCGAGCGCCGCATCATAGGGGTTGGTCTGGCCGAGGCCGAGCGCAAGCGTGGCCATGCGGCGCAGGAGGCTCCCCTCGGGCGGGGCCAGACCGAGCAGCGTCGGAACCTGCGAGACGATGATATGCACGGAGATTCCAGCAAGAAAGCCGGTCGTGACCGGCACCGAGAGCAAGTCCGCGACCCATCCGAGACGCAGTAGACCGGCCACGATCAGGATCAGCCCGACCGAGAGCGCGAGCGTTGCGGCGAGAGCGGCGTAGCCGGCCGTGCCCGCCACCGCGGACGCGATCAGGTTGGCCGCGAAGATCGGGGCGATCGTCGAATCGGCGCCGACCGAGAGAAAGCGGTTGGCACCGAACAGGGCGAAGCCGACGGCTCCGGCGATGAAGGCGAAGAAGCCGATCTCCGGCGCCAGGCCGGCGAGACGGGCCGTCGCCATCTGTTCGGGGATCGCGATGGCGACGAGCGTGACCCCGGCCATGAGGTCCGGGGTAACGCTCCGCGCGGTGTAGCCGGACAGCGAGGACAACAGCGGCCACGGCCGCATGGGAGCCGGAGCGGAGCGGTCGGGGAGCGGAGAGGACATCACGCTGCCTTGTAGCATCGGCTCCAGGCCGGATGCATGATGTTGCCAACGGGAGCAGGACAAGCGGGCGGCTTCGAACCGCCGAGAACGCTGGGGGGCCGTGCGATGGCGCTTGCGGTGATCGGAGCAGGCTTCGGTCGGACCGGCACGATGTCGTTGAAGATCGCGCTGGAGCAGCTCGGGTTCGGCCCGTGTTACCACATGGTGGACGTGATCAGAACGCCCGGTGCGGCGCAACACTGGCTCAGCGCTGCAGAGGGCGGGCCGATGGCATGGGACGCGGTCTTCGCCGGCTACCGGTCCGCCGTCGACTGGCCGGCGTGCGACTACTGGCGGGACCTGGCCGCGCACTGGCCGGCCGCGAAGATCATCCTGACCACGCGCGACGCCGAGAGCTGGTTCCGCAGCACGCAGAACACGATCCATGGCCCGGCCAATCCGTTCAACGACGACCCGTCGCCGCTCGGGCGCATGCTTCGCGGCATTGCCGCGCGCAATTTCGCCGGCCGGATCGACGACCGCGCCATCTGCATCGCCGCCTTCGAGCGCCATAACGCGGCAGTGAGGCGCGAGGCGCCTGCCGACCGGCTGCTCGATTACCGCGTTGCCGATGGCTGGGAGCCGTTGTGCCGTTTCCTCGGCGTCCCGGTACCGGACGCACCGTTCCCCAAGGCCAACACCACCGAGGATTTCGTCCGGGAGGTACAGAACCTCGTGGCGGCGAGGGACGCGACGGGCTAATCGCGGCCCCGCCAACGCGGCATCGCTTGCGCGGCGCGGCGCGGCGTGCTGCAAGCGGCATCGTGAACAGCTCCTCTCCTCCCGACCGTGTGCTGATCCTCGACTTCGGCAGCCAGGTCACCCAGCTCATCGCCCGCCGCGTGCGCGAGAGCGGGGTCTACTGCGAAATCTGGCCATTCAACGCCGAGCCAGCCCGCATCGCCGGCTTCGGCGCACGCGGCTTCATCCTCTCCGGTGGCCCCGCCTCCGTCACCGACACCGCCGCCCCGCGCGCGCCCGATATCGTCTTCAACGCCGGGGTGCCGGTGCTCGGCATCTGCTATGGCCAGCAGACCATGTGCGCCCAGCTCGGCGGCACGGTGGAGGGCTCCGACCAGCGCGAGTTCGGACGTGCGTATGTCGAGATCGCCGACGAATGCCGCCTGTTCCATGGCGTCTGGCACAAGGGCGCGCGCGAGCCGGTCTGGATGAGCCATGGCGACCGGGTGACGCGCCTGCCGCCCGGCTTCCGCGTCGTCGCCATTTCCGAGGGCGCACCTTTCGCCGCCATCGCGGACGATGCCCGCGGCTTCTATGGCCTGCAATTCCATCCCGAAGTCGTCCATACGCCGCACGGCGCGGCGCTCCTGCGCAACTTCACCCACGACGTCGCCGGCTGCCGCGGCGAATGGACCATGGCGACGTTCCGCCAGGCCGAGATCGCCCGCATCCGCGCCCAGGTCGGCGGCGGGCGGGTGGTCTGCGGCCTCTCCGGCGGGGTCGATTCGGCCGTGGCGGCGATGCTCGTCCATGAAGCGATCGGCGATCAGCTCACCTGCATCTTCGTCGATCACGGCTTGCTGCGCGCGGGCGAGGCCGAGGATGTGGTGACGACCTTCCGCGACCGCTTCAACCTCCGCCTCGTGCATCGGGACGCGTCCGACCTGTTCCTCACGGCGCTCGAAGGTGTCGAGGACCCGGAGGCCAAGCGCAAGACCATTGGCCGGCTGTTCATCGACGTGTTCGAGGAGGAGGCGGCGGCCATCGGCGGCGCCGATTTCCTCGCCCAGGGCACGCTCTATCCGGACGTGATCGAAAGCGTCTCGGCGACCGGTGGGCCCTCGGTCACCATCAAGTCGCACCACAATGTAGGCGGCCTTCCCGAACGGATGCGCATGCGTTTGGTCGAGCCGCTGCGCGAGTTGTTCAAGGACGAGGTGCGCGCGCTCGGCCGCGAACTCGGCCTGCCGGACACAATCCTCGGCCGCCACCCATTCCCTGGCCCGGGCCTCGCCATCCGCATTCCCGGCGCGATCTCGCGCGAGAAGCTGGAGATGCTCCGCCGCGTCGACACGATCTTCCTCGAGGAAATCCGCGCCGCCGGCCTCTACGAGGCGATCTGGCAGGCCTTTGCCGTGCTGCTGCCGGTGCGCAGCGTCGGCGTGATGGGCGACGGGCGCACCTACGACCACGCCTGCGCCCTGCGCGCGGTGACCAGCACCGACGGCATGACCGCCGAGGCGTTCGCCTTCGACATGGGCTTCCTCAGCCGCGTCGCCGGCCGCATCGTCAATGAGGTACGGGGGGTCAACCGGGTCACCTACGACATCACGAGCAAGCCGCCCGGCACCATCGAGTGGGAGTGAGGGCGACGGCGTCGGTGGTGTAACAGTGCCGGATCCGGTCAGCGCCGCCCCGGGGTTCACCTCGACCCGGGAGAGACGGAAAATGCACCCGATGGCAACGGTCTTGGAACCGCCCCGTTCAGCCTCTCGCCAACCGCAGCCGGATATCCCCACACGCGCTCAGCAGCACATGCGCACCGAAGCCGATGAATAGGACCCCAACGAAGCGGCTCACCCACCGCGTGTGTCGCTGGTAAAAGCGGCGGACGGGCCCGGCGCCGACTGCAAGCACGAGCACCCCGTCTGCGAGGACGATGCCACACCAAACGGCTGCCAGCAGCGTCGGGAGAACCGCGAAGCTTAGACTCCCACCGGAACCCGCCAGCAGCGCCGTGAAGGTTGCAAGGGCTACCGGGTAGCCCTTGGGATTGACCAAGCCAAACGCTAAACCACGAAGCAGCGGCCGAGAGACCGAAAGGCCTGATGCTGCCTCCGCCGGCGGGCGCAAGGCCCGCAAGCCGAGGAAGGAGAGATAGGCCCCGCAGGCAAGCCCAAGCGCGTCGAATACCGCCGGCCCAATGCGGTGAGCGCCGACGAGAGCGACGAGCGCCAGAGCGTTCCACAGCATGTCACCGGCGAGATTGCCGATGACAAAACGCGCCGCCGCACGCCGTCCCTGCGACGCACCGATTCCGAGCACCGCCACGAAGGCCGGGCCGGGGACGAGAATGTAGATCGCTCCCCCGGCCAGCGCGGTGATCAGAAGTGGCACGATGCCGATTATGCCGCCACCGTGCGATCCGGGACCGTCGCCGTATCGGCCGGCAGGCGCTGCTGGTCGCTCCCGGCAGCGATCGCGCGCAGCCGGTTCATCACGCTCCCGGTGCCGGCCGGGATCAACCGTCCGACGATCACATTCTCCTTCAGACCCATCAGGTTATCCTCCTTGCCGGCGGTCGCCGCTTCCGTCAGCACGCGTGTCGTCTCCTGGAACGACGCGGCGCTGATGAAGCTGTGGGTCTGCAGACTCGCCTTGGTGATACCCTGCAGCACCGGCATCGCGGTGGCCGCTCGTTCGCCCGCCCGCTCTCGCTTCATGTTCTCGGCGTCGAACTCCATGCGGTCGATCTGCTCGCCGATGAGGAACGTCGTCTCACCTGGATCCTGGATCTCAACCTTCTGCAGCATCTGCCGAACGATTACCTCGATGTGCTTGTCGTTGATCTTCACGCCCTGCAGCCGGTACACATCCTGAATCTCGTTGACGAGGTAGTCCGATAGCGCCTCGACCCCGAGCACCCGCAGAATATCGTGCGGCACCCGAGGCCCGTCGACCAACGGATCACCACGGCGCACGAAGTCACCTTCCTGCACGGAGACATGCTTGCCCTTCGGGATCAGGTATTCGACCTCCTCTCCCGTCTCGTCGTTCTTGACGATCACCCGGCGCTTGGCCTTGTAATCCTTGCCGAACTCCACCCGCCCATCGGCCTCCGCGATGACCGCGTGGTCCTTCGGCCGGCGCGCCTCGAACAATTCCGCGACCCGCGGCAGGCCGCCGGTGATGTCACGCGTCTTGCTGCCTTCGCGCGGAATGCGCGCGAGCACATCACCCGCGTGTACCTCGGCGCCATTCTCGATCGACAGAATGGAATCCGGCGCCAGGAAGTACCGGGCATCGTTGCCATTGGCCAACCGAACAACCTCGCCTTTGGCGTCGCGCAACTGCAGCCGCGGCCGAAGATCGGCCCCACGCGCGCCTTGCTTGTAGTCCACAACCACGCGCGAGCTAAGGCCGGTCACCTCGTCGGTCCGCTCAACGAGGGTGATCCCGTCGATGAGATCGAGATACTCCACCCTGCCCGCGCTCTCGGTGATGATCGGCAGCGTGTAAGGATCCCACTCAGCGAGCTTCTCGCCGCGCGCCACCTGCATGCCCTCATCGACCAGAAGCCGCGCGCCATAGGGCACACGGAAGCGAGCGCGCTCCCGCTGCCTGTCGTCGGACAGCACGATCTCGCAGTTTCGCGACATGACAACCGGCACATTCTGGCTGTTCAGCACGACGTTGCGATTGCGAACGACGACGGTGCCGTCGTGGCTCGCCTCGACGCTCGATTGTTCCGCGCCCCGCTGCGCCGCGCCGCCGATATGGAACGTGCGCATCGTGAGCTGTGTGCCCGGCTCGCCGATCGACTGCGCCGCGATAACGCCCACCGCTTCGCCGACATTGACGGGAGTCCCGCGCGCCAGATCACGCCCATAGCAATGCCCGCAAACACCGACCGGCGACTCGCAGGTCAGCACCGAGCGGATCTTCACTTCCTCAACGCCGGATTTCTCAATGCGGTCCGCCATGTCCTCGTCGATCAACGTGCCACGCCCGACGATGACCTCGGCGGCAACCGGGTCCAGGACATCAACGGCCGTGGTGCGCCCAAGGATTCGCTCGGCCAGGCTCGCGACGACCTCGCCACCGTCCATGACGGCGCGCACCGTCAGTCCCCGCTCAGTGCCGCAATCATCCTCCACGATGATGCAATCCTGTGCCACGTCGACCAGACGACGTGTCAGGTAACCCGAGTTGGCCGTCTTCAACGCGGTGTCGGCCAGCCCTTTTCGCGCGCCATGGGTCGAGTTGAAATACTCGAGAACCGATAGCCCTTCCTTGAAGTTGGCCTTGATCGGCTGCTCGATGATCTCGCCGGACGGCTTAGCCATCAAGCCCCGCATGCCTGCGAGCTGGCGCATCTGTGCCGGCGATCCGCGCGCCCCAGAGTGGCTCATCATCCAAACCGAGTTCGTTGGCCGCCCGCTCTCCTGCTTGCCGATCTCCTTCATCATCGCGCCGGCAACCGCGTCGGTGCAGCGCGACCAGGCGTCGACGACCTTGTTGTAGCGCTCTCCGGCGGTGATCAGGCCATCCTGATACTGCTGCTCGAACTCCTTCACCTCGCCTTCGGTCCGGACGATCAGTTCCTGCTTCTCGAGCGGGATAATGAGATCGTCTTTGCCGAACGAAATGCCCGCCTTGCAGGCCTGGCCGAAGCCCAGCCCCATGAGGCGGTCCGCGAAGATCACGCATTCCTTCTGCCCGCAATTGCGGTAGACGACGTCGATCACATCCGAGATCGTTTTCTTCGTCAGCTGCCGATTGACCAGCGCGAACGATACCTGCGGATGCCGCGGAAGGATCTGCGCGATCATCATCCGGCCCGCGGTGGTCACGACGATCTTCCGCTGCAGCTGTCCGTCCGCGCCAACTTCCTCGACGCGCGCGCGGATCTTGTCGTGCAGGCTGATCGCCTTCGCCGCCAGGGCGTGTTCGATCTCACCGATCGTGCCGAAACTCGGCGCCTTCTCATCGGGCATTTCGGCAAATTTCGGGGTCTCGAGCGCGAGATAATATAGGCCGAGCACGATATCCTGGCTGGGAACGATGATCGGCTTTCCGTTCGCCGGACTGAGGATGTTGTTGGTGGACATCATCAGCACGCGCGCTTCCAGCTGAGCCTCGAAACTCAGCGGGACATGCACGGCCATCTGGTCGCCATCGAAGTCGGCATTGAAGGCCGTGCAGACCAGCGGATGAAGCTGAATTGCCTTGCCTTCGATCAGCACCGGCTCAAACGCCTGGATGCCCAGCCGATGCAGCGTCGGCGCCCGGTTGAGCAGGACCGGATGTTCGCGAATGACCTCCTCAAGGATGTCCCACACCTCGGGGCGCTCCTTTTCGACCATCCGCTTCGCCGCCTTGATCGTGGTAGCGTGGCCGTATTTTTCGAGCTTGGAGTAGATGAACGGCTTGAACAATTCGAGCGCCATCTTCTTCGGCAGCCCGCACTGATGCAACTTCAGCTCGGGCCCGACAACGATGACCGACCGGCCCGAATAGTCCACACGCTTCCCGAGCAGGTTCTGACGGAACCGGCCCTGCTTGCCCTTCAGCATGTCCGACAGCGATTTCAGCGGCCGCTTGTTGGCGCCCGCAATCGGCCTTCCGCGCCGGCCGTTGTCGAACAACGCGTCGACTGATTCCTGCAGCATGCGCTTCTCGTTACGCACGATGATATCGGGCGCACGAAGCTCGATCAGGCGCTTCAATCGGTTATTGCGATTGATCACCCGGCGGTAGAGATCATTGAGATCGGATGTCGCAAATCGGCCACCGTCGAGCGGGACCAGCGGGCGCAGCTCTGGCGGTATCACGGGCACGACATCGAGGATCATCCAGGCAGGACGCGCGCCGGACTCGGCAAAGGCCTCAACCAACTTCAGGCGCTTCACCAGCTTCTTACGCTTCGCCTCGCTGGTCGTCTCCTTGAGGTCGCCGCGGAGCTTGACCTTCTCCTCGTCGATGTTGATCGAGCTCAGGATATGCTTGATCGCTTCGGCACCGATCGCGGCCCGGAATGCGTCTTCCCCGAACTCGTCCTGCTTGGCCGCCAGCTGCTCCTCGGTGAGGAGTTGGTGCAGCTTGAGATCGGTGAGCCCGGGCTCCAGCACCACATAACTTTCGAAGTAAAGGACCTTCTCGAGCTCCTTGAGGGTGAGGTCCACCATCAACCCGATCCGGCTCGGAAGCGACTTCAGGAACCAGATATGCGCCACCGGCGAGGCCAGCTCGATATGGCCCATCCGTTCGCGCCGGACCTTCGCGAGCGTTACCTCCACGCCGCACTTCTCGCAGATAATACCGCGGAATTTCATCCGCTTGTATTTACCACACAGGCACTCGTAGTCCTTGACCGGACCGAATATGCGCGCGCAGAAGAGGCCGTCGCGCTCGGGCTTGAACGTCCGATAGTTGATCGTTTCCGGTTTCTTGATCTCGCCGTAGGACCAGGACCGGATTTGCTCCGGAGAGGCGATCTGAATCTTGATCTGATCGAAGGTCATCGCTTGGCCAGTCTGGCCAAGAATCTTCATGAGTTCGTTCATGCTTCGCTCACTCCTGCTCCGGGCACGTTCCAGGCTTCAGCCGGTCGGCGTTGCGCGCCCGTTCTAAGCAAATACGCTCCGCGGGGTTGGCATAGGCTGAGTGCGGCATTGGGATATCGCCGTGACTCATCCAACCGGCCCCGCATGTCGATGTCCGCGAAAGGTCGCGCCGGGTCAGCCTGCCAACGCCGGGCGATTGTCCAGCTCCACGTTCAGACCCAGCGATTTCAATTCCTTCACAAGCACGTTGAAGCTCTCGGGAATGCCCGCCTCGAACGTGTCCTGATCGCGCACGATCGCCTCGTAGACCTTGGTGCGTCCGGAGACGTCGTCCGACTTCACAGTCAGCATCTCCTGCAGCGTGTAGGCCGCCCCATAAGCCTCCAGTGCCCAGACTTCCATCTCGCCGAAGCGCTGGCCGCCGAACTGCGCCTTACCCCCCAGCGGCTGCTGGGTAACGAGGCTATACGGCCCGATCGACCTTGCATGGATCTTGTCGTCGACAAGATGATGCAGCTTGAGCATGTAGATATACCCGACCGTAACCTTGCGCTCGAACGGCTCGCCGGTACGGCCATCGACCAGCGTCACCTGACCGGACGGGTCGAGCCCGGCCAGGCGAAGCATCCCCTCGATGTCCGACATCCTCGCGCCGTCGAACACCGGGGTTGCGATCGGCACCCCGCGGCGCAACGTCTCGGCCATCTCCGCCACTTCGGCGTCCGGCAGGCGCCCAATCTGGTCTTCATAGACGGGCTCGCTGTAGATATCGCGGAGTTTGCCGCGCAGGGCGTCGATCCCGGCGCCAGTACGGCGGTAGGTCTCGACAACGTCGCCGACCTGCCGGCCGAGAGCCGCACACGCCCAGCCGAGATGCGTCTCGAGAATCTGGCCGACATTCATCCGGCTTGGCACGCCGAGCGGGTTGAGGACGAGGTCCACAGGGGTTCCATCGTCCAAGAACGGCATGTCCTCGATGGGAACGACGCGCGATACGACGCCCTTGTTGCCGTGCCGACCCGCCATTTTATCGCCGGGCTGAAGCTTGCGCTTCACGGCGACAAACACCTTCACCATCTTCATGACGCCCGGCGGCAGCTCGTCACCCCGCTGGAGCTTGTCCACCTTGGAGTCGAAGCGCGCCTGGAGACGCGCCACGGTGGCGTCGAACTCGCGCTTCAGCGTCTCGATCTCCGCCATGACGCCATCGTCCTGAACGGAGATGTTGCGCCAAGCCCCGCGGGGGTGTTCGGCGAGCACCGCATCAGCCAGGACCGTTCCAGACTTGATCCCCTTGAAGCCACCTGCGGCCTTGCGGCCGAGCAGCAGCTCCCGCAGTCGGTTGAGAAAGGAACGCTCCTCGATCGCGCGCTCGTCATCGCGGTCCTTGGCGAGGCGCTCGATTTCGGCCCGCTCGATCGCCATTGCGCGCTCGTCCTTGTCGACACCGCGGCGGCTGAACACGCGGACATCGACGATCGTTCCGGATACACCCGGCGGAAGGCGGAGTGACGTGTCGCGGACGTCCGATGCCTTTTCGCCGAAGATCGCCCGCAGAAGCTTCTCTTCCGGTGTCATCGGGCTCTCGCCCTTCGGCGTCACCTTGCCGACCAGAATGTCACCCGGGTTGACCTCCGCACCCACATAGACAATGCCGGCCTCGTCGAGGTTGCGCAGCGCTTCCTCGCCGACATTCGGAATGTCGCGGGTGATCTCCTCCTGGCCGAGCTTGGTATCCCGCGCCATGACTTCGAACTCCTCGATATGGATCGAGGTGAACACGTCGTCACGCGCGATGCGCTCCGAGATCAGGATTGAATCCTCAAAGTTGTAGCCGTTCCAGGGCATGAAAGCGCACAGCACGTTCCGCCCGAGCGCCAGATCACCAAGTTCGGTGGACGGGCCGTCGGCAATGATGTCGCCCTCGGCAACGCGGTCGCCGACTCGCACCAGCGGGCGCTGGTTGATGCAGGTGGACTGGTTGGAGCGCATGAACTTGCGCAGCCGGTAGATATCCACCGCCTTCGTCGTGCCGTCCTCGTTGGTGGCGCGCACGACAATGCGTGCCCCGTCGATCTGGTCCACCACCCCGACCCGCCGGGCGACGATCGTCGCTCCCGAGTCGCGCGCGACCGCCGCCTCCATGCCGGTTCCGACGAGCGGCGCTTCGGCCTGGATCAATGGCACGGCCTGGCGCTGCATGTTCGAGCCCATCAGCGCCCGATTGGCATCGTCGTTTTCCAGGAACGGGATCAGCGCCGCGGCGACAGAGACGAGCTGCTTCGGCGAAACGTCGATGGCCGTCACCTCATCCGGCCGAACAAGGCGGAAATCGCCCTGTCGCCGGACCGAGACCAGCTCCTGCGAAAGCTGCCCCGACGCATCCATCGGCGCATCCGCCTGTGCGACCGTGAGCTTCTCCTCCTCCATCGCGGACAGGTATTTCCAACCCTGCTGGATGCGCCCGCCCTCGACGAGGCGATACGGCGTCTCAATGAAGCCGTACTTGTTGACCCGCGCATAGGTCGCGAGCGAATTGATCAGGCCGATATTCGGGCCTTCCGGTGTCTCGATCGGGCAGATGCGGCCGTAATGCGTCGGATGCACATCGCGCACCTCGAAGCCCGCGCGCTCTCGTGTCAGCCCGCCGGGGCCGAGCGCGGACAGGCGGCGCTTGTGGGTAACCTCCGAGAGCGGATTGGTCTGATCCATGAACTGGGAGAGCTGCGACGAGCCAAAGAACTCGCGCACCGCGGCCGCGGCGGGTTTGGCATTGATCAGGTCGTGCGGCATCACGGTGTCGATGTCGACACTGCCCATCCGCTCCCGAATCGCGCGTTCCATGCGCAGCAGCCCGATCCGGTACTGGTTCTCCATCAGCTCGCCGACCGAACGCACCCGGCGATTGCCGAGATTATCGATGTCGTCAATGTTGCCGTGGCCGTCCTTGAGCTCGCACAGCGTCTTCACCGTGCGCAGGATGTCCTCCTTTCGGAGCACCCGAATGGAATCGTCGGCTTCAAGCCCGAGGCGCATATTCATCTTCACGCGCCCGACGGCGGAGAGGTCGTAGCGATCGGGATCGAAGAACAGGCTGCGGAACAGCGCCTCGGCCGTCTCCAGCGTCGGCGGCTCGCCGGGTCGCATCACACGGTAGATATCGATCAGGGCGTCTTCTCGGCTGGCATTCTTATCAACCGCCAGCGTGTTGCGGATCCACGGCCCCTTCGATTGATCGATGGCCAGCGTCGGCAGCCGGTCGACCCCGGCGGCTTCCAGCGCCGCCAGCCGTGCCTCCGCGAGCTCTTCGCCGGCCTCCGCGTAGATTTCGCCTGTCTGGGAATCGACCAGGTCCTCGGCAACGAAGCGGCCGAGGACATCGCCACGGCCGACGAGAACCTCGCGCGTGCTTTCAGCGATCTTGCGGGCGGCGCGCGCCGTCAACTTCGCATCCGCATCGGCGACGATCTCACCTGTCGCGGCGTCAACGAGAGGCTCCATCAGCTTGACGCCGCGGAACGCCTCCGGCTCGAACGGACGGGCCCACCCTTTCGCCGTGCGGGTAAACACCACCTGGCCATAGAACGCGGTGAGGATCTCCTCGGCGTCCATGCCGCGGATCTCACCGAGCGCCAAGGCTTCGGCCGCCGGCTTGCCCTGCGCCTCGCGCGCCGCGCGCAACTGGGTGGTCCCTTCGCCTTCCAGCGCGTAGAGCAGCGTCGTGACCGGAAGCTTCCGCTTGCGGTCGATGCGCACATACACGATGTCCTTGGCATCGAATTCGAAATCGAGCCACGACCCGCGATACGGAATGATCCTCGCGGCGAAGAGGTACTTGCCGGAGGCGTGGGTCTTGCCCTTGTCGTGGTCGAAGAAGACGCCCGGCGAACGATGCATCTGGCTGACGATCACGCGCTCGGTGCCGTTGATCACGAACGTACCGTTGTCCGTCATCAGAGGCATGTCGCCCATGTAGACCGGTTGTTCCTTGATATCGCGGATCGACCGCGCACCGGTATCCTCGTCGACATCCCAGACGATCAGCCGGAGAATGACCTTCAGCGGTGCGGCATAGGTCATGCCACGCTGAATGCATTCCTCGACGTCGTATTTCGGCTCCTCGAACTCATAGGAGACGAACTCCACCCGGCCGCGACCAGCGAAGTCGTCGATCGGGAAGACGGACTTGAACACTTCCTGCAGCCCGGAATGTGTTCGCCGGTCGGATGCCGTGTTCATCTGCAGGAACGCCTCGTAGCTGGCGCGCTGCACGTCGATTAGGTTCGGCATCGGCGCGACATCGGGAATCCGCCCGAACGTCCTGCGAATGCGCTTGCGTCCCATCAACGACCTGGTGATCGCGTTCATGCCCCACCCTTGAGCAACCGGGCCATCGGCCCCCGCCATGCACTGAAGCTTCCGCCTTGCCTTCCCCGGCGGCCGGGGGCAGAGTTCGTGTCGTCGATCCGCGAGAGATGGATCGCCCCTGCCTCTGCCAGGCAGGTGGCTGACGCCGTTACGGGCGGCGATCCCTCGGATCCCCGCCCGTCCCGTAAGCGAGAACGGCGCAGCTCGCAGCCGGTATCGGCCGCAGCGATGTCACTTAATCTCGACAGAAGCGCCTTGCTCCTCAAGCACCTTGCGGATCTTCGCCGCCTCATCCTTGTTGACACCCTCCTTGACCGTCTTGGGGGCGCCTTCGACCAGGTCCTTCGCCTCCTTCAGGCCAAGCCCGGTGATCGTCCGGATTTCCTTGATGACGTTGATCTTCTTCTCACCCGCCTTGGCCAGGATGACGGTGAATTCCGTCTGCTCCTCGACCGGCGCCGCCGCGGCAGCGCCTGCCGCCGGAGCCGCCGCCACAGCGACCGGAGCGGCCGCGGATACGCCCCACTTTTCCTCGAGAAGCTTCGACAGCTCCGCAGCCTCCAGCACCGTCAGCGCGGAGAGCTCTTCAACCAACCTCGACAAATCGGCCATGATCTTGATCCTCTACTATGCGTCCTAGTCCGGTTCCTGGCAACCCCGCTCGTGCGGGGTGCCGACATGCGTAGGCTCTACCCGCTCGCGCGTCGCGACGGTCAGGCCGCCTCATCGCGCTTGGCATAAGCCCCGAAGACCCGTGCGAGCTGGCCGGCCGGCGCCTGCAGAACGCCCGCGATGCGCGTCGCTGGCGTGGCGACAAGCCCCGCCACCTGCGCCCGCAGCATCTCCAGCGACGGCAATTCGGCGAGCGCTTTGATCCCGTCCGCATCCAGCGTCCGGGAGCCGAGCGCGCCGCCAACCACCACCAGCTTCTCGTTGGTCTTGGCGAACTCGACGGCGACCTTGGCCGCTGCCACAGGGTCGTGCGACCACGCGAGCGCGGTCGGCCCCTTCAGCATTGGCTCGATGCCGTCGAATCGGGTCCCTGCCAGGGCGAGCGAGGCCAGCCGGTTCTTCGCGACTTTGAAGCTTACCCCCGCCGCCCGCATACGGCGCCGCAGATCCGTCACTTCAGCCACGGTCAGCCCCTTGTTCCGGGTGACCACGACCATCGACGTTTCTGCAAACACCGCGGCGAGCGAGGCGACAAACTCCCGCTTCTCCGTACGGTCCACGTCCCGTCTCCTGTCTGGCCCGGCGCCTTGCGGCGACGGACCGGGTTGGCCCATGGGGCGCCCGCTCAGCGGACGACCCGGTTCGCCTGTCCTTCGGCGCACGCCTCTCGGCGCACCCCATAGCCGGAACCGCCAGGACGCCGGAGCGCTCAGCGCGCTCCCTTGTCATGGCCACCCCGTCTACCGCGCGCGGGCTCACCGCCCATTATGCTCGCCGTCGAAGGCGAGCACGTGCAGTCTCGGACAGGTTCGGATGAGGGCGACCCCTCACCCTGCCCGCCACCTCCGATCGGAAGGTGGCGAATCTCCTCGGCCGGTCAGCCGGCCAGCGTCGTCAGATCGACCCGCACACCGGCGCCCATCGACGAACTCAGCGACACCTTCTTCAAATAGGTGCCCTTGGCCCCGGTCGGCTTCGCCTTCTGGATCGCGTCCACGAAGGCTCGGGCATTCTCGATCAGCTTTTCCTCGGGAAAGCTCGCCTTGCCGATGCCGGCATGGACGATACCGGCCTTTTCGGCTCGAAACTCCACCTGGCCCGCCTGCGCCGCGGCAATGGCGCCCTTGACGTCCATGGTCACGGTGCCTAGCCGCGGGTTCGGCATCAGCCCGCGCGGTCCGAGAATTTTCCCAAGCCGGCCGACAAGGCCCATCATGTCCGGGGTTGCGATGCAACGGTCGAAATTGATCTCGCCACCCTGCACCTTCTCCGCCAAATCCTCCGCGCCGACCACATCGGCCCCTGCGGCCGTCGCCTCCTCGGCCTTGGCGCCGCGGGCAAAGACGGCGATGCGCACGACCTTACCCGTTCCGTTGGGCAGCCCCACCAGGCCACGCACCATCTGGTCCGCGTGGCGCGGATCGATACCCAAATTCATCGCGATTTCAACAGTCTCATCGAACTTGGCGCGCGCGTTCGCCTTCACCAGCTTGATTGCCTCGGAGAGCGCATAGCTCCGGCCGGCATTGATCTCGGCGTGGATCGCCTTCAGCCTCTTGCCCAGCGCCATCGGATCAGCCCTCCACCACGGTGAGACCCATCGATCGCGCGGAACCCGCCAGCATGCGGACCGCTGCATCGACGTCGTTGGCGTTCATATCCTTCATTTTCTGCGCGGCGATCTCACGCAATTGCGTGATGGTCACGCGGCCGACCGACGCCCCTTTGCCGGCAGTGGTCGAGCCCTTCTCGATCTTCGCGGCCTTGAGCAAGAAATAGGAGTTGGGCGGCGTCTTGGTGATGAACGTGAAGGTGCGATCCGCAAACGCCGTGATCACCACCGGAACCGGCATGCCCGGCTCCATCCCCTGCGTCACAGCGTTGAATTCCTTGCAGAACGCCATGATGTTCAGACCACGCTGGCCGAGCGCGGGACCGACGGGCGGCGATGGATTCGCCTTGCCGGCCGGAATCTGCAGCTTGATGTAGCCGACAATTTTCTTCGCCATTATCCCTGGCTCCCTGGCCGGCGCACCGGCCGCATGGTTGCGTCCCAAGGACCGCGGTACAAACGGCTGCTCGGGGCGGACGCCCCGGGCGCGGCCTCCCGCGTTCCGATCAAGGGGGCGCGTCTAGCGGATGCCGCGCGCCTTGTCCAGCACCCTTGCGGCTATTGTGACTCCCGGCCGGGCACCCATGTCCCTCTCCAACACAGAACGGGGGGAACGCTGTGAAGACGATGCCCTGGCCGATGCGTGCCGCGCTCGGGTTCGTGGCGGCGGCCGTCGCGACATTCACATTTCACCAAGCGATGTGGGCGGCGCTCCATGCGGCGGGTCTGATGCCGCTGCCGCCCTTCCCGATGGGCCCGACGGCGCCATTCGGGGTGCCACGGATCATCAGCCTCGCCTTCTGGGGCGGACTTTACGGCGCGGCTTTCGGGCTGGTGCTGCCACGTCTGCCCGGGCCGCTCTGGCGCGCGGGGCTTGGCCTTGGCGTGGTCGCCGCGCTGGTCGGTCTGTTCATCGTCACCGCGATCAAGGGCCAACCGATCGCCTACGGATTCGCCTGGCGGCCCTGGCTGCTCTCGCTGCTGATCAACGGGTGCTGGGGTATCGGCGTCGGGCTGATCGCCCCGCTGATGATCCCGCGGCGGACACCAGGATCCTGAGAGGGAGATTTTTGTCCGCCCGTCTCGTTGCTGCGCCAGATTGGCTGGCGTCCCTCGCGCCGCGCGCCCCCACCTTGCGCGATCCGGCGCAATGGAGACATCATCGGTCAATCCATCGGGGGACAGGAGGAGCCGATGCTGCGCCGAGCCGCGCTGTTCGTCGTTGCCCAGACGTCGGCCCTGGCCCTGGGATTCGTCCTGGGGATAGGTCTGTCCTTGCCGTCGGCGGCGCGGGCCGCCGACCCGGTCGCCGGAAAGGTGGATGTCGCACTGGTCCTGGTCAGCGACGTATCACGCAGTATCGACGACACCGAATTTGCCCTGCAGAAGCAGGGCTACCACGATGCCTTCACCGACCCACGCGTGATGGAGGCGATTGCCGCCGGGCCACAAGGCTCGATCGCCGTTACCTATATCGAGTTCGCCGGCACCGGCCAAACCCACACCGTGGTCAACTGGACCGTGATCCGCGACGCCGACGGCGCCCGCGACTTCGCCGACCGGCTTGCCGCCGCCCCGAGGTCCGATTGGGGCGCAACCGCGATCGGGATCGCCATCGACACCGCCGTTCAGTTGCTGGCCGAGAGCGGCCTCGACGCGCGACGGCGGGTGATCGACGTCTGTGGCGACGGCACGAGCAACCAGGGTCGAACTGTCGAATCCGCCCGCGACGAAGCCGTGGCAGCCGGCATCACCATCAACGGGCTCGCCTTGGTCAATGACCACCCCTCGGAGGCGATGTACGCCCACGTGCATCCGCCGGGCGGCTTGCCGAAATACTACCGGGAGCACGTCACGGGCGGCGTCTCCAGCTTCGTGCTCGAAGTCCATGACTTCAAGAGCTTCGGGAAAGCGATGACGCGCAAGCTGATCGACGAGATCGCCGCCTTGCCGTACCAGTTCGCCGGCGCTCGCGACTGAGCGAAGGGGCGCACCGCTACGCGTCGAGTTCCACGCAGACGGGAACATGGTCCGACGTCTGCGGCCAGTCACGGGCCTCCTTCAGCGTCACGTGGGACCGCAGCCGCTGGACGAGATCGTGCGAGACCCAGACATGATCGAGCCGCCGGCCGCGGTCGGAAACGCGCCAATCGCGGTTGCGGTAAGACCACCACGTGAAGTGTCGTTCTTCCGGAGGAACGAACCAGCGCACCGCGTCGGTAAATCCGGTATCGAGCCAAGCCGTAAGCCCGGTCGTCTCGGGCGGCGTATGGCTGACGACGTCCAGCAACTGGCGATGGCTCCAGACATCATTCTCCAGCGGGGCAATATTCAAATCCCCGGCAACCACTACGCGCGTGAGATTGCCGCGCGTTGCAAAATAGTCGCGCGCTTCGGCGATGAAGTCCAGTTTATGGGCAAATTTCGGATTGGCATCAGGGTCTGGGACATCGCCTCCCGCGGGCACATAGAAATTGTGCAATTCTATCGGGCCACCCGCCGCATGGATGGCAACCGCGAGATGGCGGCGGTCGTCCTTGCCGCACCAATCCGGCGTCCCTTCCAGCACCTGCAGCGGTCGGCGCGAGAAGATCGCAGTACCGTTATAGCTCTTCATCCCGCGGCGGGCGACGTAGGGCAGACCCAGCGCTTCCGGCAGCTCCGACGGGAAGAGTTCGTCGGGCACCTTGGTTTCCTGGAGGCAGATGACGTCCGGCGCGAGGTCGGCAACCACGCGCGCCAGCAGCCCGGCGCGCAGCCGCAGCGAATTGATGTTCCAGGTGACGAGACGCACGCCGCTCAGACGATGCGCGTGCGGACGGTGCCGACACCTTCGACGGAACCCTCCAGCACATCCCCGCGCACCACCGCGGCCACGCCTTCGGGTGTGCCCGAAAAGATCAGGTCGCCCGGCGCAAGGCGCACCAGGCGCGAGAGGCAGGAAACGATCTCGGGCACGCTCCAGATCATGTTGGCAAGGTCCGCGCCCTGGCGCAGGGCGCCGTTCACCTTGAGCTCGATCCGCCCCCGCGTGGGATGGCCGATGCGCGCCGCCGGAGCGATCTCGCCGATCGGCGCAGCATGGTCGAACCCTTTGCCCATGTCCCAGGGCTTGCCTTCCTTCTTGGCTTGGCCCTGGAGGTCCCGCCGGGTCATGTCCAATCCGGCCGCATATCCAAAAACATGGCCGAGCGCGGCGCTCTCCGGAATATCCGCCCCGCCGGCACCGATCGCGATCACCAGTTCCATTTCGTGATGGAGGTCCGACGTCGCCGGCGGATACGGCGCGTCCTCGCCGCCAATGACGAGCGCGTCGGCCGGCTTCATGAAGAAGAACGGCGCCTCTCGGCTCGGGTCTCCGCCCATCTCGCGCACATGCGCCGCATAGTTCCGCCCGACGCAGAACACCCGCCGCACCGGGAACAGCTTGCCGCCGGCCACCGGAACGGTGATCACCGCCGGGGCGGGGAAGACGAGTTCAGCCATCAACGTGCGCTCCGCGATCCATGTTGTGGCACCATAGCGGCGGCGGCCGGGGCTGGCCAGATCGCGGCGGCGGCCTTGACGGCTGCGGCCCACCGGCGCGACGATTTCGCCAGCGCAATGCCTGTTCCGATAGAGACCAGCGAGGGAGGCCAGGATGCCCGATGGGACCGAAGCCGTGCCGACCACCCCGCCCGCCGCGCCACTCAATCTCGCGGACAACGCTCTCGACCGGCTGCGGAAGATGGTCGACGGGCTGCTGACGCTCCGGGTGACCACCGTCATCGGCACCGTCGCCGCCGTGAAACTCACCGATATCGACACGCCGAGTCAGATCACGCTGAGCGGCCCGCCGGGCGAGGTCGCCTCGTCGTCGATCAACATGCTGCTCGGCGATTGCAGCACGGTGATGACCAAAGGCTTCGTCGAGAACCCCGCCTATGCGCAGCTTCACAAGGAGGCGCAGGAGCAGGCACGCGCAGTGCGCAAGGAGACCATGGAGATGCTGCAGGCGGCGATCGCGATGCTCGCGGGCCGCGCCGGCCTCTGAGCCCGCCGTAGATGGCCAACGGGGCGGGCGGGGACTGGGAAGAGCGTGTCCGCGCCATTGCCGGCGCGCTGCTCACGCTCGAGGTCAATACGATCGAAAAGTCGAACATGTCGGCGGAGAAGATGCCCGAGCTTCCGCTCGCGCTGCACAGCATTGTCGCCGACTATGCCGCATACCTCGCCGCGCGCGGCTTCCCGGTCAGCGACGGCCTGCTCGCCGCGTCCGGAGCGCGGCTTGAGGGGCAGCATCGCGAGACGGCGGAAGCGGCGCTCGCCGCGTGGCCGAAGCCGGGCGATACCACCTCCGCGGCTCTGACGAACGGCGCGGAAACGTTCGACGCCCTGGCATGGGCCGCGCAACGCGCGCTGACCCGGCCAGCGGCCGCCGGGGCCGCGGCGCTCAGCCCGGCTGAACTCGCCGTCCTCGACCGGATCCGCGCCAACAGCCGCCAGTTGCGCGAAGTCACGCTCAGCCTCGCCCGGCTCTTCGAGCGCCCGGCGCCGCTCTCGCCACTCTTCGGCGCGACCGTCGGAGCCGTGACCGCCGGTCTGCTCGCCGAACCGCGGCCCGTATTGCGCATTCCCACCGACATCGTGCTGATGGTGCGCAAAGCCTGGGACATCGGAACCGAGACCGTGCTGTTCCAGACCGTCATGCAGGTGGATGGCGACGTCGTGATGCGCGTCGCACCGCAGCCCGAGAGCGACAAGCGCGCCTTCTTCGCCGAACTGCACCGCGGCAGCGTCGAAATCGGCGTACGCCAGTGGCGGGCCTTGTTCGATCTGGCGCGGGCGCTGCTCGGGGACATCGGCAAGGCCTTGTTTGGTGCCGGCGGCGCCTGACCGCTCTGCATGGCCATGTGGTCGGATCTCGCAGTCCCGCTTCGGCTTGCCGTTCAGCCAAGTCGGACACTGGCCGATCTCCGTGCCTTCGTCGCCGCGCTGACGGAGGGCGCGGTTCGGGTCTGCACGCCGTCGGCCGCGGAGCCGCTGGTGGTCTCGATGCTGCAGCTGGACGGGGACATTCTCACCCGGGTGGACCCGGTCCTGTTCGCCCGAGTTCCCACCGCCGCGGCGCGCAGCGCCCTGGCGGCGCAGCATCTGGCAGCGGTCGAAGCAGCGATCGCGGGCCTGGCCCAGCTGCCGCGGGCGCTCCGCGCGACACCGCCGCTGCTCATCGCTCTGTTTCTCGCCGCCCAGGCCGGCCTCGCCTGGCGCAAGAACTTCTATCAGCATGAGCTGCTTGCGGATTTGGCGTCATTGGCCTGGGAGCAGGCACTGGCCTTCGCGCCGCTGCTTCTCCGCCTCGCCCTGCCGCGCCTGCTGCGGGCCGGGCTTCGCCACCTCGTGGCGCGGTCGCGCGGCATCTGATCGTCGCGGTCGACGGAATGGTGCTGCTGGACAGGATTGAACTGTCGACCTCTCCCTTACCAAGGGAGTGCTCTACCACTGAGCTACAGCAGCGCCGAAGGCGGTCGCCCGCCCGCGCGGCGGCAAGAAGCTAGGCTGCCGCACTTGGCGGCGCAAGTCCCCGCGGCGGCGCCCCGCCTCGCACGCGGAAGCGTCGCCCGGCGTCAGTGCTTGGGCGCGGTGACCAGGACCACCGCATCTGCGGCCAGACGTCCACCCGCGGCCTGGGCCGCGCTGAGCGCGGCGGTGAGCGCGGCGAGATACGCTTCGGCTGGCTCAAGCGCCTCGCGCGGCTTGGCGAACAGCGGCGCCGAACTGGCCACGGCTGCGATCATGTCGGTGCCATAGGGTTCGCTCACCTGCCAACCGCTGAACCCAGGCTTCGGCCGCCCCAGCTCCTGCGCCGAGCCGGCCGGCCAGGGCGCTCCGCCTGCGGCGTCGTGCATGTGGAAAACCGAGCCGTCGTGCTGAAAATAATCCATCTGCACATAGGCCGGGAAATCCGGGAGCTGCAAGGCGACGATGATCGAGTCACCGTCGACGAGCCGGGTCCGCCCGCCGAGCAGGCCGACGTCGAAGCGGGCAGCACTCGCGGTGAATGGCGGGCGAAGTGGGCGTAGTGTGTCGAGCGCGGCGCAGTAGGGGCCATCGAAGCGGGTCAGGTGCCAGTCGATCGCGGCGCCGGGGGCCGCAGTTGCGATCGCTTGGCGCAGCGCTTCGTCCGGCCTGCCGACGCCGGCCAGGCCATTGACGGTCACGGTGGCGCCGGCGATCTCGCCGCCGACCAGCGTGCAACCCGCATGCAGCGCCGCGGCGGCGACGGCCGCGCGCGCGACCGCCGGCGGGGTGGCAAGGGCTAGCCGCTCAGGCGGCGGTGACGGCGCGGGCGCGATTGGCGGCGGCGCTACCGAGGGCGCAGGGACGGACGGTCCGGCCGGCGGTGCCGTCTCTGCGACCGCCTCGGGTGCGGCGCTGGGCGTCGTGATCGGTGCCGGATTCGGAATGGCCGCCGGAACCGCCGCCGAACTGGGCGGGACCGGACTTGGTGCCGCTTGCTGCGCCGGTACGGATGGGACAGCCGGCTCCGCCGGGCTGCCAGCGCCCCCCGCCGACGCCTCCGAGGAGGGTGGCAAAGGCGCCGTTACGCCACTTGGCGTTGCCGGCGGCGCAGGCGCCGATGCGGGTGCGGGTGCGGGTGCGGGGCGAAGGCCGAACCAGGCCCCGGCAGCCAGCGCAAGCGCCAGCGCCCCCGCGCCTGCGAGCAGTGGCGCCGTCCGGCGTGAGTGCGGCGCACCGTCCGCCGGCCGGTTCGCGCCCGAAGGGCCACCGGCCAAGGCAGCCGCCCGTGGCGCATCGGCCGTCTTCGGAGCGGCGCCACTTTGCGGCCGGCCGGAGGCGACGATCGTCGCCTCCGCCGACGCACCACCTTCGGCGTCGGAGAGAGCGCTCTCGAGCGCGCGGGCAAATTCGGCCGCCGATGCGAAGCGCTCGTCGGGCCGCTTCGCCAGGGCACGCGCCACGACCGCGTCCATCGCCGCCGGCACCGTGACCGACAGGGCCGATGGCTTGAGCGGTTCGGTATTCAGCGCCTTGTGCATGATCGCGCTGAGGCTGCTGCCTTCGAACGGCCGCTCGCCGGTGAGCAGCTGGTAGAGCAGGACTCCGGCCGAATAGATGTCGGTCCGCGCGTCCACGGTCTGCCCCATGAACTGCTCAGGCGACATATAGGCCGGGGTTCCGAGCATGGTCCCGGCCTGGGTCATGCTGCTGCTCTCGATGCGTGCGATGCCGAAATCCGCGATCTTCGCCTGCCCAGCCTGCGTCAGCATGATATTGGCGGGCTTGATGTCGCGGTGAACGACGCCCTGGTCGTGGCTGTATTGGAGCCCCGCCAGCACATCGCGCATCACCCGCCCGACATCCGCCGGCGCCATGCGCTCGCCCTTGTCGAGCACCGCCTTCAAGGTCCGCCCATCGACGAACTCCATGACGATATAGGCGAGCGTCTCCGTTTCGCCGGTGTCGAAGACGCCGACGATATTCGGATGCGAGAGCCGCCCGGCGGCCTGCGCCTCGCGGCGGAAGCGCGCCAGCTCCTCCTGCGCCTCGCTATCGGTTGGATCGGGCAGACGTACGGTCTTGATCGCCACCCGCCGCGCGATCGCCGGGTCGAACCCCTCATAGACGGTGCCCATGGCGCCGCGACCAAGCTCGCCGCGCAGTTCGTACTTGCCGAGACGGTTTGCGTCCATGACCGCGTCTATAGCCCGGCTTGACGGGTCGGAGAAACCGTCGCGCCGGCCCCCTCGCCGATGAGCGCGAATGGTGCCCAGTAGAACGGGTGCGCCAGCGCCGCCGGCAGCCCCTTGCCGGCATCGTCGAGCATGCCGAGTTCGGCCCCACGCAGTGACCCGGCGAGGCCACCTGCGTCCCCGGCCCGCAGCCGGCGCAGCGTGTCCGCCACAAGGAATGCCGCCGCCTGGTCGTTCACGGACCAGTGTGTGACCAGCAGCGCCCGCGCCCCGGCATAGAAAAAGGCTCGCGCCAATCCGGAGAGACTCTCACCGGCGCTCGCCCCACCGGGCCCCGCGGAGTTGCACGCGGAGAGGATCACCGCGTCGGCATCGAGCTTCAGGCCGGTGATATCCGAAGAGGTGAGCAGCGCGCCCGACACGTCGGGGGCGTTCGGCGGCGTGGAGGTCACGATGGCCGGCTCCCCCTGGCATTTCAGCTCCGCTGGAAGCAGCGCGTGCGTGGCGAAATGGAGCACGCGGTAGTTGCCGAGGGCGGCGCGCGCAACGGCCTCGGCGGTAAAGGCCGGGCCGAGCAGTTCGTCGTCCGACCCGCCGCCGAGCAGCGCACGCGCTGCCTCGAGTTCGCGCCGCGCCAGCGGCAGCGGAGGCAACCCGGCGAAGAGCCGGGCACTGTCGGCACAGCGCGCGCCCGGAAAACTCCGCTCCGACTGAGCCAGTGTGGCCGGACGGAAGTCACCGAACCCGAACCATGGCCGGGCCGCGCGCGAGGTGCCGGCGAGCTTACGCAGGGCCACGAAGTTCGCCGCCGCGGGCACGTGCGCCAGGGTCAGGCGCCGCACGAGCCACGGAGCGGCGGCCAGCGCGTCGGGGTCGCCCGGGCCGGTCAGGAGCACCGCGAACGGCAGGGAGAGAAGCGGTCCAGCCGGCGCGACGATCAGGGAGCGGACCGTGCCGGCCCCTTTCAGCAGCGGTGCCAGCGTATCGGTGTAGAGGTCCGCCGCGCCGGCCGTATCGAAGCGGGGAACCCCGGCCTCGCCCGGCTCAATCGAGGCGCGGACGCGCCGCACCAGCGCGGTCAGGCCGACGGTGCCGGTCTTGAGCCGCGCCACGGCGACGACGCCATCATGCAGCAGGAAAGCCCAGCCGCCTTGCGCGGTCAGCGCAAAGCTGGCGAACGCCTCCCCCGAATGCAGCGCGGCGAGGACGGCGGTCGCGGGGGCGATCTGTTGAACCAGCTGGCCGTAATTCGGCGCCGCCGCCTGCAAGGCACTGTCCGCATCCGCGAGGGTCGCCTGCGCCTCCGCAATGCGCTTGTCGAGTTCGGCCGCCGTCATCGCCGGCGCGGACTCACCGGGCTGGCGCGGCTTGGCCAGCTCATCGCGCTGGCGGTAGAGATCCGCGAGGCCCGCGCTGGCATCCTGTCGCCGGCGGACCGCCTCGGCAACCTTCGGGTCGCGTGCGCTGGCGCTGAGCCGCGCGGTGGCGAGAGCGATCTGCTGGCTCGTGATACCGCCCTGCGCCAGCTGGGCCGCCTCGAACATCTCGCCAAGCACATGCTGGCGCTCGCCCGGCTGGCGGTCGGCGGTGTCAGCGTAGGCGTCGAGACACGGCGCGATCAGCTCATCGCTCGTGCCGGCCCGCAAATCGCGCAGCAGGGCGATTGCCTTGCGACAGAGGTCGAGCGCCTCGCCAAGCTGGCCAACCTTCACGAGACCGCCGGCCTGCAGCAAGTCGGTCTCAGCGATCGGACGTGTCCCCGGCAGGGCCTCCGCAAATGCCTCGGCCGAACGGGCGAGGTCCGTCAGCGCCCGCCCCTGCTCGCCCGTCGCCGCGGCGGCGGCGGCGGCGGTGCGATAGAGGCGTGAGGTGAGAATCGGTTGGTCAAGCCCGTTCGCGCGCGCCAGCATCACGGCGGAGGCGATCATCGCCGCCGAGGCGGCGGAGTCCCCCTGGGCGCCGAGCACGATGCTCAGATAGCGTCGCGTTTCCACCAGCCCGAGCAGCGCTGCGCGCTGCACCGGATCCTCCAGCAGGGCGCGGCTGGGCACGAGTTCGGCCAGGCGCACCGCGGCAGGCTGGCCGGGCGCGAGGCGACGCACGTCCGGCGGCGGCCGGGCGGCCAGCGCCTCCGAGGGAACCAGCGCCGAAAACGCGGCTTCGGCACGGGTCAGGAACACCCGCGCTTCCGCGAACTTGCCCTGGTTCAGCGCGTGCAATCCCTCATCATGCAGCAGCCGCGCGCGCGCGCCGGGGTCGGAGGCCTTGACTGCGCGCCGCGCCGCGTCGGCGAAGAGCCCATCCGCTTCCGCAAAGCGACCTTGGTCGGAGATCTGGAGCGCGAGATAGGAAAGCGGCACAGCCGTGTTCGGATCATCGTGCCCGAGGGCCTTCTGCTGCAGCGCCAACGCGGCGCGGAACGCCTGCTCGGCGGCGGCGAAGTTCTCTGCCAGATTGGCACGCGTGCCGAGCCGCACCAGCGTTTCATACTGGCCGATATCGCCCGAACTGAAGGCCTGCGCCGCCAGACGGCTCGCCATCAGGGCATCGGCCGCCGAGCGCGCCGCGCCCGACGCGGTGCCGGCGGCAGACGCGGCAAGCCGGCCCGACAGCACACCGACGGCGCGCTCCGTGGGCCCGATCGCAGGCAGGACCCCATCCGCATAGTAGGTCGCATCGCCGATTCCGGCGACCAGCGCGACGTGCGGCCAGCCGCCAACCTTCCGCCGGCACTGCATCAGCAGCGCCGGCGCCCCGTCCAGGATGCTGGTCGAGGTCGGCGCCTCGCAGGTTACGCGGACATCGAGCGCGGTGCGCCACGGCCCGGACGTCGCCGCTTGCATCAGCGAGGCCACGGCCGCACCCCGGCGAACCTGTGCGCTCGGCTGCTGCCACGTGCCGCAGAACACCGCCGCCGCCGCCGGTCCGGCGGACTGCAGCACGCAATCCTCGCCGGCCTGGTCCTTGCCGAGGGGTTGCGCCGAGCCGGATGTCTGCGAGCTGCGCCCGACATAGGCCGAGGGCGGCGGGGTCGCGCACGTGGCGAGCAGCGGGAGGACCAAAAAGGCGAACCGGAGAGGCGCGCGCATGCTCAGTAGTCCTGGCTGGCGATCACGGGCAGCATCACGTCCGGGTCCTCCTGCGCCGCGCGCACCGAATCGATGGCAAGGTCCTGCAGCGGGTTGGTGGTCGGCAGGGTGAGCAGGCCGATGAGCACGCAGTTGACCGAGTGGATCGGGCAGGAATTGATCCGGTAGGCGGCGTTTTCGAGCGGCAGGATGTTCGCCTGCCGCGCCGCCGCCTCCGAACCAAGGCCTCCGACCGAGCCGGTGAGATTGGCGGAGCCGCCGGTGCCGACGACGAGCAGGGCGCCGACATTGACATTGCCGGTCGCCTGGCCCGGCCCCTGGCCGAGAACGAGGGTCAGATCCCCGCCGCTGATGCTGCCCAGGGCGATGGAGCCGCCGGTCGTCGGCACCTGGATGCGCAACGTCGGCGCGCCGCCCAGCCCCTCCACCACGATGCTGCCGAGCCCGACAAAGCTCGGCGTGCCAGCCCCCGCGGCTAGCACATTGAAATCGGAGCCGCCGGGGGCCGGCACCGGGCCGTTCTGCTGGGCCAGCGGCGCGCCGAGCGTCGCGATCAGCGCGCCGTCGAGCGTGATCCGCCCTGGCGCGCTGATCACGATATAGGGCGCCGACAGCGGGCCGGTGATGGTCAGCGGCACGGCGTCGTTGAGGACGAACCGGCCGGGCGGACCGCTGACGCTGAAGGCCCCGATGCTGCCGATCTCGGCGACCGGCCCCGGGGCGTCGGGTCCGAGCTGGACCGAGGCGCCGACCGAACCCGTCAGCCTGGCCGCGGAAATCGTGCCGCTGGTCTGGCTCACGCTGCCGGTGTTGTCGAGGGCAAGCAGACCGGTGCCCACCGTACCGGTGAAGTCGACCGTAGCGGGATCGATCAAGGTCAGGCTGCCCACGCCGACGGGGCCGGCGACGGCGAGCGGGATCGCGTCGGCGAGCAGCACCGCACCGGCCGAGGTGAAGCTGCCCAGCGTCGTCACGCGGTTCCCCGGTGCGCTGAAGGAGGCGGCGGGGGCCGCGCCGGTCAGCGTCGATGCGATGAGGGCTCCACCGGTCTGGCTGATCGCGCCGCCGGCGGTCAAGCTGACGCTGGGAGCGTTGACGATGCCGGCCAGCGTCAGCGCGCCGGCATCGTTCAGCGCGAGACTGGATGCCGAAAAGTCGCCCAGGGTACCGATCGCGTTGGCCGCCGTCAGCGTCGCGGTGCCGGTCGTGCCGGTGAGGGTGCCGGCGGCGATCAGCCCGCCCGACTCGCTGACGGTTGCCGCATTCACGCTCACCGTGCCGCCGGCGATGCTGCCCGCGATGGTCAGCCCGGCCGGGGCGGTGAGCGTCACCGCGCCGTCGCTCTGGACCGGACCGGAGACGATCAGCGGTTTCGCCGCCGCGTTCGTCAGCACCAACCCGCCCGGCGCGGTGAAGCCGGCGAGCGTGCCGACTGCATTGGCCGAGACCAGCGTGGCCGACTGCGCCGCTCCGCTCAGCGTCGTCGTCGCGATCGTGCCGGCGCTCTGGGTGATCGCACCGCCGTTCAGCACGATGGCGGGCGCGGAGAGGTTGCCGGCGAGTCCAAGCCCCGCCGGAGCGGTCAGGATCATCGGGTTCTGCGCCGTCACCGGGCTCGTCACGCCGAGCGGTTGCAGGCTGTCATTGGTCACCGCGAGCCCGGCGAGCGAAGTGAGGCTGCCGAGGCTGGCGATCTCGTTGCCACCGCCCAGATTGAGATCGCCGGCTCTGCCGGTGAGCGCGCCCGCGACGTGCATCACGCCGCCCGTTTCCGATACCGCGCCGTCGACGGCGAGTGCGACCGAGGCGCCAGCGAGCGTGCCGGCGGTGAGCGTGAGCGCGCTCGGTACGGTGAGCAGGACCGCGCCGCCCGCATGCAGGCCGGCGCCGGCGATGGCGAGGCTCTGCCCGGTCGCCTCGGTGAGCACGAAATCGCCGCCCGTAGAAAATCCGGCGACCTGATTGACCTGGTTAGGCTGAGTGAGGCCCGCCGAAGCCGCCGAGCCGGTCAGCGCGCCGGTGGCGATGAAGGAGGGGCCGGGCGTGGGCGAGTCCGCGACCAGAGGGCCTTGTATCTGGGTGATCGCGCCGCCACTGAGCGAGACGATCGGCGCGGAGATCGTGCCGGCGAGCGTCATCCCGCCCGGTGCATCGAGACTGATCAAGGTCGAATCGGTGAGCGGACCATAGACCGTGAGCGCCTGGCCCGCGGCCTCGGTCAACGCGAACCCACCGGAGCTCATGAAGCTGCCGAGCGCGGTGATGCTGTTGGCATCGGGCAGATCGACCGGCCCGCCGGCCCCGCTCAGCGTGCCGGCGGAGATGACGCCGCCGGTCTGCGTGATCGGCCCGCCATTGAGAACGAGGAGGAACGGGGCCGAGATCGTGCCCCCGGTCTGGGTGATCGCACCGCCGGTCAGCGAAACAATCGAAGCCCCGAGGGAGCCGGCGACGACGATCCCGCCAGGCGCGGTCAGGGCGATGTTGTTCGGATCAGTGACCGGACCGGAGACGGTGAGCACCTGGCCCGCCGCCTCGGTGAGCGCGACACCACCCGAGGTCGCGATCGATCCGAGCGTGTTGATCTGGTTCGCACCCAAGAGCTGCAGCGAACCACCGGATGCGGCGAGCGTGGCCGCGCTGATGATGCCGCCATTCTCGACGAAGGCCCCGGTATTCAGGGTGACCGACTGGGCGGAGACCGTGCCGACGATCGACACCGTCTGCCCGGCGGCCTCGGTCAGGGTGAAATCGCCGGAGGTGAAGTTGCCCAGATTGGTGATGGTATTGGCCGAGACGAGACTGACCGGGCCGCCGGAGCCCGTCAGGGTCGTGGCATTGATGATCCCGCCGCTCTGGCTGATCGGCCCGCCGCTGAGGGTGAGGGTGCTGCTGGCGGTGAGCGTGCCGGCACTCTGGCTGATCGGACCGCCCACGAGGGCAAGCGCGCTGGCATCGACATTGCCGCCGACGGTGATGCCGCCCGGGGCGTTTATGCTGCTGGCGCCGCCCCCCGTCGCGGTCACCGGGCCGGTGATGCTGAGATTTTGTCCTGATCCCTCGACCAAGGTGAGACTTCCGGCCGTGCTGGTGAAGCTGCCGAGCGTGACGATCTCGTTGGGGCCTGGAAGGGTCAGATCGCCGCCGAGGGCGCCGCTCAGCGTGCCGACGCGGATGGCACCGGTCTCCTGCACCGCCGCACCATTCACCTGCAGGGTTGAGACGCCGCCCGAGAGCAGGTCGAGAAGTCCGCCATTCCCGAGGGTTATGGTGCCGGTGGCGGCATTGCCGAGCGCGATCGTGCCGGCATTCACGCTGAGCCCGGTGTTCGTGACGAAGCTGCCACTGGCGTTGCCGGCACCGAAGAAGGTGAGGTCGGTGTTCGGCGTCGCCGGCGCGAGCATGACCACGCCGCCCGGCGCGTTCAGGGCCGGCGTCGCACCCGGCGTCACGGTGTCGGCGGTGAGCGCGATGGTCTGCCCAGTTGGCACGGTGATCGCTCCCCCCACCGTCAGCGGCGTGGCCGGCGCCTCGGCCAGGGTCACCCCGCCGACAGTGGCGATCAGACCGGTCTCGAGGCCGATGCTGTTGCCCTGGGGGAGCGAGAGCGCGGCGACGTTGGCCGAAAGCGTCTGTGTGTTCACCACGCCCGTGCTCTCGGTGATGGTTCCACCGGAGAAATTCACCGATGGCGCGGCGAGCGGGCCGGTCAGGGTCAAGGCCTGGCTGGCCGCTTCGGTCAGGCTGAACGTGCTGCCGGCGGTGAACGAGCCGAGCGCGGCGATTGCGTTGGCGTCGGGCAGGGCGACGGTGCCACCGGTCTTGCCGGCCAGCATGCCGACGGCGATGGTGCCCGCGGTCTGGGTGAGCGCACCGAACGGGTCGAGCGTGGCGGAGGCGGCGATCAGGTTGGCGTTGAGGATCAGATCGCCGGTCGCGGTGCTCAGCACGATGGTGCCGTTGGTCCCGGTGTCCTGCAGCGGGGCCGAGACGGTGAGCGCCTGGGCGTCGGCGAGCGTGAAGCCGCCCGACGAGGTGAAGCCGGCGAGGGTCGCGATCTGATTGGCGTCCGGCAGCGACACCGCCCCGCCGGCGCTGCCGGTGAGCGCCAGCGGCGCATTGGTGGACGGCCCGATCGTGCCCGCGGTCTGCGTGATCGCCCCGGCCGAATTGAGGGTCACGCTGCCCACGGCCGTGATCGAGGCGCCGAGGGTGAGACCGCCGGCGGTGGTGGTGAGCGAGACCGGGCCGGCGGTGTCCGAGAGCGGGGCGGACACGGTGAGCGCCTGGCCGTTCGCGAGCGCGAAGCCGCCGAACGAGGTGAAGCCGGCCAGGGTGCCGATCTGGTTGTTGGCCACCGTCGCGCCGGCCGAGACATGGGTCGCGTCAAGTTGCACGGTTTGGCCTGCGCTGCCGGTGAGCGAGGCAGCGGTGATGCTCCCGGTGCCGGTCTCGCCGATCGCCCCGGTTTGGGCGATCAGGCTGACGGCTCCGCCGGGCACACTGAGCGCGCCGCCAACAACGATGCCGACGGCGTTGGTCAGAGCGAAAGAGCCGCTCGCGGCGTAGGCGCCGATCGTGCCAACGTTGTTGGCCAGGGGGAGATTGACCGCGCCGGTGCTGCCGAACAGCAGCGGCACACTGAGAGGATCGGTCTGGGTCACTTTGGCGCCGGCGAGCCCGAGCGCGGGCAGCCCGCTCGGCATGACGACCGGTCCTCCGTTGTAACCGAGCGGGGAGCCGATCTGGATCGCACCGGTCGATGCCGACCCGAGGATCAGGGCGCCGGCAGTGAAATTGATCAGGTTCGGCGTGGCGACGGAGAGAGAGGTCATGAGTGGGCCACCGCTCCACAGCGCCACGCCGCTGCCAGCCGTGGCCGGCGCCAGCTGGATGGACCCGTTGGGGGCGGACACGGTCGGGGTGTTGGTCAGGTCGATCGAATCCGCGGTCAGGACGATGGCCTGCCCGGTTCCGGCGTGGATCGGCCCCAAAATAGTGACCGGCACCGACGGGTTGGGTGACGCGGCGCTCTCCTGAGTCACGGTTATGCCGCCGTTCGTGGCGGTGAGGGCGCCGAGTATCGCGATCAGGTTCGGATCGGTCAGCAGGATGACGTTGGCGGCACTCGCATTGACCGCGACTTTGCCAAACCCATCGTTAGGCCCGATCGTCCCGAGGCTCTGCACGATGCTGCCGGCAGGCGCCTGCAGGTCGACGGTGCCGTTCGTGTTGATCGAGCCCTGAAGCTTCAAGTCCCCGCTCGCGGCCGTGAGCGCGATCGGCCCGGACGGGTCATCGAGATTGCCGGTGAGAACGAGGCCCTGACTCTTGGTGAAGGAGAAGCCGCCATTCGAGCTGAAACTCCCGAGCACGCCGTCGAGGCTGTTCAGCGACACCGCGCCGCCGGCGCTGCCCGAAAGGGTGATCGTGCCGGTGCCGGATGGGCCGATGGTGCCGCTGCTCTGGGTGATGGCGCCAAGGGACTTGAGGGTTACGCCGGTTGCGGCCAGCAGGTTGCCATTGAGAACAATCCCGCTGCTGCTGCCGATATCAGTCAGCGTAATCGCGCTCTTGGTTTCGACCAGCGGACCATTCACGCTAAGCGGGCCGAAGATGGTCAGGGTCAGACCGCCGTCGGTGCTGATATTGCCGAGTGTAGCGATGCTGTTGGAGACGCCGGCACTATTCGTCGGCAGATCGATCGTGGTCGCGCTCGCGAACAGCGTGCCGGGCGTGTTGACCAGTCCGCCCGAGAGTTCGCTGACCGCGCCGGCCGGAGCGTTGACGGTGATGTTGCCTGCCGTGACCGAGGCAATCGCGCTGAGGCCGATGCCGCCGCTGCCAGCGTTGAGGGTGAGATTGCCATTGACGACGAGCGTTCCGGCGATGTCGAGCGAGCCCGCCGGGTTCGGCGTCGGGCTCCTGGTCGAGGCCGCCGTGAGCACCATGTCGGCCGCATTCGTGCTCAGCGTGGCGTTGGTGCTGACGGTGAGATTGTTGCCGGCCTCCAGGGTGAGTGCCTGACCGCGGCCGAGCGACAGGCTGAGGCTGCTGCCGGTGCCGACGGTGAGGTTGTTGCTCGCCTCGAGATGAATGTTGCCGTGCAGACCTTCGATCTGCGTGACCGTGATGGTCGCCGGGTTGCTCGTCCCAATGGTCGCGAACGCAAGATTGGGATCGGTGTTGTCGGTCAGCGCGATGTTGTTGCCCGCATTCGCGATCACCAGGTCGACGGGGTCGATCAGGATCGTTCCCGCCGCGCCGAGCGGCCCGGCGACATCGATGATGCCGGAGAGATCGAGCGCGCCCATCGACGAAATCTCGACATGTCCGCCATCCCCGCCCTGCGGACCACCGCGGGCGGAGATCGTGCCGAGCTGGATGGTCGCCTCGGTCGAGAGCGCCGTCACCGTCCCGCCAGCGCCCCGCCCGGTCGCGTCCGCCGCGATGCGCGCACCCTTGGCGATGGCGACCCGCTTCGCCATCGGTGCCTGCACCGCCGAACCGCCGGTCGCACGGGCGAGCGTCGTGCCAAGTGCAACAGCACCGCCGCCGGCCGTACCGGATGCGGAGACATGGGCGGTGGGGGTGAGCAGCACGGTGCCGGTCGTGGTCGCCGCCACGGACCCGCCGGTCTCACCTGGCGCGCGGCCATCGGCGGCAAGGCGGCCGGCGATGACGATCGACCCGCCGGTCCCGGCGATCTCGATCGCGCCACGCTGCGCCCCGACACTGTTTGCGACAATGCGTCCGCCGGCATCGACCAGGGTCTGCACGAGACCGTCCGCCTGGGCTGCCGTCAGCGTCACCGTGCCGCCCTGGGCCAGCACGGTTCCGGTGTTGGTGACCAGCGCCGTCTTGCCGTCCCCCGCCGGGTGCGTCTGGCGGGTGACGTCGAAGGAAACCAGCCCGTCCCCATAGAGATC
Source organism: Acetobacteraceae bacterium (assembly GCA_027449745.1). Taxonomy (GTDB): domain Bacteria; phylum Pseudomonadota; class Alphaproteobacteria; order Acetobacterales; family Acetobacteraceae; genus JAJZVV01. The sequence continues at coordinate 5,119 of DAIDKZ010000094.1, read as the reverse complement.
GACGGTATCGACGGCGCCGCCGGCGAGCACGACGTGGCCAAGCTTTGCCGAAATGACCCCGGAATTCGCCACCTGCGGCGCCACCAGTGCAGCGAGGCCGGTCTGCTTCACCGTCAGCGTTCCGGCGTTGACGATGCGTGCGCCGGCGCGCGCCGGCTGGTCCAGCACCAGCTGGCCCTGCTTCGCCGCGGCTTGGTTCATGCCGATGGCCGAGACGACGAGCCCCGCGGCGTCGACCTGCGCGCCGGGATAGAACACCACGCCCGAGCGGTTGATCAGCACGAGCCGTCCGTTGGCGTCGATATGGCCGGCGATGAGCGAGGGGTTCGGCGCCGTCACCTCGTTGACGGTCAGCGCGTTGGCGGAGGGCTGGCGGAACTGGACGCTCTGACCGGCACCGACATCGAACCCGCTCCAGGTCAGGGCGCCGAACGGCGTGGTTTGAGTGATCGTGGTCGTGCTGGCCGACTGGCCGATCGTGGCACTGCCGGCAATGACACTGCCCCCGGTCGGCCGCGCATTCGCCGCCGGCTGCGCCCGCACCGGCAGCGCCAGCAGGGTCAGAGCCGCGGCCTGGAGCGCGGTCTCGCGCAGCAGCACTGCGCGCCTGCGTCGCAGCAGACCGACGGCACGGATCGTCCCCCGTCCGCTCCCACCCCGCTCTCGCACCCCGGTCTTCGGCATCGTTTTCGCCTTATCGCTCGCCACGGTCTTGGCCGGCTGAGGCCAGGCTTCGGCGGTTTGATCGTCCCCAGCCAATGCCGGCCGGAGCCTTCAGAAATGCGCCAGCACCTGCCAGTAGATCGCATCGGCGCTCAGCGGCCGCAGCCCGCCGGCGGTCCCGAACGGGGTACGGCTGAAGCGCTCGGCGCCGATGACATCGAACTCGACATACTGGGTGAGATCGAGCCGCGTGCCGACGCCTGCGGACCGCAGGACGGCGTGCGGATCGCCACGCGTCACGTCCCAGGTCTCGCCCCAATCGTAGAAGACGTAGAACTGCGCCGCGAGCGGCAGGCTGTGCCCGAAGACGCGCACGTCGAGCGACTCGTTGAGATCGAGCTCCGCCGTGGCGGCGAGGGCACGGTCGCCGAACGCCTCGCCCCAGAAATAGCCGCGCGTGTAGTTCGGTCCGCCGAGATAGAACTCCTCGAACGGCGGCAGCACGTCGTTGGTATATTGGCCGACCACCAAGCCCTTCAGGGCGACGGTCGCATCGGCCCATGGCTGGAACAGTGTCTGGGTCCGTGTGAACTCGGCGTTGACCTTGGTGAAGTCGATCCGCTGGCCGAGACGCCCGGGGAACGGGTTGGCGTTGGACGTTCCGTCCAGCCCCGGGATGCCCTGCGAGACGCGGGCATTCGCTGTGTTCAGCGCGACCCGGTCGCCGCCGAGCAGAAGGTCCTGGCGCGCATAGTCGGCGCCGAACCGAAACACCCGCAGCGCGTCGAAGCTCGCCCGCGCGGAGCTGCCGCCAACCCCCGAATTGGTCAGGATCTCCATCTGCTCGACGTCGAAATAGGCGCCGAGCGTCAGGCTCTGCTGACGCGAGCGCAGCAGCGGGTAGGTAGCCGAAAGCCCGCCGAGATCGATCAGGTCCTGGTAGCCGATCGCCCGCAACTCGCCCGACGGCGTGGCGATTCCGGCGCCGCCATAGACCCGAACCCGCAGGCCCGAATCCCCGACATAGAATTCCTCCGACGCTTGGCCGAAGGTCTGGGTTCCGGCGTTGCCCTGGTAGAGCGACAGTTCCGTCCGCTCACCGAGCGAGGTGAAGCTGTTGAAATCGATGGCGCCCAGATATTCCTCGGGCCCGGTCGCCCGGAACGCGTAATTATCCGCAGTGAACAGGCCGGAGACGGCGCTGCGGCTGACCTGCGCCACCAACGTCATCGCGCCCGGCGTTTCCGCCGACGGGCGCAGCACCGCGTGCAGCGATACGCCGGGAATATCCTGCGCCAGCAACAACCACCGCTCGAGCGTCGCCTCGTCGATCGGAGCCTTCTCGGTGAGGTGGCGCAGAAAGCGCAGAACCTGGACACCGGCAGGACCGATCTCGCCGTCCAGCTTGACGTCCGAAATCCGCCCCTCGAGCACGAGAAACCGCAGCCGTCCGGTCTCGTCGAGCGAGGCGGAGACGGTGGAGAGAACGTAGCCGTCGCCGCGATAGAGATTGAGCAGCGCCACCCGCGCCGCCTCGATACGTGCCAGCTTGATCGCGGGACCGACCAGGCCCGTCGTGAAAGACTCCAGCCGTTCGGGCGGGTAGACGGTGGCGCCCTCGATCGCGACGCTGGTGACCGCGACCTCGGTCGCCGGCACCGCGGCGGGCGCCGCAGGCTGCGGTGCGGCCGGCAGGCCGCCGACGCTCGGAGTTTCCGGCGCCAGCATGTGCGGGATCGGTGACGCCTGCGGTATGAACGTTCCGGGCTGTGCCGCCGCTGCCAACGGAAGCAGACCGGCGACGAGAGCGGTCAAGCCAGCCGGCCATGCGCGACGCCAACGCTCCCCACGCCGAAAGGCTCCCCACACGACCCCTGCTCCCCCCTCGTGCAGGATCAAAGGTGCAACAATCGGCTCCGGCAGGCAATCGCGTGGAGGGCTGGTTCAGCCGGCATTTTATGCCAGGTCACCGCTTTGGCTCGAAGGCGAACGGGCTGAGGCCGCGCCGGGCGGGATCGAAGGCAAGCCGGTGTTCGAGCGGCGGGAAGGCACGACTGCGGCAGTCCGGGCGTTCGCACAGCCGACAGGACAGGCCGATGCCGACGGCGGCGCGCTCGAGGTCCAGACCGTCGGCGTAGACCACCTCGGCGGCGTTGGCGACGGCGCAGCCCATCGCCACCACATGGGTCGGCCGCGGATCGCCCCAGCGGGCCGACGGCCCGCTGACGGTGCGGGCAAAGCAGAGAAACGCGGCACCGTCCGGCAGGCTCGCCAGCTGAACCCGCACGGCGCCGGGCGTGGCGAAGGCGAGATGCACCACCCAGCGCGGGCAGGACCCGCCAAAACGCGCGAACGGAAAGCCGGCAGCGGAGAAACGCTTGCCGACATTGCCGGCGGGATCGACGCGCAGGAAGAAGAACGGCACGCCACGCGCGCCCGGCCGCTGCAGCGTCGAGAGGCGCTGGCACGCCTGTTCGTAGGAGACGCCAAAGCGCGCGGCCAGGGCTTCCATGTCGTGGCGCAGCAGCCGCGCGGCATCGAGATAGTGGCCATAGGGCATGAGCAGGGCCCCGGCGAGGTAGTTGAGCAGGCCGATCCGCAGCAGTGCGGCCGCCTCGGGCGTGGTCGGCTTGGCCTGCGCGATCACCTGCTCGACACCGTCGCCGGCTTCCAGCAGCGCAATCTGGAACGCCAGGTGGAAGCCGCGGCTCTCGCGCGGCAGCTGTTCCGACAGGATGAGGCTGCGCGCCGCAGGATCGTAGGCCCGCAACGCCCCTTCGAGGGGGCGGACGAGCACGGCGAGCCCATGCCGGCCGCGCAGCCGTTCCGCCAGCGCGTGGTTCCGTTCCGCGGGCAGCGCATCGAGTTCCGCGCCGATCGCCTCGGCGATCTCCTCCAACGCCGGAAAATGGTTGCCGCGATCATCGAAAATATCGCGCACCTCCTCGTTGGGCAGCAGCACACGCCGCCCCGAGGGCAGCGCGATGCCGGAGGCGTCCTCGCGCGCTACGCGCCAAGCGCGATAGAGCGCCAGCACCGCCCGCGCCGCACCCGGTGCGCTCGCCGCCAGCGCCTGCACCTCCGCCTCCGGCACCGTCTCCGCGCCGAGCAGCGGATCCGCGAAGGCTTCGCGCAACCCCACTTCGAGCTGCCGCTCCTGCGAGCCGGACAGCGTCGCGAGATCGGCCTGCAGCGTCTCGCCCAGCTTGATCAGCAGGCTGGCGGTCACCGCCCGCTGGTCGTGTTCGATCAGGTTCAAATAGCTCGCCGAAATGCCGAGCCGGGCCGCAAGGGCCTGCTGGGACAGGCCGCGCTCCTGGCGCAATCGGCGGACGGTGCGGCCGATCTGGGGGCCGGTCATATTTACATCCTTTACCAAGACCGGGCCGAGTCGGTGAAATCCCACACAGATTCCCGCGTTCCGGTCGATTTATCGGGTCGCTTTCGCAGCCGCAGTGTGAAAACTTTACCTCATCAGACGCTGCCGTCGAGGAGAGTTGTCATGCATCACACACCCGCCCTGAACATCATTCCGTGCCGCGCCCCGGACGGTCTGGCGAGCCCGCCGGGCCACGATCCCGAGCGCTTCGCCGGCATCGTCCGCGACTACAGCCCGGCCGAGGTGGCGCGCCTCTCCGGCAGCTTCCGGGTCCGCCACACGCTGGCCGAGATGGGGGCGGCCCGGCTGTGGCATCTGCTCAAGACCGAGCCGTTCGTGCCGACGCTCGGCGCGTTGACCGGCAACCAGGCTCTGCAGCAGGTAAAGGCGGGGCTCAAGGCGATCTACCTTTCGGGCTGGCAGGTGGCGGCGGACGCCAACCTGGCGGGTGAGATGTACCCGGATCAGTCGCTCTACCCGGTGAACTCGGTGCCGATGGTGGTCAAGCGCCTCAACGCCGCGCTGCGCCGCGCCGACCAGATCGCCCGCATGGAAGGCTCCGACCCGGGCACGTACTGGATGGCCCCGATCGTGGCCGACGCCGAGGCGGGGTTTGGCGGTGCACTCAACGCCTTCGAACTGATGAAGGCGATGATCGAGGCCGGTGCCGCAGGGGTCCATTTCGAGGACCAGCTCGCCAGCGAGAAGAAGTGCGGCCATCTCGGCGGCAAGGTCCTAGTGCCGATCAGCCAGCATATCCGCACCCTCAACGCGGCGCGCCTGGCCGCGGACGTGGAGGGCGTGCCCACCGTGCTGCTGTGCCGCACCGACAGCCACGCCGCCCAGCTGCTGACGACCGACGTCGATGAGCGCGACCGGCCGTTCCTCTCCGGCGAGCGCACGCCGGAAGGCTTCTTCCGCATCAAGCAGGGCCTCGGCGTCGAATACGCCATCGCCCGCTCGCTCGCCTATGCGCCGTATGCCGATCTGCTGTGGTGGGAAACCAGCGAGCCGAACCTGGAAGAGGCCGAGCGCTTCGCCAACGCCATCCAGCGCCGCTTCCCCGGCAAGATGCTG
>DAIDKZ010000093.1 GCA_027449745.1 Acetobacteraceae bacterium | reverse complement strand
CGGACCGCCGAGCCGACGCCAAAGGCGGAGCCGGCGCAAGAGACGCCGGCCAAGGAGACCGCGCCGCCGGTCCTGACGGCGCCGCAGGCCGAGGCGGTTGTGAAGCCCCCGGCGGCGCAGCCCGCGCCCCGCGTCGAACCGGTCAAGCCGCCGGCCGAGGCGCCACGGGTCGAAGCGCACCCGCTGCTCGAGCCCGTGCCCAAACCGGTGCGACCGGCGCCCCCGCGCCAGGCCTCGGCGCCGCCGCGGCCGGCGGTGCGCTTCCCCGCACCGATGAAGTTCTCCTTCGGGCCGACCTTCAACGGCAACTCGACGTCGCTGGCCGAGGGGCCGCACCGCAAAGGCACCTTCTCGGTCACGCCGCGGGCGGATTTCTCCTCCAGCGAGCAGCTTGGCACCGACTGGCGCAACGAGCTGGCTGCCTGGCTGGAGATGCACAAATACTACCCGCAGGATGCGGCGATGCGCGGCGAACAGGGCCTGTCCACGGTCCGCGTGGTCATGAACGCCGACGGCACGGTGGCTTCGGTCGGGCTCCGGTCGGGTTCCGGCTATCGCGCGCTGGACGATGCCACCGTTGGCCTGTTCCGCGATGCCCGGCTCCCGCCGCTGCCCTTCGGCTCGCCGGATCCGACGGTGACCTTCGATCTCACCATCCACTACATGCTGGTGGCGCGCTGATCAGCGCAGATAGACGCGCACCTCACGCGCAGTGAGCCCCGGCTCGGTGCGGGCCGAAAGGCGGATCGCGGCGGCCGTCACGCCGAGCGCGAGCAGGCGGTCGGCGACGTCGCGGGCATCCTCGCCGGCCTGTTCGGCGGCGGCGACCTGCTCGGCGGGGCTTCCTTTCGCCGGCACCACCGCCACCACCTCGTAGCGCGGGTCGGCCCGCCGCGCCTCGGCCATTTCCACCGCGCGCTGCAGCGCCGGACCATAGGCGCTCTCACCGCCGTCATAGCGGATGGCGACCAGCGGCACGGTCGCGTTCGGGCGCATCGCCTCGGCAAGCTGGTCGGGCGCGGGCGGGGCCGGCTTGGCGCCGAAATCGGTCTGGTCGACCAGGTGGCAGCCGACCGGCAGCACCAGGGCCGCGATCAGCACAGTCGCGCGAAAGGGCAGGGGCAGCGTCATCGGCGGGCGCAAGCTTGCAGGAAGCGGCGGCGACGGCAAGATAGGGCGGCCGTCCGCCAGGAGCCGCGCCATGCCGAGCCACGATCCCGTCTGCCGCATCGATGGTATGCGTCTGTGGGCCAGCCTGATGGCCATGGCGCAGTTCGGCGCCACGCAGAAGGGCGGCGTCCGCCGTCTCGCCCTCTCGGCCGAGGACGGCGCCGCCCGCGCTGCCTTCCACGCGCAGTGCGCGGCGGCCGGGCTCGCGGTGCGCATCGACGCCGCCGGCAACATGTTCGCCCGCCGCGAGGGACGCGAGCCGGCCCGCCTGCCGGTGTTGTTCGGCAGCCATCTCGACAGCCAGCCCTCGGGCGGCAAGTTCGATGGCGCGCTGGGCGTCATGGCCGGGCTCGAGGTGATGCGCACGCTGAACGACCACGGCCTCGTCACTGCGGCGCCGCTGGAGCTGGTCAACTGGACCGACGAGGAGGGCAGCCGCTTCGGCCTCGGCCTCACCGGTTCGGGCGTCTGGGTCGGCGCGCACGGGCTGGACGATGTGCTGGCGCGGACCGACGCCGAGGGAGTGAGCTTCGGCGCGGCGCTGGACGCGATCGGCGCGCGCGGGGCCGTGCCGGCTGCAGCGTTTCCGGTCGATGCCTATTTCGAGCTCCATATCGAGCAGGGTCCGATTCTCGAACAGGCGGGCGCCATGATCGGCGCCGTCACCGGCGCCCAGGCGCAGGTCTGGTACGAGGCGGTTGCCACCGGACAGGATGCGCATGCCGGCACCACGCCGCCGGCGGCGCGCAAGGATGCGCTGGTCTGCGCCGCGCGCGTCGTCGACCTGGTCGACCGGATGATGCGCGCGCGCGGCGCCGACGGGCGCGGCACGGTCGGCCGGTTCGAGGTGCGGCCCAACAGCCGCAATGTGATTCCCGGCGAGGTGCGGTTCACGGTCGAATTCCGCCATCCGTCCAGCGCGGAGATCGATCGCATCGATGCGCAGTTCCCGCGCGAGGCCGGGTTCATCGCCCGCGATTGCGGGGTGACGCTGGCGATCACTCGGATGTTCCGGATGCCGGCGCAGGTGTTCGACCCCGAATGCGTCGCGCTGGTCCAGACGGCGGCGGCGCGGGCGGGATATGCGTCGCGCGAGATCGTCTCCGGGGCCGGCCACGACGCTGTGCTGCTGGCGCGGCGCCTGCCCGTGGCGATGATCTTCACGCCGTGCCGGGATGGACTGTCCCACAACGAGGCCGAGAGCATCGCGCCCGACGAGGCCACGGCCGGATGCCAGGTGCTGTTCGAGGCCGTGCTGGCGCGCGCGAACCGGCCCGCGCTCGCGTGAGCGGCGCGTCTTGCCTCGCCGTCGGGCCGCCTCTATAGGCCGGGCATGGCAACGGTTGTTGATCTCCCGCTCGACCGCTCCGCGCAGGCGCGGCAAGCGGCACTGCTGACCGGTTCCGACGGCGCCGAGCGGCGCCTGGCGGACGCGCTGCGTGCACTCGCCATCGATGCCGTCGAGGCGGCGAAGTCCGGCCATCCCGGCCTGCCCCTGGGCATGGCGGACGTCGCCGCGATGCTGTGGACGCGGTTCCTGAAATACGATGCCGCCGATCCGCGCTGGCCGGACCGCGACCGCTTCGTGCTCTCGGCCGGCCACGGCTCGGCGCTGCTCTATGCGCTGCTGCATCTGAGCGGGCATGTCGGGATGGGCATCGAGGACCTGCGCCGGTTCCGCCAGCTGCACTCGCCCGCCGCCGGCCATCCCGAGTATGGCGGGCACCCCGGGATCGAGACCACCACCGGCCCGCTCGGCCAGGGCATCGCCACGGCCGTTGGCATGGCATTGGCCGAACGCATGCTGGCCGCCCGCTTCGGGCGCAGCCTGGTCGATCATCGGACCTGGGTGATCGCCTCGGACGGCGATCTGATGGAGGGGGTGAGCCACGAGGCGGCCAGCCTCGCCGGCCATCTGCGGCTCGACCGGCTGACGGTGCTGTTCGACGACAATGCGATTTCCATCGATGGCGGTACCGATCTGGCCTGCTCGGACGACGTGCTGAAGCGCTTCGCCGCCTATGGCTGGACGGTGAAGCGCATCGACGGGCACGATCCGGCGCAGATCGCCGCCGCGCTCTCGCTGGCCCAGCGGTCGAAGAAGCCGACGCTGATCGCCTGCCGCACCATCATCGGCTTCGCCGCCCCGACCAAGGCGGGCACCGCCGCCGCCCATGGCTCGCCGCTGGGCGGCGCCGAAGCGGCGGCGACCAAGCAGGCGCTGGGCTGGCACGCGCCTCCCTTCAGCGTGCCACAGGACATTGCCGCGCGCTGGAAGGCGGCCGGCTCGCGCGGCGCGGCGGCGCGGCGGGCCTGGTTGAAACGCCTGACCCGACACGGCCAGCGGGCCGAATTCGAGCGGGTGATCGCCGGGAAGCTGCCCGAAACCTGGCAGGAAGGCTTTGCCGCCTTCAAGGCGGACCTGGCCGCATCCCGGCCGAAGCTGGCGAGCCGCCAGTCGAGCCAGAAAGTGCTCGAGGCGCTGGTGCCGGCGCTGCCGGAGCTGGTCGGCGGCTCGGCCGACCTCACCGGGTCCAATCTGACCCAGGTCAAAGGCATGACGGCGGTGGCGCCGGCGGCGTATGGCGGGCGATACATCCATTTCGGCGTGCGCGAGCACGGCATGGCCGCGGCGATGAACGGCATGGCGCTCCATGGCGGGCTCATTCCGTATGGCGGCACCTTCTTCGCCTTCACGGACTATATGCGTCCGGCCATCCGCCTCGCCGCGCTGATGGGCGTGCGGGTGATCCACGTGCTGACCCATGACAGTATCGGCCTCGGCGAGGACGGGCCGACGCATCAGCCGGTCGAGCATCTCGCCAGCCTGCGCGCGATGCCGAATCTCTGGGTGCTGCGCCCCGCGGACGCGGTGGAGACGGCCGAGTGCTGGGAACTGGCGCTGCGCCGCGCCGACGGGCCGAGCCTGCTGGTGCTGACGCGCCAGGCACTGCCGGGGCTGCGTGCCGATGCCGCCGAGAACCGTTCTGCCCGCGGCGGCTACGTGCTGGCCGAGGCCGAGGGCCCGCGCCGGGCGACGCTGATCGCCACCGGGTCGGAGGTGGCCATTGCCATGGAGGCGCGGGCGGCACTGGCGGCCGAAGGCATCGCCGTCGCCGTGGTCTCGCTGCCATGCTGGGAACTGTTCTCGCACCAGGACGCCGGCTACCGCGACGCGGTGCTGGGTGGCGCGCCGCGCGTCGGCATCGAGGCCGCTTGCGGCTTCGGCTGGGAGCGCTGGCTGGGCGCGGAGGGTGCGTTCATCGGCATCGAGGGGTTCGGCGCCTCGGCGCCGTTCGAGGAGCTGTATCGCCACTATGGCATCACCGCCGAGGCGGTGGCGGCCACGGTGAGGAAGCGTCTGGACCGCGGCTGATACCGCGGGCGGCCTGCCCGTGCGGGCCGGATTGAGTAGGGCCGGATTGAGCAGGGAGAGAGACGATGGCGGTGAAGGTCGCGATCAACGGATTCGGGCGCATCGGCCGCCTGGTGCTGCGTGCCATCGTCGAGAGCGGGCGCGAGGACGTGATCCCGGTGCTGATCAACGATCTCGGCAGCACCGAGGCGAATGCGCACCTGTTCCGCTACGATAGCGTCCATGGTCGCTTTCCCGGCACGGTCGAGGTCGGCGCGGACAGCATCACCATCCACCATAACGGCCGCACCTATGGCCCGATTCGCGTCACCGCCGAGCGTGACCCCGCGAAGCTGCCGCTGGCCGGCGTCGATGTGGCGATGGAATGCACCGGCCTGTTCACCAAGCGCGAGCAGGCGGCGCATCTGCTCACCGCCGGAGCGCGCAAGGTCCTGATCTCCGCGCCCGCCGACGGGGTGGACGCGACGATCGTGTACGGCGTCAACCACGCAACGCTGACGCCGGCGATGACCGTGGTCTCGAACGCGTCCTGCACTACCAACTGCCTGGCGCCGATGGCCAAGGTGCTGCACGAGAGCTTCGGAATCGAGCGTGGCTACATGGTCACGATCCATGCCTATACCGGCGACCAGCGCACGGTGGACACGCTGCACAAGGACCTCCACCGCGCCCGCGCGGCGGCAGTGTCCGCGATCCCGACGACGACGGGCGCGGCGCGCGCGGTCGGGCTCGTTTTGCCGGAACTCAAGGGCAAGCTGGACGGCACCGCGATCCGGGTGCCGACACCCAACGTCTCGCTGGTCTCGCTCGACGTGAACCTCGCCCGGCCGGCCAGCGTGGAAACCATCAACGGAGCCATGCTCGCCGCCGCCGTCGGGCCGCTCAAGGGCGTGCTCGACTACAGCACGGAGAAGCTGGTCAGCATCGATTTCAACCACTGCCCCGCATCCTGCAGCTTCGATGCGACGCAGACGACGGTGATCGAGGGCACATTCGCCCGGGTTATGGGCTGGTACGACAACGAGTGGGGCTTCTCGAACCGCATGTCCGACACCGCGGCCTTGCTCGGGCGGCTCTGAGGCGGCGCTCGACGCGGGAGGAAACGAACAATGCGCGTAGTTGAACGGCTTGGCGTCGCCATCGTCGCCATGATGGCCGGCATGTTGATGCCCTCGGGAGCAAGCGGCCCCCTCGGGGTTGCGGTGGCGCACGCCGCCGGGCCGGGCGGGTCGGTGCCGATTGTCATGCAGGAGATGACCGTCCCCTCGCCGCAGGCGGGGCTGCAGATCTACGTGCGCAACAAGCGTCCGCAGGGCGGCGAGCATTTCGGCCCGGCGCGCACGCTCGTCTTCGTCCACGGCGCCACCTATCCCGCGAGCACCGCATTCGACCTGGCCCTGAACGGCCAGTCCTGGATGGACTACCTCGCGGCGCACGGCTACGACGTCTACCTGCTGGATCTGCCGGGCTATGGCCGATCGACCCGCCCGGCGCAGATGGACCAGCCGGCCGACGCCAACCCGCCGCTCGAGACCACCGAGCAGGCCGTGGCCGATCTCGGCGCCGTGGTTGAGTTCGTTCGCAAGCGCCAGGGTCTCACCAGTGTGGACGTGATGGGCTGGTCCTGGGGGACGACCATCGCAGCCGGCTTCGCCGCCCAGCATCCGGATCAGGTTCACCGCCTGGTGCTCTATGCGCCGCTGTGGATCATCCAGGGCGCGCCGGCGATCAGCGCCGGGCCGGGCAAGCTCGGCGCCTATCGGACGGTGACGCGCGATGCCGCGTTCAAGCGCTGGATGAACGGGGTGCCGGAGAGCAAGCGCGCGGACCTGATCCCGCCGGGATGGTTCGAGGAGTGGGCGGATGCGACCTTTGCCACCGACCCGGTCGGGGCGAAACAGAGCCCGCCGGTGCTGCGGGCCCCGAACGGGGTGCTGTTCGACGTCGATCGCTTCTGGCGCGCCGGCAAGCCGACCTGGGACCCCGCGAACATCCGCAATCCCGTGCTGCTCGTGCAGGGCGAGTGGGATCACGATACGCCGCCCTATATGTCCCAGACGCTGTTCCCGCTGCTCGTCAACGCGCCATGGAAGCAGTACACCATGATCGGCGAGGGCACGCACACGGTGGTGATGGAGAAGAACCGGATGCAGCTCTTCCAGGTGGTACAGCAGTTTCTCGACGGCGCCGCCCCGCGCTGAGGGTGGTCAGGACCACGAAGGACAGGAAGGATGCGGTTTCGCACTCTTGACGGGGTGGATGTCGCCGGCAAGCGCGTGCTGCTGCGGGCCGATCTCAACGTGCCGGTCCATGACGGGCGGATCACCGATCTCACCCGGCTCGAACGGCTGACGCCGACGATCCGCGAGCTTGCCGCTGCGGGCGCGCGGGTGATCGTGTGCAGCCATTTCGACCGGCCGAAGGGCAAGCGCGTGCCGGCCATGTCCCTGGCCCCGGTGGCGCGCGCGCTCGGCGAGGTGCTGGGCCGGCGGGTGCGGTTCGCCGAGGATTGCATCGGCGTGCCGGCGCAGCAGGCGGTGGACCTGCTGGCCGCGGGTGATGTGCTGGTGCTGGAGAATACCCGCTTCCATCCCGGCGAGGAGGCCAACGACGCCGGCTTCGCGAGCGAACTCGCGGCGCTGGCCGATCTCTACGTCGATGACGCGTTCTCCGCCGCCCATCGCGCCCACGCCAGCACCGAGGCGGTGGCACACCGGCTGCCCGCCTATGCCGGCCGGCTGATGCAGGCGGAGCTCGAAGCCCTCGACCGGGCCCTCGGCTCGCCGGCGCGCCCGGTCGCGGCCATCGTCGGCGGGGCGAAGGTTTCGACCAAGCTGGATCTGCTGGCGAACCTCGTTTCGCGCGTCGACGAGCTGGTCATCGGCGGCGCCATGGCGAACACGTTCCTTGCCGCCCAGGGGCTCGCCGTCGGACGCTCGCTGCAGGAGCCGGACCTGCACGAGACGGCGCGGCGCATCCTCGCCGACGCCGAGACCGCCGGCTGCGCCGTGCTGCTGCCGATCGACGCGGTGGTCGCGGCCGCGCTCGCCCCGGGCGTGGCGACACGGACGGTGACGGTGGCCGAGGTCGACGCGGATGCGATGATCCTCGATGTCGGCCCCGGCACGGTCCAGGCCCTCACCGCGCGGCTGGCCGGGTGGAAGACCCTGGTCTGGAACGGCCCGCTCGGCGCGTTCGAAACCCCGCCCTTCGATGCCGGCACGATCGCGCTGGCCCGCGCCGTCGCCGACGCGACCGCGAGCGGGCGCCTGGTGAGCGTGGCCGGCGGCGGCGACACGGTTGCGGCCCTGCGTCAGGCCGGGGTGGCGGACAAGTTCAGCTATGTCTCGACCGCCGGCGGCGCCTTCCTCGAATGGATGGAGGGCAAAACCCTCCCCGGCGTGGCCGCGCTCGACCCTTCCGGCGATTGAGGCGCGCCGGTGACGGGCCCGAGCGAGACGATGCTGTCCTTGCCCGAGCATGATCGGGCGATCGACATCAGCGCGGAGACCTGCCCGATGACCTTCGTGCGCACCCGCCTGGCGCTGGATGCGATGGCGCGGGGACAGGTGCTGCTGGTGCGGCTGCGGGGCGCCGAGCCCCTCGCCAACGTGCCCCGCGCGGCCGCCGACCAGGGCCACGACGTTCTCGACCTGATCCCGCTCGAGGATGGCAGCGCGGTGCTGGTGATCCGCAAGGACGGTGGCTGAGGCCGGGTTCCTATCCCAGCCGCTGCCGCGCCGCGGTCGCCAGCGCGTCGGCGCGATGGTTCATCGGGTCGTCGGCATGGCCGCGCACCCAGCGCCACTCCACTTCGTGCAGGGCGGCGGCGGCGAGCAGACGCTGCCAAAGATCCATGTTCGCCACCGGGTCGCCGGCGGCGTTGCGCCAGTTCCGCCGCACCCAGCCTTGCCGCCAGCGGGTTATGCCGTTGGCGACATATTGGCTGTCGGTGTGCAGGGCCACCCGGCTCGGGCGCTTCAGCGCCTCCAGCGCCGCGGCGGCGGCGGTGAGTTCCATGCGGTTGTTGGTGGTCGCAGGCTCCGCGCCGGAGAGCTCCCGCTCATGGCCGCGATAGCGCAGGATCGCCGCCCATCCGCCGGGCCCGGGATTGGGCTTGCAGCCGCCGTCGGTCCAGATCTCCACCGGTTCGGCGGCGGCGTCAGAGCCCATAGGCGGCCTCGCTGGTGGCATCGAGGTGGAAGCGCAGGCGGCGCAGATATTCGAGCGGATTCTTGCGCACCACCAGGGCGTCCGCCGGCGTGTTCAGCCAATCATAGAGGCGGGTCAGCAGGAAGCGCATCGCAGCGCCCTGGGCGAGCACGGGCAATGCGGCGCGTTCGGCCTCGGCGAGGGGGCGGATCTGCTGATAGCCGCGCAGGAGGGCCCTGGCCTTGGTGACGTTGCAGGCGCCGTCCGCCTCGAAGCACCAGGCGTTGAGGCAGATCGCGACGTCGTAGGCGAACAGGTCCGTGGCGGCGAAATAGAAGTCGATCAGCCCCGAAACCTCGCCGCCGAGGAAGAAGACATTGTCCGGGAAGAGGTCGGCGTGGATGTGGCCGCGCGGCAGTGACGCCGGCCAGGTGGCGAGGAGACGGCCGAGCGCGGCGGTGAGTTCGGCGCCGAGGCCGGCGCGGACGCTGTCGGCGCCATCGCCGATGCGGGCGAGCAGCGGCGCCCAGGACGCGGGGCCGAGTGCGTTCGCCCGTTCCGCGCCGTAGCCGGCACCGGCCAGGTGCAGCCGGGCAAGCGCGGCGCCGACCGGCGCGCAGTGCTCGACGCGCACGCGGCGAGGCCAGACACCGGGCAGGAAGGTGGTGACGGCGGCGTGGCGCCCGGCCAGGCGGCGCAGGGCCACGCCATCGCGCGCGCGGACCGGCAGCGGGCAGGAGAGGCCGTGGCGGGCGAGATGCTCCATCAGCCCGAGGAACCAGGGCAGGTCCGCCGGATCGACGCGCTTCTCGTAGAGGGTGAGGATGAAATCGCCCGCCTCGGTGCGCAGCGCGTAGTTCGAGTTCTCCACCCCCTCGGCGATGCCGCGGAAGGCGATCAGCTCGCCGATGTCGTAGTCGGCGAGGAAGGCGGCGAGGGCGTCATCGGTGACTTCGGTATAGACGGCCATGGTCCGGCTGCGAGGTCTCGTTCGGGTGCGCGCAATCTGCCGACACCTTGCGGCGCTGTCACGGGCCTTTGCTGCGACGGCGGCCGGGAACACGCACGCCCAGCACGCTACCGCATTCTGATCACAAAAACGTTTTTTGAGACGTTTTGCGTTGCGCTCGGTGAGCGGCGGTGATAGTAATTAACCGTTCGCTCATCTTTGGCTGCAACCCGAGCGTCGTCATACAGGAGGATACATGCGCAGAAACTTGTTCTTGGGGCTCGTGGTCGCTGCCGCGCCGCTGGCCTTCGGCTCCGCCGCGTGGGCCACGCCGACCCTGACGCTCACCCTGTCCGAGGCGGGCTACACCCCCCTCACGGTGTCGTCCACCAACGGCACGGTCAACATCACCGCGCAGACGTTCGGCACGTTCACCATCAATACGGTGTCCGGCCTCGGGGCGCCGCTCGTCGGCACTGCCGGGCAGCCGGAAATCGACCTCACCTCGGTGAACGTCTCGTCGGGCACGCCCGGCACCCTGACGGTCCGACTGGACGAAACGGGCCTGACCGCGCCGGTAGGTCCGGCTTCCGTTGGCGGGCAGATCGGTGGCACGCTCGGCGCCAAGCAGACGCTTGACTATTCGGTCCTGGTCAACGGCGTCAGCGTCGGCACCAGCAGCGCGACGAACTCGGGCAACGCGTTCACCGGCGGTTTCGGCGGCACCGTGACCTTTACCGGGAACGACACGCTGTCCGAGGTGGTGACGCTGGCCTCGACCGGCGTCGGTACCACCAGCTACGACGCCCTCGCGACGGTACCCGAGCCCGCTTCGATGGCTCTGCTCGGCTCAGGCCTGTTCGGCCTCGGCCTGATCCGCCGCCGCCGCGCCTGATCCCCGGCGACGGCCCACGAACGGGCAGCGGCTTCGGCCGCTGCCCGCTTTGCGTTACCGCTCCTTCGCTTCCTCGCGATAGAGGTCCGGCCTGGCCGGCCCGGTGACATCGAGGAAGCCGATCAGCCCGCGCTGAACCCGCGCCAGCGCGTGATCGACCAGCACGAACCGCCCCGGAACCTGGGTGGTCAGCTCGACCACCGCCGCCGAACCCGGTGGCACCGACAGCGTCTGCACGCCGCGCAGCGGCGGATCGAGCAGGGCTCCGTTCGGATAGACCCGGTCCATGATCTCGCCGATGACATGGAACGACGAGGTCAGATTCGGCCCGGCGTCCCCGAAGAAGATGCGCACGCTCTCCCCGGTCTTCGCCTGCAGCGGGTGGAGCCTGGTCAGCGCGCCGACGGCGCCGTTGAACACGATATAGTCGGGCCGCTCGTCCAGCAGCTTCTCGACGCTGAATTCCTGGCGGCCGAGCTTGCCCACCGGCGCGGCCGTGTAAAGTTCGTTCTGCATCACGTAGAACTCCCGGTCGACCGGCTTCAACCCGCCTTCCGGCTCGACCAGGATCAGGCCGAACATGCCGTTGGCGATATGCTCGGCGACCATCGGCGTGCCGCAATGATAGACGAACAGGCCCGGCACCGTCGCACGGAAGCGGATCGCCTTCTCCTCGCCCGGTCCGACCTGCAGCCCCATCGCGCCGCCGCCGGGCGCGAGCGCGGCGTGGAAATCGACCGAATGCATCATCGCGCTGTCGGACGCGTTCCGCAGCCGGACCACGACCTCGTCGCCGACGCGGACCCGGACGAACGGGCCGGGAACGGTGCGGTTGAAGGTCCAGAACGCGAAGGTCACGCCATCGGCGAGGCGGGCCTCGGCCTCCACCGCTTCGAGCAGCACGCTCACCGTCTCCGGGCCGCGCGCGCCTATCGCGGGGGGAATCCGGGCCGGGTCGTGCGAGAGGTCCGCCTCCACCACCGACGGCGCCGGGGCCTTGGCCGCCACCACGAAGCGCCCCTCCATGCCCGCTTCACGATGCCCCGGCACCGAGCAGAAATAGGCATAGCTGCCCGAGGCCGGGGCGACGAAGCTGATGGTGGTGCTGGCGCCGACGCCGTTGACCCGCTGCGAGCGGACCGCGCCACCGGGCAGATCGACGTCGATATTGTGCTGCATTCCTTCGCCGTTGATCAGCGTGATCTGCACCGTCTCGCCGGCTGCCGCATCGAGTTGGGGATCGATGGCGCCGTCGATGCTGCCGCCGATGCCGATGAACACCATGCGACCATTGGCGACCCCGCTGCGCAGCGTGTAGCGCGCCTCGGGGACCATTTTCGGTACCGCGCGCGGCGGTGGCGCGGGGTTCGCAGCCGGCGATTTGCCGGCCGTGGCGGCCTGAAGGTAGGCGATGACATCGGCGCGGTCCTGCGCCGAATTCAGGCCTGGGAAGGGCATGCGATTTCCGGGAATGATCTTCGCCGGATCCGCGAGATAGGCTGCCAGCGTCTCGCCGGTCCAGACGATCCCCGAATGGCGCATCGCGTCCGAATAGAAATCGAACCCCGGCTCGGTCCCGGCCTCGCGCCCGAACAGGCCTGCGAGCGACGGGCCGATGAGTGTCTGGTTCGGCGCCAGCGCGTGGCAGGCGGCGCATTTCTGGAAGATTTCGCGCCCATCCTCGGCATTACCCTTGGCGTCGTCCGCTCGCGCCGGCAGCGCGAGCAGCAGGGCGGCGAGGATCGGGCCGGACCAGGGGAGGCGCATGGCGGTGTCTCCACATCGGGTTTCGACGCCGATGAGCCTGACACCGCTGCGGGCGCACGGAATGATCTGCATCAATCCCGGCCCCGACGCGCATTTTCCGGCGCGGACGCCGGCGGATCAGTAGCTCCCGTAGGTCCCGTCGAGTTCGCCGAGCAGACAGGGCGGCGAGGCGCAGGTGATCTCCTCGGGCTCGGCTTCGGCCCGGGGTTTGGCGGTGCCCTTCGCCCGAGGCTGGCGGGGGGCATCCTTGCCGCCGGTCTGGTGTAGGGTGTCCGGATCAGGGTTCGCGTCGGCCATGCTCGCCTCCGGCGCCGATCCTGCCGCCTTCCGCCCGGCTCCGCAACCATCCGGTGCGGCCCGCTACTCTCGACGGGTCCGGCGTGCTTCTTGCTTTAACGGTCGGGAGAGTCTCGGTCCCCAAACTTCGGTGCCCTCGATGCCGCTGCACGTCGCCCTCACCCACCGCACGCGCTACCGCTACGACCGCGTCGTCAGCCTCGGCCCGCAGGTCATCCGGCTGCGCCCGGCGCCGCACGCCCGCACGCCGATCGTCGCCTATGCGCTGCGGATCACACCCGAGCCGCATTTCATCAACTGGCAGCAGGATCCGCAGGGCAACTACATCGCCCGCGTCGTCTTCCCCGAGCGCGTCGGCCATTTCGAGGCCACCGTCGACCTCATCGCCGACATGGCGACGATCAACCCGTTCGACTTCTTTCTCGAACCGGCGGCCGAGCACTTCCCCTTCACCTATGATCCTGCGCTGGAGCACGAGCTGGCGCCGTTCCGCAGGCTGGACCCGGTCGGCCCCCGCCTCGCCGCCCTGCTTGCCGAAGTGCCGCACGGCGAGCAGCCGACCGTCGATCTGCTGGTCATGCTCAACCGCCTCGTGCAGAGCCACATTGCCTATATCGTGCGCCTCGAACCGGGCGTCTGGGCCCCGGAGGAGACTCTGGCGGCGGGCAAGGGCTCGTGCCGGGATTCGGCCTGGCTGCTGGTCCAGGCGCTGCGCCAGCTCGGCTTCGCCGCGCGCTTCGTCTCCGGCTACCTGATCCAGCTCGTCGCCGACACCAAGCCGCTGGAAGGACCCGAAGGGCCCGCCGCCGATTTCACCGACCTGCACGCCTGGGCCGAGGTCTATCTGCCCGGCGCCGGCTGGGTCGGGCTGGACGCAACCTCCGGCCTGCTCGCCGGCGAGGGCCATATCCCGCTCGCCGCCACGCCCGATCCGCAATCGGCCGCGCCGATTTCCGGTCTGGTCGAGCCGAGCGAGGTCGAGTTCGCCTTCGAGATGAAGCTGGATCGCGTGCGCGAAACGCCGCGCGTCAGCAAGCCCTATACCGAGGCGCAGTGGCAGGACCTGCTGGCGCGAGGCGCCGAGCTGGACCGGGCGCTGGATGCGGCCGATGTGCGGCTGACCATGGGCGGGGAGCCGACCTTCGTCTCCGCCACCGATCTCGATTCGCCGGAATGGACCGTCGATGCGGTCGGCCCGACCAAGCGCGGCATCGCCGGCCGGCTCCTGCGCCGCCTGGCGCCGATCTGGATGCCGGGCGCGGCGCTGCAGACGGTTCTCGGCAAGCACTATCCCGGCGAGCCTTTGCCGCGCTGGGCGCTGTACGCGCATGGCCGGGCCGATGGCGAACCCGTGTGGCGCGATGGCGCGCTCTGCGCCGCCGAGGGTGCGCCCGGCCCCCTGCCGGGCTGTACGCCGGCGGACGCGGCGGCGTTCGGCGCCGCGCTCGCCGAGCGGCTCGGCGTCGATCCGGCGCTGGTGCTGCCGGCCTACGAGGACATCCACTATTATCTCTGGCGCGAGCACCGGCTGCCGGCGAACGTCGTGGCGGAGGCGTCGAAGCTCGCCGATCCGCTGGAGCGCGCGCGGCTGGCGCGGATTTTCGGCGGCGGGCTCGGTCAGCCGGCGGGCAGCGTGCTGCCGCTGCGAAGCGCCGGCCCGGGGGGCTGGCGGTCGGGCCGTTGGGTCTTCCGTGCCGGGGTGATGTTCCTGATCCCGGGCGATTCACCGATCGGCCTGCGCCTGCCGCTGGACGGTCTGCCCTGGGCGGATCCCGACCGGATCGAGGCCGACCTGCCGCGCGATCCGTTCGCGCCGCATCCGCCGCTGCCGGCGCGCGCGCAGCTCCGTGGCGGACTCTCGGCGCCCGCCGCCGGTTCACCCGGCTTCGCCGCCATCGCCCAGTCTCCGCCCATGGTCGGAGCCGAGGAGCCCGAGCTCGTGCGCACGGCGCTCTGCATCGAGCCGCGGGAGGGGCGGCTGCATGTTTTCCTGCCCCCGCTCGGCACCGCCGAGGCGTGGCTCGATCTCGTCGCGGCGGTCGAGGATACCGCCGCCGTGCTCGCCCGTCCGGTGGTGCTCGAAGGCTATCTCCCGCCCGTCGACCCGCGCCTGCGCCGGTTCTCGATCACGCCCGATCCCGGCGTGATCGAGGTCAACATCCACCCGGCGGCAAACTGGGCGGAGCTGGTCCAGCGCGGCGAGGAGCTCTATGCCGAGGCCCGCGCGGTCGGGCTGGCTTCGGAGAAATTCATGCTCGACGGCCGGCATGTCGGGACCGGCGGCGGCAACCATGTGGTGATGGGCGCGGCGACGCCGGAGCAGAGTCCGTTCCTGCGCCGGCCGGACCTGCTCAAATCGATGCTCGGTTTCTGGCACAATCACCCCAGCCTGTCGTATCTGTTCAGCGGCCTGTTCATCGGCCCCTCCAGCCAGCATCCGCGCGTCGACGAGGCGCGGCAGGACAGTCTGGCGGAGCTGGAGATCGCGTTCGCCGAGATCGCGCCCGGCCGCGCGGCGCCACCCTGGCTGGTGGACCGGATGCTTCGCCACCTGCTCGCCGACATGACCGGCAACACCCACCGCACCGAGTTCTGCATCGACAAGCTCTACGCGCCGGAGACGAGCTCCGGCCGGCTCGGCCTGGTCGAGTTCCGCGCCTTCGAGATGCCGCCGCACCCGCGCATGGCGGCGGCGCAGATGCTGCTGATGCGCGCCGCGGTAGCGGCGTTCTGGGCCCAGCCCTACGAGCGGGCGCTGGTCCATTGGGGCACCCGCATCCACGACGATTTCATGCTGCCGCACTTCGTCGCGCAGGATTTCGCCGAGGTACTGGAGGAACTGTCCGGCCGCGGCTGGCCGCTGGACCCGGCCTGGTTCGCCCCCCACGCCGAATTCCGCTTCCCGCACATCGGCGAGATCACTGTGCGCGGTGCGACGCTGGAGGTCCGCCATGCGCTCGAACCGTGGCACGTGCTCGGGGAAGAGCCCGCCGGCGGGGCAACGGCGCGCTTCGTGGACAGTTCCGTCGAACGGGTGCAGGCGCGGGTCGGCGGCTGGATCGAGGAGCGCTTCGTGCTCGCCTGCAACGGCCATGCCGTGCCGCTGACGCCGACCGGCCGCGCCGGCGAATATGTCGGCGGCGTCCGCTTCAAGGCCTGGCAGCCCCCGAGCGCGCTGCACCCGACCTTGCCGGCCCACCCCGCGCTCGTGTTCGACATCTACGACCGCTGGAGCGGGCGCAGCCTCGGCGGTCTGACCCATCACGTCGCCCATCCGGGCGGGCGCAACTACGAGCAGTTCCCGGTCAACGCGAACGAGGCGGAGGGCCGCCGGCGCGCCCGGTTCTTTCCCTTCGGCCACTCGCCCGGCCCGATGCCCGAGCCGGTGCCGATGCCCTCCCGCGAGCACCCCCGCACGCTCGACCTGCGCCGTGTCGATCAGCATGCCCGCGGCGGCTTCGGCGGCCCCGGCTTGCACCCGGACGGGTGAGCCGGCAGCTTCCTTCCATGGCGCATGACGAGATGGTCGACGGACGGGGAGGCATGCGTCCGCAGTGGCGCGGTCTGCTCGGCGTGCTCGCCGGTCTCGGCCACGAGGTCCTGGCCGAGCGCCGGACGCGACTCGAACGCATCCTCGCCGAGGAGGGCGTCGGCGGGCTCCTGCCCGGCGCGCCGCCCGATCGCTGGCGCTTCGATCTGATCCCGCTGCCGCTCTCGCGCGCCGAGTTCGCCACCATCGAAGCCGGGCTGATCCAGCGCGCGCGGCTCCTGGAGGCGCTGCTCGCCGATGTCTATGGGCCCCAGCGCCTGCTCGCCGAGGGTGCGCTGCCGCCGGCGCTGGTGTTCGGCAATCCGGGTTTTCTCCGCCCCTGCCGGCTGGACCCGCAGATGCCCGAAGACGGCTTGATGCAGATCTACGCCGCCGACCTGGTGCGCGGGGAGGACGGCGCCTGGCGCGTCCTGGCCGACCGCACCGGCTGGACCGACGGGCTTGCCCAGGCGCTCGAGAATCGCCGCCGCCTCGGCCGCGTGCTCCCGGAGCTGTTCGCCTCGCGCCAGCTCAGCCCCATCGGCCCCTTCGTCGAGGTTTGGCAGGAACGGCTGCAGCGCCTGCTGCCGGACCGCGCCCAGGATCGTGGCAGCGTGGCGCTGCTGACGGCGGGCCATGCCCATCCCGGCTGGTACGGCCACGTGCTGCTGGCGCGCGAGCTTTCCTGCGCCCTCGTCGAGGGCGGCGACCTCACGGTGCGCGACGGCCGGCTGCTGCTGAAGACGCTGCGCGGGCTGAAGCCGATCGGCGTGCTGCTGCGCGGCGGCGACGGCCGTGGCATCGACCCACTCGAACTCGCCCCGGATGGCCACGGCGTGCCGGGGCTGCTCGGCGCGGCGCGCGGGGCGGTCCGCATCGTCAACCACCCGGGCAGCGGCTTCGCGACCGCCCCCGTGCTCGCCGCCTTTCTGCCCGATCTCGCCACCCGCCTCCTCGGCGAGGCGCTCGCGCTGCCCAGCGTGCCGACGCTCTGGCTCGGCGATGCGGCGGCACGCGAGCAGGTCGGCGGCGCGCCGGACCGCTGGCGACTCCGCCCGGCGTTCAGCGCGCGGGTGGCGCCCACCGCCGCCGATGCCGCGCCGGCCGCCTGGCGCCCGGCGCT
>DAIDKZ010000092.1 GCA_027449745.1 Acetobacteraceae bacterium | reverse complement strand
ATCGCGCGCGAGATCATCGTCGGGCGGAACTGGCGCAACGCGCCGATGCTGGTCGCGAGCGCGCTGCTGCTCGCGGGCAATGCGCTGGTGCATCTCGAAGCGCTCGGCCTCCTCGCCAGCGCCGCGGCGGGCGAGCGGCTCGGGGTGGCGACGCTTTCCATGCTGATCGGCCTGATCGGCGGGCGGGTGGTGCCGAGCTTCACCCGCAACTGGCTCGTTAGGACCGCGCCGGGGACGGCGCTGCCGGCTGGGTTCGGCCGCCTCGATCGGGCCGCGCTCGGGGGCATGTTGCTCGCCCTCGCCGCGTTCGTGGTGGTGCCCGACAGCCGCATCACGGCGCTGGCGGAACTCGCCGCCGGCGGTCTGGTGCTGCTGCGCCTGGCGCGCTGGCGCGGCGCGGCGACGGCGGCGGAGCCGCTGCTCGGCGTGCTGCATGTCGGCTATGCTTGGCTGGGCCTCGGGCTCATGCTGCTCGGCATCAACGGGCTGGTGACGCTGCTGCCAGCGAGCACGGCGCTCCATGCACTCACCGTCGGTGCGATCGGCACCATGACGCTGGCGATGATGACGCGGGCCACGCTCGGCCACAGCGGGCGCGCCCTGACGGCGACGCGGCCGACGAGCGCGATGTTCGCCCTGGTATCGCTGGCCGCACTCCTCCGCCTCGCCGCGCCGCTCGCCGGGGAATTCTACCCGCCTGGGCTCGACCTCGCCGGGCTGGCCTGGAGCGCCGCTTTCATCCTGTTCGTTGCGCTGCACGCCGGCGCGCTGACGCGGCGGCGGCCCGTCACCGGTCCCGACTGAGCCCCTGGGCGGCCAGGGCCTGCAGGTACTCCCGCCAGCGCCGCTCCTGCTCCCGGGCGAGCTGGCGCAGATACGCCCAGGAGTAGATGCCGCTGTCATGGCCGTCGTCGAACAGGATGCGCACGGCGTAGTTGCCGACCGCTTCGACCGCGGCGATCCCCACCCCTCGGGCGCCCGCCACCCAGCGACGCTCGTTCGGACCATGTCCCTGCACTTCGGCGCTCGGGCTCTCCACGCGCAGATATTCTGCCGGCAGGCTGAACCGCTCTTCGGCGAAGGCGATCTCCAGCCGGCGCGCGGCCCGGTGGAGGCGGATCTCGGTCGGGGGCTGCATCGGCGTCAGTCGAGCTTGCGCGCTTCGTCGGGGAGCATGATCGGGATGCCGTCACGGATCGGGTAGGCGAGCCCGGCCTCCCGGCTGATCAGCTCGCCGGCGGCGCGATCATATTCGAGCGGCGCCTTGGTCAGCGGGCAGACCAGGATTTCGAGCAGGCGCGGGTCCACCGGCGGCGGCGTTGTGGGGGCGGGGGCGGGTTCGGTCATGATGGGTCTCCTCAGCTCGGGCGGGGCGCGGCTCCCGCCGCATGGGTGTCGATCTCGAGCAGGGTGAGCAGGGCGGCAGCACGCTCGGCCTCGGTCGGTGCTTCCAGCAGCGCCTGCTTCTCAGTGGGCGTAAACGGGCAGGCCATGGCCAGGGTCGCCACCAGCGCGGCATCCTCCATGCCTTTGATCGCGTCCCAGTTGGCGCTGTAGCCGCGGGTACGGAAATAGTCTCGCAGCGCCCGCAGCAGCGGGGCGCGCGGGAGCGGCGTTGGCGACTGCTCGGCCGTCGCCAGGTCGGCGGCGTAGGGCGCGAGCTCGGCCCGCACCCGCCGGTAGCCGCGCCGCATCTCCAGCTCCTCGGCGATCCGGAAGCGTGAGACGCCGCTGAGCGTGATCAGGTAGCGGCCGTCGTCGGTCTCGCTGAAGGAGGAGATGCGCCCGAGGCAGCCGACCCGATGCAGGCCAGGCCCATGGGCGAGGCACGGCAAGGCCGGATCGGGCTGGATCATGCCGAACAGCCGCCCCGCCGCCAGCGCGTCCTCGGTCATCGCCAGATAGCGTGGCTCGAAGATATTGAGCGGCAGCTTGCCTTTCGGCAGCAGCAGCGCGCCGCTCAGGGGAAACACCGCGAACGTGTCCGGCAATGGCCCCGGTCCCGGCGGGACGTCCGCCATCCCGCTCAGCTGAACAGCAGCGTGGACAGCTTGCGCCGCGCCGCCACAGTCGCTGCATCCTCGACGCCCCAGGCCTCAAAGAATTTCAGCAGCTGCAGCCGGGCGGCCTCCTCGTTCCAGCGCCGCTCGCGGCGCAGGATCTCGAGCAGGGCTGCCGCGGCCTCGTCGCGCCGGCCGAGCGCGTTCAGCGCCGTCGCCAGCTCGTAGCGGGCGGCATGGTCGGCGGGGTCGGCGGCGACCTTCGCCTCCAGGGCGGAGAGCTTGCCGGTCGCTCGCCGACCTTCCTCGGCCAGCGCCAGCGCACTGCGCGCGCCGGCAATTTCCGCATGCTCGGCGAGCCTCGCCGGCACCCGCGCCAGCGCCTGCTTGGCCTGCTCCTCGCGCCCCAGGGCCAGCAGGGCACGGATCAGCCCGCCCCAGGCGTCCGCGTTCTCTGGTTCCTGCTGCAGCAGGGCGCTGAAAATCTCGCCCGCCTGCTCGGCGTCGCCCGCCTCCAGCGCGGCCCGTGCCTCGGCCAGCAGATCGGCCGCCGGCATGCTGCCGCCCGTCAGCTTGAGTAGGCCCTCGACGAAGCGCTTGACCTCGGAGTCCGGCAGCGCGCCCTGGAACAGGTCGGCGATCTGGCCCTGCCAGAACGCCGCCACCGTCGGCACCGATTGCAGCGGCAGGCCGAGCTGGGTGAGTTGCTGCACCAGGCCACGATTCTTGTCGATGTCGATCTTCACCAGCTTGACCCGGCCGCCCGCGGCGCGCACGACCTTTTCCAGCGCCGGGGTGAGCTGCTTGCACGGGCCGCACCACGTGGCCCAGAAATCGACCAGCACCGGCACCTGGCGCGAGGCGTCGATCACCTCGGCCATGAAGGTCTTCTGATCGCCGTCGACGATCATCGCCCCACCCATTGGCGTTCCACCCCCTGGCGCCCCACCCCCTGGCGCCCCACCCGCTGGGGTTCCAGCCTTTGGCGCGCCACCCGGCTGCTGAGGCTGCCCGATCATGAACTCCATGCGCGAAAACTCCCTGGCCCGCCGACGGGCGTCACTGTCGGATGCTTAGATGTTGCCTGGATGCTGAGAGACAAGCGCCAGGTCAAGCGCGCGCGTCGCCGGCCGGCATGGCTGTCGCCCGTCGGCCCGGCTCTGGCAATCCGAGACCATCTGCTACAGAGTCGTGTCATGCGCGGCCATCGGAATGCCGCGGAGGAGGGAGCATGTCCGTCAGCACGGGACCAGCGGTTGGAAACAAGCCGGCCGAGACGGCCGAGGACCGGCCGGCAGCGGCGCATGCGGCGCCAGCGGGTGCGGTGGTGCGGGCGCTGCGGCGCATCTATGCGCTCGACGATTTCGAAGCCGCCGGACGGGCGTTGCTGCCGCAGAGCCTGTTCGGCTTCGTCTCGGGCGCCACCGAGACCAACACCTCCCTGCGCGAGAACCGCGCCGCCTTCGCCGATTACGCCTTCCTCCCGCGCGTGCTGGTGGATGCCTCCGTGCGCCACCAGACGCGCACCCTGTTCGGCCGCGCCTACGCCGCTCCCTTCGGCATCGCGCCGATGGGAGCGACGGCGCTGATGGCCTATGACGGCGACGCCGCCCTGGCCCGCGCGGCGGCGGCGGCGAACATTCCGTTCATTCTCTCCGGCGCCTCCCTCACGCCGCTCGAGCGCGTCGCCCGCGAGGGCCGCACCGCCTGGTTCCAGGCCTACATCCCGTCGGACCGGCCGTTGATCGGCGCGCTGATCGAACGCGTCGCGCAGGCCGGCTACGAGGTGCTGGTGGTGACGGTGGACGTGCAGGTCGCCGGCAACCGCGAGAACAATCAGCGCAACGGCTTCTCCCTGCCGCTCAGGCCGACGCCGCGCCTGCTCGCCGACGTGCTCTCCCATCCGCGCTGGCTGCTCGGCATCGCCGCGCGCAGCTTCCTCACCCACGGCCTGCTGCATTTCGAGAATGCCGGCGCCGGGCGCGGCGTGCCTGCATTCTCTGCCCGCGCGATGGACCGGTTCGCCGGGCGCGAGGCGCTGAACTGGGCCGATCTCGAATGGATTCGCCGGCAATGGGCCGGCAAGCTGGTGCTGAAGGGTGTTCTCGCCGCCGAGGATGCGCGGCGCGCGCGCGAGGTCGGCGTCGATGGCGTCATCGTTTCCAACCATGGCGGGCGGCAGCTCGATGGCGCCGTCGCCTCGCTGCGCGCGTTGCCCGCGGTGGCGGCTGCGGCTGGCGGCATGACGGTGATGCTCGACGGCGGCATCCGGCGCGGCACCGACGTGCTCAAAGCGCTCGCGCTCGGCGCCCATTTCGTCTTCGTCGCCCGCCCGTTCCTCTACGCCGCGGCAATCGCCGGCGAGGCCGGCGCGGCGCATGGCATCCGCGTGCTGATGAGCGAGATCGACCGCAACCTCGCCCTGCTCGGCTGCCCGGACATCGAGGGGCTCAATCCCGGCTGGCTGACTGCGGCCAAAGGGTAACGCCCGCCCCGCGAACGGGCGCTTCAGGCAGCCGCGGTCGGGGCGAACTCGGCAAGATCGGGGGAGCCGAACGGAAACCGGTAGTCGTGCGGCGCCGGCAGCGGGGTCGCGATCGCCTTGCGTTCCTCGCACCCGAGCAGAATCGCGAAGACCTGCTCGCAGGTCAGTTCGCCGGCGTCCAGCGCTTCACTGTAGCGTGACAATCCGCCATCGTCGGCCCAGCGATTGAGGATGTAGCGGAACACGACGTCCACGAAACGCACTGTGCCCATGCGCTGGCGATGGCGCGCCAGCTCGAACTGGCCGAGATGGGCCAGCACTTCCTCGTCGCGCCAGGCGGGGCGGGCGCTGGGGCGAACATAGACCGAAGGCGCCGCGCCCGGACGCCGAACCGGCACGTCCACCAGGATTTCCCGGCCTATGGGCCGGTCCAGCCGAGGCTCGATCAGGCGCAGCGCGCGCGGGCCGGGCGGCAGCGGGCGTCGGACACTGGCGAAGAACCCGCAATGGCCCAGCCCCATGCCGGCGCGCAGCAGATCCGAGCGAAAGACATCGGCCAGCGCCTCGCCGAGGACCGAGCCATCGGAGTCGAGAATGCGCACATGGCATCGCTGCGTGCAGCCCGGCAGCCACGCCCAGCCGGCGATGGTGCCGTCGGCCGCGATGCCGTCGATGCTGCCTCTCGGCATGAGGTCCGGGTTGGGGCGCATAACGGCCTTGCCTCCTTTCTACGGAATGAAGAGAATGCCATGATCATCGTGGAACGGAAATCCGTGAGTGAAACCCGTCTTGCGTCATGGCGTCGCAGTCCCGCGCATTGAAGCCGCTGCCGGATGGCGCGGGTGGGGCCGGCGCGCGCCGGCGTGAGCGCGGTGGCGCGCGCGGCGCACCCAATTCGCAGCGTGTCGACGCGGAGTTCTGGGGCAGTGACGCCATTGTTGCCAGCGTGCCCCTGGTCGAACCCGGCGCGCGCGCCGCGGTCATCGCTGCGGCGCGCCATCCCTGTGCGCAGATTTTGTTCGGATTCGAGGCGCAGTTGCGCGCGCTGGTGCGGCTCGCCGCGGGGCGGGACACGACCTTATTGCTGGCGCCGGCGCCGGAGCTGTTCTCCGCCACTGACAGCTTCAGCGCCTTTCGCCGTCTCGGCATAGCCGTCGGTGCCGCGGAGAAGCTCGTGCACGTCCGCCTCGGCATGGCGCGGCATGCCCGCCTGCTCAAGCAGGCCAGCAACGTCATCCTCACCGGCGAGAGCCACACGCTCCTGCCAACGAGCCCGCCGCAGCACCCGTTCGGCAGCGGTGATCGCGTGCCGGCAGGGTTCAGCCGTCAGTTGATCTACTTCCCCGAACAATCGCCGCTCTCGGGCCTGGATGGCCACCCGATGCCGACCGCCCTGCTCGACGACGGTGCCGTGGTCGCGGATCTGCTGGGCCCAGGGGCAGGGCCGTCCGCCTGGGTCGGCGCGGACGACGCCGCCTTCTGCGCCGAACTCGGCCTGGAGATCGCCTCCTTCGCGGAATTCAATGCGGCCGCGTGGCGCGAGGCCTGGCGGGGAGCGGGCGGGAGCGGCGCGCCGCCCTCGCTCGACTGGCGGCGCGCGGTGACCTTTGCCGGCGCGCCGAACCACGGGTCGGACCGGCTGACGCCGCTGCTGCTGCCGTGGAACGTGGCCAATCCGGCCAGCATCGTCCCGCCCCTGATCGAGCGTCTGTCCCGCGCCGGGCGATGGCAGGACCGGTCGCTGCGGCTGGTCGTGTTCCCCTTCAACGAAAGCTGGGAGACGGCCGGGGCGGTCGCCGGGCTGATCCAGCGGGTGCGCGCGGCCAGTGCCGAGCCGGCGACGCTGCGGACGATGTTCCTCGCCCGTCTGCGGGCGGACCGGGCCGCGGCGCTGATGCGCCATCTCTTCGCCCTGGCCTGGGTCGAGGGCGGCGATCCGGAATGTGCCCTGACGCTGGCGCGGCTGGCGGCGCTCGGGGTGCCGGCGGTGCTCGTCGCGCCGCCGCCGAACCTGACGCTGCCGCAGGCGCTCATGCCGCGCTTCAGCGTCGTAGCGGACGAAGAAACGCGCCACGAAGTGCTCGATGCGTTCGGCGCGCGGCTGTTCATGGTGCCGTCGCTGTCCGCTCGCGCCGTTGCCGGCCTGATCGGGCGCACCCGCGACGAGATCGCTCGCGCCGGCCCGCCTCCGGTGCCGCGACTTGGCGGAGGTGCGCGGGATGCGGCACATGCCTGAACGTCTGCCAGCGATCGTGCGTGGCGAAGCCCTGTCCGCGCTGGCACGCACCATCGCCGGCAGCGGCTGGCGCATCTTCTACGACGTCTCGCCGCTGTTCGAGGAGCATTGGACCGGCATCCCCGTCGTTGCCGCCGGCCTGGCGCAGGTGCTGCTGCGGGTGCTGCCGGAGACGACCCAGTTCTTCTACGAGCACCACCTCGTCACCCGCGCCGCCGTCGAGGATGCGTTGGCGCGCGGCAGCGGCCTCTTCCTGCACCGGGATTTCTTCAAGGGACCGGCGCAGGACGGTGTGGTGCCGCTGTTCGACTGGGGCGCGCACGCGCTCGGCATCTATCCCTCGGTCAAGCGCGTCCGCCAGCTCTTTCCGCTCGAGTGCAGCATCGTCCACGACCTCTCGACCCTGGTGACGCCGCAGTTCCACGAAATCGCCAATATCCGCTACCACGCCGAGAGCATGATGAGCGATCTGCGCAGCAACGCCGTCACCTTCGGCGTCTCGCGCGCCACCGTGGAAGATCTGGCGGCCTATCTCGGCATCGATGAACGGCGGCTGGCGGTGGCTTATAACGGTGTCTCCTGGCCGTGGTGGTTCCCGATCCAGGTCGAGAACGAGCGTGAGCCGGCGGATGCCGATCCCTATTTCCTCGTGCTCGGCACCCGCGAGCCGCGCAAGAACATCGTGCGCATCTTCGAAGTGCTGGCGCTGTTCCCCGAATTGCTGGACAGCGTGCGCGTCGTCATCGCCGGGCGGATGGGCTGGCTGCGCGAGCAGCAAATGATCCCGCCGGAGCTGGAGAAGGCGATCGATGCGGGCCGGCTGGTGCTGCCGGGGTTCGTCTCCGAATTCGAGAAATACTGCCTGCTCTCCGGTGCCGCCGCGACGATCTATCCCTCGTTCTTCGAAGGCTTCGGCCTGCCGGTGCTGGAGAGCCTTTCCGTCGGCACGCCGTGCATCGCCTCGTTCAGCTCGGCGATTCCCGAGGTCGGCGGCCAATTATGCACGTATTTCGACCCGTTCTCGGCCGAAAGCCTCTACCACGCCATCCGGGCCGTGCTGGCCGACCCGCCCAAGCAGCGCGCGGACTTCGGCGACGCCTGCCGAGCTGCTGCCGAGCGCTTCACCTGGGACCGGATGCTGTTCCAGATCCTCACCCGCATGATGCAGGAAATGGAGCGTCACGACGCGATCGCGATCGGTCAGCGCAAGCTGCTGGAGCACACGCCGTCGCCTCCCGTGCCGGAACGCCGCCGCCGAGGCCGGCCGGCGCCGGTGTGACCCCGTCGTCGTTTGATCCTCGGGCTTGATCCTCGGGCTTGATCCTCGGGCTTGACCCCCGGGCTTGACCCCCGGGGCTTGACCCCCGGGCTTGATCCCCGGCCACGCGCGTGCTTGGACAAGGCCATGCCAATTCTGACAGGGAAGGCGCGTGTGGCCGGCGTGCTGGGTTGGCCGGTCGGGCACTCCCGCTCGCCCCGGCTGCACGGGTTCTGGCTGGAACGCTACCGCATCGATGGCGCCTATGTGCCGCTGCCGGTGGCGCCGGAGCATTTCGCCGCCGCGGTGCGGGGGCTCGCGGCGGCGGGCTTCGCCGGGGCGAACGTCACCCTGCCGCACAAACTCGCGGCCGCTTCCCTGTGCGACGAGCGCGACGTCTCGGCGGAGCGTGCCGGCGCGGTGAACACGCTGGTGTTTCGCCACGGACGCATCCTCGGCAGCAACACCGACGGGTTCGGCTTTCTCGCCAATCTGCGCGACCATGGCGTCGATCCCGCTGCCGGGCCGGCGCTGGTACTGGGCGCGGGCGGCGCGGCGCGGGCCGTCGCCGCGTCGCTGGCCGAGGCCGGCGCTCCGGTGTTCGTCACCGCGCGCCGCACCGAGGAGGCGGACCGGCTCGCGGCCACGCTCCCCGGGCTGCGTACCCTGCCTTGGGTGGCGCGGGAGGCGGCACTGGCGGAGATGGCGCTGGTGGTCAACACCACCGCCGCGGGCATGACGGGCCGGGAACCGCTGGCGCTGGAACTCGACCGCGCCGCGGCCGGGCTCGCCGTCGCGGACGTGATCTACGTGCCGCGTGAGACCAACCTGCTGGCAGCCGCGCGCACCCGCGGGCTCGTCGCCGTGGGTGGGCTGGGCATGCTTCTGCACCAGGCGCGACCCGGCTTCGCCGCTTGGTTCGGCGTCGATCCCGAGGTCGATGAGGCGCTGCGCCGCTTCGTCGGTGACGATCTGCCGGCGGCCTGACCTGGAATGCGCGTGATCGGGCTCACCGGCGGCATCGGCATGGGCAAATCCACCGCCGCCGCCTGTTTCCGCCGCGCCCGGATCCCGGTGTTCGATGCCGACGCCGCGGTGCATGCGCTGCAGCGCCCCGGTGGACGCGCGGTGCGGCCGATCGCGGCATCGTTTCCCGGCACGGTCCGCGACGGCGTCATCGACCGCGCCGCCCTGCGCGCGGCGGTGATGGGCGAACCGGGGGCACTCAGGCGCCTGGAGCGCATCGTGCATCCGCTGGTGCGCGCCGCCGAGCGTGGCTTTCTCGCCCGCGCCCGGCGCGCCGGCGTCCGTGCCGTGGTGCTGGATGTGCCGCTGCTGTTCGAAACCGGCGGCGAGCGGCGGGCCGATTTCGTCATCGTCGTCTCGGCACCGCGTGCGGTCCAGGCGGCGCGCCTGCGGGCGCGGCGGCGGTGGAACCAAGCCGAGATCGATGCCGCCGTCGCACGGCAGATGTCCGACTCCGAGAAGCGCCGGCGCGCGAATCTCGTGGTGCGCACGGGGCTCTCCCGCTACCATGCCTTGCGCGCGCTGCGCCGATTAATTCTGGAGTTGCAGACATGTCCCGCGCCGTGCTGTTTGATACCGAAACGACGGGGCTGGATCCCGCGGGCGGCGACCGGGTCATCGAGATTGCCGCGCTCGAACTGATCAACGATCTCCCGACGGGGCGGCATTTCCACACCCTGGTCGACCCGGAGCGCGAGGTGCCGGAGGATGCGGTGCGGGTGCACGGCATCAGCACCGAACGCCTCCGCGGCCAGCCCCGTTTCGCCGCGATCGCCGAGCGGCTGGTGGACTTCTTCGGCGAGGACCAGCTGATCGCGCACAACGCGCCATTCGATTTCGGCTTTCTGGATGCCGAGTTCGCCCGCCTCGGCCGCCCCGGTCTCGATCGCGCCCGCATGGTGGACACGCTGGTCCTGGCCAAGGCGCGCTTCCCGGGCATGCCCAACAGCCTGGACGCGCTCTGCCGGCGCTTCGCCATCGATCTCTCCGAACGCACCACGCACAATGCCTTGCTGGATTGCCGGCTGCTGGCCGAGGTCTATGTCGAACTCACCGGCGGTCGCCAGCGCGGCCTTTCGCTGGCCGCGCCCGAAGCCGGCTTGCCGGTCGTGACCTACGCAGCCCCGGCGGCCCGAACGCCTCGGCCGATCCTCCCGAGCGCGGATGAGCTGGCCGCGCACGCGGCGTTCGTCGCGCGGCTGAAGG
The DNA here is from genome assembly GCA_027449745.1 of Acetobacteraceae bacterium. Lineage (GTDB taxonomy): Bacteria > Pseudomonadota > Alphaproteobacteria > Acetobacterales > Acetobacteraceae > JAJZVV01. Next base: position 12,526 of record DAIDKZ010000092.1, on the reverse strand, counting down.
ATCCGCTCTGGATGTCCGCCTGAGGCTCGGCCCGCGATGCCGCAACCTGCGCCGCGCCCATCCCCCGCTGGCCGCAATCGCCTGTTCGCCCTGGTCCTCGTCGTCGCTGCCGGTCTCGTCGGCGCAGTCGGACTGTTCACCGGCGATCTGCTCGGCCGTTCGATGCGGCTGCAGGATCGCCTCGTCGTCGTGCGGGAGCGGATTTTCAGCATCGGGCGGCTGCGCCTGGATCTCGATGAAGCCGAGACCGGCCAGCGCGGGTATCTGCTGACCGCTTCTCGCGCCTATCTCGCACCCTACGAGCGCGCCGTGCGCCGCGTGGGCGATGACTTCGCTCGGTTGGCGGACCTGGTGCGGAACCAGCCACTGGTCGAGGCCGAAGCGGCGCAATTGCGCGCGCTGGCCGAGGAGAAGCTGGCCGAACTCAAGCAAACCCTCGATCTCGCGCAGCGCGGCGAGACGAAGGCAGCCATGGAAATCGTCATGGCCGGCCAGGGCGAGCGCATCCAGGAGGAACTGCGCGCCCGCGCCGGCGCGCTGCTCGAGGCGACCCGCGCCGAGCGGGCGCAGCTCGAAGCCGAATGGGCCGCGGCGCGCTCCGAACTCCTGACGCTGCTGATGCTGGCCACCGGCGCGGGCTTCTCGCTCGCCGGGCTCACCGTCCTGGGTCTGCTCGTATCGCGCGGGCGGCTGAAGGCGAGTGAGGCACGCCTGCGCGAGGAGACCGCGCGGCTCGGGGCGGCGGCTGCGATCGTGCGATCGGGCATCGGCATTTTCGATCGGGCGGGACGGCTGCGGATCAAGAATGAGCGCCTGGCCTTGCGGCTGGGCATCGACGCCGCCAGCGTGCAGCAGGACATGAGCTTCGCCGAACTGGTGGAACTGACGGAGGGCTGGCAGCCGGCTGTTCTCTCCAGGCCGCCCCCGACGACCGAAACAGGCCCGGTCGCAGCCCAGATGCGTCGGGGCGGGCGTGTCGTCGAGGTCTGGCGCGGCCCGATGCCGGATGGCGGGCAGATGCTGGTGGTCGCCGACATCACCGAGCGGTTGGATATGGAGCGCCTGGCCCGCGATGCGCAGAAGCTCGACGCGTTGGGGCGGCTCACTGGCGGCGTTGCGCATGATTTCAATAATCTGCTGCAGGCAGTTCAGGCCAATCTGGAGCTTCTGGAGCGACAGATGGATCGGGCCACGCCGCTTCGGTCCCGCCTGGCCGCGGCGCTCGCCGGGGTGCAGCGGGGCGCGCGCCTCACGCGCTCGCTCCTGGCTTTCGCCCGCCGCCAGCGTCTGACCCCGGTTCCCATCGACGTGCAGAATCTGGTCGGGCAGTTGATGCAAATGCTGCGCGATACGCTGCCGGCCACGATCGAGCTCGTGTTCCTGAAAGCGCCGGAGCTCTGGCCGGTGCAGGCCGACCCCGAGCAGCTCGAGAGCGCGCTGCTGAACCTGGTGCTGAATGCGCGGGATGCGATGCCGTCCGGGGGGCAGATCGTCGTCGAAGCGACCAATCTCGCCGTGCTGGCACCGCGCCAGATCGGCGCCGACACGCTGTCCCGCGGTGAATATGTCGGCATCACCATCCGCGATTCGGGGATCGGCATGACCGAGGAGCAGCTGGCGCGCGCCGTCGAGCCCTTCTTTTCCACCAAGGGCGTCCGCGGCAGCGGTCTGGGCCTGTCCATGGTGCATGGATTTGCTCGCCAGTCGCGGGGCGGGCTCGATCTGGAGAGCGCGCCGGGGGTGGGGACGGCCGCACGGCTCTATCTGCCGCGCGCACGGGGCACGCCGGCGGCGACGATTGGCGAGCCGGCAGCGGACCTGCCGCTCGGGCAGGGCGAGACCGTGCTCGTCGTCGAGGACGACCCCGCCGTGCTCGGCGCCGTCGTCGCCGCGCTGCACGATCTCGGCTACGGCACCATCACGGCGGAGAACGGCGCCGCCGCGCTGGCGATTCTGCAATCCGGGGCACGGCCGGCGCTGTTGTTCTCGGACGTGGTGATGCCTGGACCGGTCGGCGCCGTCGAGATGGCCGAACGCGCCCGCCGGATCGTCGGGCCTGGTCTGCCGGTCGTGTTCACGTCCGGCTACGCCGAGGACGCACTGGTGGCGGCCGGCGGCCTGCCGCCGGGCGCGCGGCTGCTGGCGAAACCTTGGCGGATGGACGAGCTGGCGCGAAGGGTGCGCCAAGCCATGTCGCCGAACCAAGCCCGACGCCTGCGCGTGGTGCTGGCCGAGGATGATTCGCTGCTTCGGGGCGTGGTGGCCGAGATTCTGGCCGCGGATGGTCACGAGGTCCGCGCGGCCGGCAGCGCGGGGGAGGCGCTGCACCTGCTGGATGGGGGCGCCGATGTCCTGATCGCCGATCTGAGCCTGCCGGACATGGACGGGATGCACCTCGCGGCACAGGCACGACAGGCGTCGCCCGGGCTGCGCGTGATCATCGCCACCGGCCATGGCCGCGATCTGGATGGGCCGGCGCGGACGCATGTGCGGCTCGACAAGCCCTTTACCGCGGTGCGTCTGCGCGATGCGCTGGCGGAAGCGATGGCCTGAGCGGCTTGCCATCCCCGGCACCGGCCGCGATGATCGCCGCCCCGCGCGGAGGCTTGACCATGACCATGCTCGAACCGATCGCCTATTCGGACGCGAAGCTGCGCCGCATCCTGGCCAGCGTCCGGACCATCGCCCTGGTGGGCGCGTCGGCGAACTGGAACCGGCCGAGCTACTTCGTGAACAAGTATCTCCAGGGCAAGGGCTATCGCGTCATCCCGGTGAACCCGGGCCTGGCCGGGCAGACGCTGCTCGGTGAGACCGTCCGGGCTTCGTTGCACGACATTCCCGAGCCGGTCGACATGGTGGAGATTTTCCGCGCCTCCGACCGGGTCGGCCCGGTGGTCGAGGAGGCGATCGCCATCGGCGCCAAGGTGGTGTGGATGCAGCTCGGCGTGCGCAACGACGAGGCGGCGGCGCGGGCCGAGGCGGCGGGGCTCGAAGTGGTGATGAATCGCTGCCCGAAGATCGAGTATGGCCGGCTCGGCGGGGAGTTGTCCTGGAGCGGGGTCAATTCCGGCCTGATCCGCAACCGTCCGCCCGAGGCGCCGACGGAGCGGCATGCGAAACCGCACCCGCCGCCGCCGCGCAATCTCGGCTACGGGTTCGAGACCCGCGCGATCCACGCCGGGGCCGCGCCGGACCCGACAACAGGCGCGCGCTCGACGCCGATCTATCAGACGACGTCCTACGTCTTCGAGGATGTCGATCACGCCGCATCGCTCTTCAATCTGCACAATTTCGGTTATATCTACTCGCGCCTGACCAACCCCACCGTTTCCGTGCTCGAAGAGCGGGTCGCCAATCTCGAAGGCGGGCGGGCGGCGGTGGCCGCATCTTCGGGCCACGCGGCGCAGTTCATCACCTTCTTCACCCTCCTGGAGCCGGGCGACGAGTTTCTCGCCTCGCGCAATCTCTATGGCGGGTCGCTGACGCAGTTCGGCCGCTCCTTCCCGCGCCTGGGCTGGACCTGCCATTTCGTCGATCCGCGCGAGCCGGAGAATTTCGCCCGCGCCCTGACCCCGCGTTGCAAGGCGATCTTCGTCGAGAGCCTGGCCAATCCAGGCGGCATCGTCGTCGATCTCGAAGCCATCGCCCGCGTCGCGCACGGGGCGGGAATTCCGCTGATCGTCGATAACACCATGGCCTCGCCCTATCTCTGCCGCCCGATCGAGTGGGGGGCGGACATCGTCGTGCACTCGACGACGAAGTTCCTCGCCGGCCATGGCAACGCGCTCGGCGGGGTGGTGGTCGAATCGGGAAAGTTCGACTGGGCGGACAGCGGCAAGTTTCCGTCGATGACCGAGCCGGAGCCAGCCTATCATGGCTTGCGGTTCTACGAGAATTTCGGGGACTTTGCCTTCACCACTAAAGCCCGTGCGGTGGCGCTGCGCGATTTCGGGCCGACCCTGGCGCCGATGAACGCGTTCCTCACCATCACCGGCATCGAGACGCTGCATCTGCGGATGGAGCGGCATGTCGCCAACGCCCAGCAGGTGGCGGCGTTCCTTGCGACGCATCCGAACGTCGCCTGGGTTTCCTACGCCGGACTGGATGCCAGCCCCTATCGCGCGCTGGCGCAGAAATATCTGCCGCGGGGCGCGGGCGCGGTGTTCACGTTCGGCGTGCGCGGCGGCTATGCAGCTGGCATCAAGCTCGTCGAGTCGGTACGGCTGTTCTCCCATCTCGCCAATATCGGCGACACCCGAAGCCTGATCCTGCATCCTGCCTCGACCACCCATCGCCAGCTTACCGAGGAGCAGCGCACCGCGGCCGGTGCTGGCGACGATGTGATCCGCCTTTCGGTGGGGTTGGAGAGTGCGGAAGACCTGATCCGAGACCTGGACACGGCGCTAACCATTACGACGTAGGGCCGCGCGCACTTGACGTAGATTAAGGCGGCGTCCTACGCTGGGCGGTAGGGCAGGAGGTCCAATGACGGAAGAAGACGATACGTGCCGTTGGTCCGCGGAACGGCGGGCCGTTCTTGGTGCTGGCATGGCGCTGGTGCCGTTCCTGGCAGGCATGGCCAGGGCTGAGGAGGCGGGGCCTGCTTCCCTGCCGCCGCAACCGGGGGATCGGTTCGCGTTTCTGACCGGCGACAAGAAGGGTCAGATCATCAAGACTGAAGAGATCCCTCTCGGCGGCCCACAAATCCAGGCCTACCCGATCGACCCGAAGAGTGGCGTGGTGCGCGACGGGTCGCGTCTCAATCTTGTCCTGCTGGCGCGTTTCGACCCCGCATCGTTCGACGATGCGACGCGCGCCCGTTCGGCCGATGGCGTGGTCGCCTATTCAGGGGTGTGCACCCACCAGGGCTGCGCCGTGAACATGTGGGCGAGCGAGGCCGGGCTTTTGTTTTGTTCTTGCCACGGTTCGATCTATGATCCGAGGCACGGAGCGGAGGTGATCGGCGGCCCGGCGCCGCGAGCGCTTCCCAGTCTTGCCTTGAAGGTGGCCGACGGCGCGCCCGTGGTTACCGAGGGGTTCAATGGCAGCATCGGGCCGTCGAAACATTGATGCGGATTCGGTCCGATGCCGTGAGTGCCTGAAATGTCCGCGTCGCCGTACAAACGTCGTATTGAGGGAGGCTTAAGCGTGAAAAAGTTATTCGCCTGCACGAGCCTGTTGGCCTTGCTGGTGGCAGGGGCGGCCGGAACCGCTCAGAGTGCCGACTATAGCCCGGTCACAGATGCGCGTCTGACCAATCCGGAGCCGGCCAACTGGCTGATGACCCGTGGTCGCTACCAGGGCTGGAGCTACAGCGCGCTGGATCAGATCAACACCAGCAATGTGAAGAACCTGCAGCCGGTCTGGACGTTCTCGACCGGCGTGGATTCGGGTCACGAATCGCCGCCGATCGTCAACAACGGCATGATGTTCGTCGCCACGCCGTACAACCAGGTGCTGGCACTGAACGCTGCCACCGGCGAGTTGATCTGGCGCTTCAAGCGTCCGATCCCCGAGGGCTTCAGCGCGCTGCACAACACCAGCCGCGGCGTCGCGCTCTATGGCGACAAAGTCTACTTCGCCGCGCTCGACGCGGTGCTGGTGGCGATCGACGCCAAGACCGGCAAGGTCGACTGGGAAACCAAGGTCGAGGATTGGCACACCGGCTACTACATGACGACCGCGCCCGTCGTCGTGAAGGGCAAGGTGATGATCGGCGTCTCCGGCGGCGAGTTCGGCGTGCGCGGCTTCGTGCAGGCCTTCGACAGCGAGACCGGCCAGCCGGCGTGGAAGACCTACTCGATCCCGGCCCCCGGCGAGCCCGGCAGCGATACCTGGCAGAAGCCGGACACCTGGAAGCGTGGCGGCGGCTCGACCTGGATGCCCGGCACGTATGACCCGAAGACGGACACGGTCTACTGGGGCACCGGCAACGGTTCGCCGTGGTTCGGCGACCAGCGCCCGGGCGACAACCTGTTCACCTCCTCGACCCTGGCGCTCGATCCGGCGACCGGCAAGATGAAGGGTCATTTCCAGTACCATCAGAACGAGTCGTGGGACTGGGATGCGATGAACGCGCCGATGGTCGTGGACTACAGCCATGGCGGCAAGTCGGTTTCGGGCCTGGTGACGCCGCAGCGCAATGGCTATCTCTACTGGCTGGAGCGCAAATCCTCGGGTGACATCGGCTACGTGAACTCCGTCGCCTACGTGAAGCAGAACGTCTTCAAGAGCATCGATCCGGAAACCGGCCGCCCGGTGGTCGACATGGACCACAAGCCGGGAACGGGCAAGGAAGCGAGCTTCTGCCCCAGCCTGTGGGGCGGCAAGGACTGGCCGTTCGAAGCCTATAACCCGAACACCGGCATGGTCTACATCCCGTCCAACGACAACCATTGCGGCCATCTCAAGGGCGCGGTGCAGGAATACGTCGCTGGCCAGTGGTGGACCGGCGTCAGCATTCCGGACATCGGCTTCACCGTGGACAAGAACGCCGGGTTCTTCGGCGAGATCCAGGCCTACGACGTGAACTCGGGCAAGCGCGCCTGGCGTGCGCTCTATCCGAGCTCGATGATGTGGGGCTCGCTGCTCACCACCGCCGGCAACCTCGTCTTCGGTGGCGGCACCAATGACCGTGCGTTCCGCGCCTATGACGCCCGCACGGGCGAGCAGCTGTGGCAGTTCGGCACCAACTCGGGCATCATTGCCCCGCCCTCGTCCTACTCGGTCGATGGCGTGCAGTACGTCGCCGTTCAGTCCGGCTACGGTGTCGATCCGGCCTTCCAGGAGGGCCTGATCAGCAACCTCATCGGCTGGCAGAAGGACATTCCTCAGGGCGGCGTGATCTGGGTGTTCGCCGTCACCAAGTAAGGATGGCCGAAGCTGCGACCGTCTCGTGGTCCGACGCCGACGCCCGGCTCCGGGCGTTGGCTGGATCGGGCCGCGGGATCCAACTCGTGACTTGATGCATGGCGACCTCCGCAATGCATCAAGGCATTTACTGAGCCTCCGGAGCCGGCCGCCGTCATGGCGGCCGGTTTTCGGCTTTTCCACCGTCGAACGATGCGGGATCAGACGATGCCATCCGTTCAACCCCTCACCATCCGCCTGCCCGGGCGCGGCGCGCGCGCCGCTCTATTCGCACTATGCGCGGCGCTCGCGGCATTCGGCGCCGCCGCCACTGGCGCCCCGGCCCGGGCCGAGGAAGTCGGCTACAAGCTCACCGAGCCCTATCGCGTGGAGGTGAGCGATGTCACCGCGCGCGTCGGCGAGCGTGCAGTCATGCACATCACGCTGCACCTGCGCGACGGGTTCCGTGTGCTCGAAGCCTACACCAACCGCGTCAGCCGCTTCTCCTCGCTCGATGGCGGCGTCGCCTTCGCCGACAAGATCGTCAACGGCAGCGCCGAAAACAACACGCTGGTGTTCGCCGTTCCGGTAACGCCGACGGCGCCGGGCCGGCATCCGATCAACGGCGTCTTCCGCGTCGGCTATATCGAGGGCGGGGACCAGATGGTGATGGTCTCGGTGCCGCTGGTGGCCACGGTGATCGGCCAGGAGTAGCGGCGCAACAGCTATCGCGGCCACCTCGGATCGGTGGCGCATATCAGGACCGATGGCACCTGCTCCGGGTCGTGCAGCCGGAGCAGGGCATGGCCGATGCCGGCGAGGCCAAGCATCAGCCCTGGCGTCTCGCCGGCGCCGGGTAGGCCACAGGGCCAGGGAAGCGAGCCGTCCTCGTAGCGCGCCACCGCGGCGGCCCCCGCGGCGCGGGCCTGGGCGAGCAGGGCCGGCCGGTCCAGCACCCGCGATGCCTCGATCAGCAGGTCGGCATTGCCGCCGTCGCCATGGCACAGGCAGAAGCTGCCGCTCGTCGCCATTGTTCCGCCAAGGCTCGCCGCGGTCGTCCGGATCGCGGTCTCGGCCTCGGCGAGGATCCAAGGCTCATCGGGCAGCAGCCGATGGAGAAAGAGTCGGGCCAGGCCGATGCCCGGCGCGCCATGGCACCAGGCGAGCATGCAGGCGGGCCGCCCGTCCGTCCCCCGCGGGACGAAATCTCTGAGATCGGGCCAGTTGCCCTGGTCGGGCTGGAAATGCGCACGCTCGTAGGCCAGCGCCGCCAGCGCCGCCTCGGTGAACGCTGCCCGCCCGCTCGCCGCCCCGAGCGCAGCGAGCGCGCAGGCGATGCCCGAGCCGCCATGCGCGTAGCCGAGCAGATGCGCCGCCCCCGGCGGTGCCCCCGAGCCGAGCGTGTTCCACGACCAGCCGGACGTCGTGCGCGCCGCCAGCGCCAGCAGATGCTCGCCGTGGGCGATCGCCGCGCGCAGCAGTTCCTCGCCGCGTTCCCCGTGGGACGCGGCGAGGAGCAGCGGGATCAGCCCGGCGCTGCCGTTGATGACATCGACCCGATCGCGGTCGGGGGCGATCCGCGCCGCGCGGCGCAGCACCGCGTCGCCATGCGCCGCCAGTGCCTCACGTTCGAGCTGCCGGCCGGCGGCGCTGCACGCGAGCGCGATGCCGCCCAGGCCGGCGTGCAGCCCATAGTCGCCGCCGGAGGCCAGCGCGTCGGCGCCGGAGAGCGCATGCGCGAGCGCCGCGCAAGCGGTATCGCGGAGGATCGGCTCGCCGGTGAAGCGGAACAGGCGGGCGAGGAAGAGGCCGATGCCCGCGCTGCCCTCGTACAGCACCGCGCTCGCCGGCCGGTAGGCGGTGCGCCATGCCCCGCCATGCGCCTCCATCGCCCAGCCGAGCCAGGTGCAGCGCCCCTCGCTCCACAGTGCGTCGCGGCACAGCCGGTGACCGATCCGGTCCGCCGCCTGCAGGAAGTCGAGGCGGTCCGTGCTCATGGCAGGCTGGGCTCCTTGGGCAGGCTGGGCTCCTGGGGGCGATGGAAGCGCTCGATCCCGCCCGGGCCAAGCCAGGGCCGCGCCAGGTCGAGCCCGACGGCGGCAAAGCGCGCCGCGATCGCCGCGCGCCGTGCCGGCACGTCTGCCGGCCCGTCACGCCAGGCATCGACGATGCCCTCGGCCGTGAGCCGGCAGCGATGGGCGCCGAAACTCTCGCCATTGCCAGGTTCCACCGCTGCCGCGATGCCGGGCCAGAGCGGGCGGGCGAAGAGCGGCGTCGGCGTATCGAGCCGCCAGCCGGCGCGGAGCGCGGCGATGATCCGCGCGGCGATCGGAAAATAGCGTCCGCCGAGATAGAGCACGGCGGCGTCGGTGCGGCCGAACAGGGAAGGCGCCGCAGGAAGCTTCATCTGGAACGGCACCTGGAACCGGTTGAGCGCCGCGGACAGGGTTCCGAGCAGCGCCGGACCCTCGTCGGCAGGGCAGTTGAAGTAGAGCCGCACCAGGTCCAGCCCGTCGGCGAGTTCGTCGAGCGTCTCGCCGAACACGACGCAATAGCCGGGCTGCGCGCCCGGCGCCGCGCGCGGCGCGCGCAGACGCACCGACGCACCCAGCGTCGGCGCCATGCCGGGCGACTGGCCAGGAACCGGGTCGGTGATGAAGGCGCCCGGCACGGCGATGCGCTCGCGTTCGCCCTTGCGCACGAAGACCTGTCCGTTGGGGCCGAACTGGTGAACGACCCAGCCGGCATCCCAGTGCTCGCGCGCGCCGTTCGCGGCATCGAGCCGGTCGAGGAACCCGGAATCCTCGAGCGCGGCCCCGTTGGCCGCCGCGCGCGTCGCCGCATCGCGCCGCGTATAGGCGCGGTCATAGAGCAGGCCTTGCAAGGCGCGCGCCAGCGCATCCTCGGGGCCGATGCCGGCCGTCGCGGCGACGGCGATCGGCGCCTCGTCGGCATAGGCGATCCTGTCGGCGGCGAGGACGCGGACCGCGCCGAGCGCCTCGTCCAGCCCCGGCGGCGCGGTGGTTTGGTCAGGCATCGAGCAACTCCCGCACCGCGCGCGGCGGGTCGAGCAGGATGTTGAGCGCGACCTGGAGCAGCGCCGTGCCGTGCGCATCGAGCTGGGCCTGGTAGAGGCGCTGCTCGAGCGCCGTCCAGACCAGCCGCGCGGCGCCGTAGCGCATGCAGCGTTCGAGTGCGGGGCGGCGCCGATCCTCGGCGATGCCGCGCGTCGCCGCGTAGCGGTCCCAGAAGGCGTGCAGCACCGGGCGCATCGTCTCCAGCTTCTGTCCGGCCATGCCGACATAGTGCTGCGGTGCCAGGCCCGCGCCGATCGGCATCGACAGGATCCAAGTTGCCAGGAAGCTCTGCAGCACGGCGCCGACATCCCAGTCCGCATCGCCGAGATCGGCCAGCTCCCAGTCGACGATGCGGAAATCCCGCCCACCCGCGGCGCCGGTGAAGACGAGCACGTTGTCCCACTTCATGTCGCCGTGGATCAGGCTGTCGAAGCGCCACTCGTCGCCGAGCGCGTCGAGCGCGGCCTGGAACTCGGGGTGGCGTGCGATCAGCCCGGAGAGGGCCGGGCCGATATGGCCGAACTGGCCGAGCATGGCGTGTCCGCCATGGCCGAGGGTGAGGATCACCGGGACCTGCCGCGCGAACAGCCCGGCCATCGTCGGGTCGGCGCCGATATCGCCGGCATGGGCGTGATAGAGGCCGAGCCCCTCGCCGAGCAGGGCGCCGATCTCGGTCGGAAAGGATTTTTCGCGCGCGTGATAGTCGGCGAGGCTCTCGGCGCCGGCGACGAGTTCGAGGACGAGCACATGGCGCGCCGGGTCATAGGCGATGAGCCGCGGCATCAGCCGCGCCAGCGCGGGCACGCCGCGTGCGTAGTCGTAGCAGGCCGCCTCGCGCTTCAAGGTCAGCATCGCGTCGGTCTGCATCTCGCGCATCTGCTTGACGAACAGGCCCGGCGCGGCTTGGCGGACGACCTGGAAATTGCGGTTGCGCCGGCTGGCATCGCGGATCAGCAGATCGCCGCCGACCACGGCCTGCGTGTCGAGCAGGCCGCGGGCGAGCAGGTAGTGGGTCAGGTTGGGAACGGTCAGATGCATGGCGTCGTGCCGGCCACGGCGCGCCCCGATCCGTGCGGGGCGCGCCGCCGCCTTGGGCCTACATGATGCCGCCGGCGCCGAGGCCGCCTCCACAGGCGATGCTCCCGCAGGCGATGCTCCCACAGGCGATGCTCTGGGGTGGCGGGCAAACCGGCACCGAGGCTACCGGGCAGGCGAGGGTCGGGTGGCAGACGACGACGGCGCTCTGCACACAAACGGCCGGCAGGGTCTGATGGCAGACAACCGGCAGCGTCGGGTGGCACATAACGAGATGCGAGCAGGCTGGCGTCGGCGCCGGGCAGGCCGGCGGGTGGGTGCACACGATCGGCGCGCAGGTCGCTTGCCCGACGCAGGTATGAACGGTGCACGCCGGCGCGCAGGTGGCATGGCCGGCGCAGGTATGCACCGTGCACACCGGTGAGCAGGTCGCTTGCACGGCGCAGGTATGCACCGTGCACACCGGCGCGCAGGTGAGGTGCCCGGCGCAGGTCTGCACCGTGCACACGGGCGCGCAGGTGGCATGGCCGGCACAGGTATGCACGGTGCAGATGGGCGCACAGCTCGCCTGGCCGATCTGCGTATGCTGGCAGGCGGGAATGTGCGTGCAGATTGGCAGGCACGTCGGATGGTGCGTCGGGCAGGCCGGCGTCGGCGGCGGGCAGGCGGCGGGCAAGGCGGTACACGCGACGCCGATCGAGACCGGCAGCGGCAACGCGCCCGGCGCGGCCGCGCCCCCTGCGGCAGCCCCAGCCGCGACGGCGCCGGCGAAATAATGGGCCAGCGCCGTGGGGCCAGGCGCCATCTTGTATTGCAACGCGGCGTCCTTCTTCACCCACACCACGACGGCGCCGTGCGGATCGTGCGCCGCCGGCACGTCCATCTGGTGCAGGATCGCGTCTTTCGGAATCTCGACATAGCTGCTCAGGTCGGCACTGAGATAAAGCCGCTCGTGCCCGTCCTCGGAGGAGGCGCCGAGATAGCCTTCCAATCGGACGACATCGGGCACGGATTTCGGATCATTGACGATGCGGCGAACGAACTCGGCGCCCCCGCCACCGGTCGAACCCTGGGCCATGATTCTCTCCCCTGTTTGACTTCGGCTTGCTTGACTCTGGTTTGCCTGGCGTTGGCCGCCCCGTCGCTGGAGCGGCGGTCTTCGTTCGGTCAGCGAAGTCAAAATGATTTGGCAATAATAGGGAGATCGCAAGAAATTGTCCATCGGATTCATGCCATCGCATGCACCGCCATCCGGCTCTCGATCAAATCACTAAAATTATGACATCATTGATGGAATCGGCAGCCAAGTCGGGCAGGGCGATGGCTGCTGGGCGCGGTATTGCGGCGCGCGGTACACACAATTGCGTGAGTAGTGCGCGGCCATGGATGCCGCGCCGCCCTCGGCGTAGGGCGGCGATCGTCGTTTCAGCGCAGGAACGGGTTGCTGCGCCGTTCCTCGCCGAAGGTCGAGCCCGGGCCATGGCCGCACAGAAAGGCGACATCGTCACCCAGCGGCAGCAGTTCGTGGGTGATGGCGCCGATCAGCGCCGCGTGGTCGCCATAGG
>DAIDKZ010000091.1 GCA_027449745.1 Acetobacteraceae bacterium | reverse complement strand
CCGCCGAGGAGGCGATGCGCCGCTGCGAGCAGGCGGCAATGAAGCCCGCGCGGCTGATGGGCGCCACCTACGCCGCGATCCTCGCCCGGCTGGAGGAGGAGGGCTGGCGCCACCCGGAGCGGCGGGTCAGCCTGCCCGCCTGGCAGAAAGCCTGGCTGGCGCTGCGTCACGGGTTCGCGTGAGCGGCATCGTCCATATCATCGGCGCCGGCCTCGCCGGACTGGCCGCCGCGACGGAACTCACCGCCGCCGGGCGTTCGGTCGCGCTGTACGAGGCCGGCCCGGCCGCGGGCGGGCGCTGCCGCTCCTATTTCGATCGCGAGCTCGGCTGCCGGATCGACAACGGCAACCACCTGCTGCTCTCCGGCAACCGCGCCGCCGCCGCCTATCTCGACCGCATCGGTGCGCGCGCCACGCTCGGCGGGCCGGGCGCGCCGGTGTTCCCGTTTCTCGACCGCGCGAGTGGCGCGCGCTGGGTGCTGCGGCTGAACCGTGGCCGCGTGCCCTGGTGGGTGCTGTTCCCCGCGCGTCGTGTCCCCGGCAGCCGGGTGCGCGACTATCTCGGGTTGCTCGGCCTGCGTCGCGTCGCGCCGGCGGCAACCGTCGCCGAGCGTCTCGGCACCAATCCGCTGTTCCGCCCGCTGCTGGAACCGCTCGCCGTCGCGGCGCTGAACACGCCGGCGGCGAGCGGCAGCGCGGCGCTGTTCGCTGCCGTCGTCAACGAGACGCTGATGGCCGGTGGCGACGCCTGCGTGCCGCTGGTGCCGCGCGAAGGGCTTTCCGAGAGCTTCATCGACCCGGCCCTGGCCTGGCTCGCGGCCCGCGGCGCGCGGACGCAATTCGGCCGGCGCATCGCCGCGCTGGAGGCCGCGGACGGGCGGGTGCGGGCGCTGCAGACCGGCGACGGCGCCATTCTGCTCGGCGGTGCGGACCGCGTCGTCCTCGCCGTGCCGCCCTGGGTCGCGGCCGACCTGCTGCCCGGCCTCGCGGCGCCGGACGCGTTCGAGGCCATCCTCAACATCCATTTCCGCACCGAGGCCGCGCCTGGCCCGGCCGGGTTCTTCGGCATCGTCGGCGGCATCGCGGAATGGGTCTTCGTCAAGCCCGGCATCGTCTCGGTCACCATCAGCGCCGCCAACCGGATGGTCGATCAGCCGGCCGAGACGATCGCCGCCGCCGTGTGGCCGGACGTGTGCGCCGCTTGCGGGCTGGCCGGCCCGATGCCGCCCTGGCGCGTGGTCAAGGAGAAGCGCGCCACCTTCGCCGCCACGCCGGATCAGGCGGCCCGTCGTCCGGGGCCGCGCACCGGGCTCGCCAATCTCGTCCTCGCCGGCGACTGGACCGCGACCGGCTTGCCGGCGACGATCGAAGGTGCCATCCGCTCCGGCAACGCTGCCGCCGCCTGTCTGCTGGCAGGCGGTTGAACGAGGGATCCACGCCATGGCTGCCGATATGCCGACCGACGCCCCCGGCGGGGAGACGCTCGACGCGACGATCGCCAGCGCCGCCGCAGCACTCGGCCGACGGCAGAACGCGGACGGGCATTTCGTCTTCGAACTCGAAGCCGACGCGACGATTCCCGCCGAATATGTGCTGCTCGAGCATTTCCTCGACCGCATCGAGCCGGAGCTCGAACGGCGGATCGGCGTCTATCTGCGCGAGATCCAGGGCGAGCATGGCGGCTGGCCGCTGTTCCATGATGGCGCCTTCAATCTCTCCGCCAGCGTCAAGGCCTATTTCGCGCTGAAGGCGATCGGCGACGATCCGGAGGCGCCGCACATGGCGCGCGCGCGCGAAGCGATCCTCGCTGCCGGCGGCGCCGAGCGCAGCAACGTGTTCACCCGCGCGCAGCTCGCTTTGTTCGGAGAGGTACCGTGGCACGCGGTGCCGGTGATGCCGCTCGAACTGCTGATCGCGCCGCTCTGGTTCCCGATCAATCTCTGGCGCGTGTCCTACTGGTCGCGCACGGTGATCGTGCCGCTGCTGGTGCTGATGTATCTGAAGCCGCGCGCGCGCAATCCGCGTGGCGTGCATGTGCGCGAGCTGTTCCGCGACGACCCGGCGCGAATCCGCGACTGGATCCGCGGGCCATACCGCTCGCCCTGGGGCCGATTCTTCAAGGGACTCGATTCGGTCCTGCGCCGGATCGATCCACTGGTGCCCAGTACCTTCCGCGCCCGCCTGGTCGAGCGTGCCAAAGCCTTCGTGATCGAGCGGCTGAACGGCGAGGATGGGCTCGGCGCGATCTATCCGGCGATGGCCAACAGCGTGATGATGTTCGACACGCTCGGCTACGGCTCGGAGCACCCCCATGCCGCGATCGCCTGGGCTTCGGTGCGCAAGCTGCTGGTGATCGAGCCGGAGCGCGCCTATTGCCAACCCTGCCTGTCGCCGATCTGGGACACCGGGCTCGCCGGACACGCGCTGGCCGAGACCGAGGGCGCGCACTCGGCATCCGTCGCCACCGCCTGCGGCTGGCTGCGCGGCCGGCAGATCACCGAGCTTGCCGGCGACTGGGCGGTGGCCCGCCCGGACCTGCGCCCGGGCGGCTGGGCTTTCCAGTACGAGAACGCCCACTATCCGGACGTGGACGATACCGCCGTCGTCGGCATGCTGCTGCATCGCAATGGCGACCCTGCCCATGCCGAGGCGATCGCGCGGGCGCGCGAGTGGATCGTCGGCATGCAGTGCCGCGGCGGCGGCTGGGGCGCGTTCGACGTCGACAACGACCACGACGTGCTCAACCACATTCCCTTCGCCGACCACGGCGCCCTGCTCGACCCGCCGACCGCCGACGTCACCGCGCGCTGCGTCTCCTTCCTCGCCCAGACCGGGACGCGGCCGGACGAGCCGGTGCTCGCCCGCGCGCTCGCCTGGCTGCGCGGCGAGCAGGAGAAGGATGGCAGCTGGTTCGGCCGCTGGGGTACCAACTACATCTATGGCACCTGGTCCGTGCTCTGCGCTTTCAACGCCGCCGGCATCGGCCGCGATGATCCGTCGGTGCGCCGCGCCATCGGCTTCCTGCTCGACACCCAGCGCGACGATGGCGGCTGGGGTGAGGACGAGGAAACCTACGCCGGTGCCCCGCCGGGCCGTTACAAGGAGAGCACGCCCTCCCACACGGCCTGGGCCGTGCTCGGGCTGATGGCCGCCGGCGAGGCGGCGCACCCTGCGGTCGCGCGCGGCATCGCCTGGCTGGCGCGGGCGCAGCGCGACGATGGCGAGTGGGAGGAGAAGCCGTACAACGCGGTCGGGTTTCCGCGCGTGTTCTATCTCCGCTATCACGGCTACAAGCAGTATTTCCCGCTGCTCGCGCTCGCCCGCTACCGGAATCTCGCCCGCGCCAACATGCGCGAGGTAGCCTGGGGATTCTGACGGGCCGCCCGGCACGGCGTGCCGGGGCGGCACTCTCTGCCGGGTCGTTCGCGACCCACCCGTTGGGCTCGGAACGGCGGAAAGCCGCGGCCATCCTGGCCGAAACGCATGGCACGGTGCTTGCGCTCCATGGGCATGGACCAACCCGGAGCAGCGACCATGTCCCTCAGCCTCGCCTACCCCGCGCGCCTCGCCCGCACCCGCGAAACCGCCAACGGCACTGCCGCCTCGCGCACGGCGGCAGAGACGCCCGCCAGCGCCACAGCCACGCGCCGGTGCGACGGATGCGGCTGGAACTGGGGCGGTGTCGTGCGCGGCATCGCGCTGCGCTGCCCCGGCTGCGGCTGGAACTGGAGCGGGCGCATCACTGGCTGAGGCGAGGGGCGCCTACGGAGCGCGGTCGCAACTTTGGCCGACCAGACTGGCCGCGCGGCGAATCAGTCTGAACCGGTCGTTGCTCTATCGTCGACGACAAGCCAGAGATCGGTATCGCCGGTATCCTCGCCGCAGGCGGTGATCAGGGCGTGGGCCTGGCCGCGGTGATGTGTCTGGTGGTTGAAGAGATGCGCCACGATGAGGCTACGGCCGTGGCGCATCTCCCGCCCCGCCGAACCGCTCGCCCAGACCAGATCCTGCGCCAGCCAGGCCTCGTCGACATGATCCGCCCAGCGCTGCATGCCCGTATCCACCACCACACGGTCGGCCGCGAGCGCGGCGAAATCGTCGAACAGCGCGCCGCTTTCGGCGAGCCGGCCAACCGGGCGCGGCCAGCCCTCGAACCGATGCATCCAGATGCGGTCGGCCCAGACGAGATGGCAGAGCGTGCCGTGGAGGGATTTCCAGAACACGCCACGGTCCGCTCGTCGCGCTGCATCGGCGATTCGCCCCGCCGCCGCATAGACCCGGCGGTTCATCTCGGCGTTGTAGGCGGCCATCAACCGCACATAGGCCGGCGTGATCATCTGGCGCTCCATGGCGCGTTTCGAGCGATTCTCAGTTTACTCAGCAACGCAGGGCCGACAACTGGAGCAACCTCCGATCTGATCGAGCCGTTCCGGCTCGGGCCGATCGGAGGTTGCTCTAGGCTGGCGAGGAGGAAGCCGCCGAGTCCCATGCCGGGGCGAAGCCCGGGCTGACGCAGCGCTGGGTCTTCGGCAGCGCGGCGATGGCGGCGCGATCCGAATCGTCGAGCGTGATCGCCAGCGCGCCGAGATTCGCCCGCTGGCTCGCCTCCCGCGCTGCCTTCGGGATCGCCGCGACGCCGTCCTGATCGAGCAGCCATTTCAGCGCCACCTGGGCCGGGCTGGCACCGTGCTTGCGCGCAATCCGATCGAGCTCCGGATGGTCGGCGAGACGTCCCTGCGCCAGCGGGCAATAGGCGGTGACGGCGAGC